>CAZWRQ010000060.1:0-21088 GCA_964636395.1 uncultured Holophagales bacterium
GAGGTGCTCCACACGCTCCGCCAGGTCGTCTGCGTGAAGGGATGACGGGCCTCGTCCGGATCGACGGCTCCATGGGGGAAGGGGGCGGCCAGGTCCTCCGGACCGCGCTCGCCCTCTCCCTCACGACGCGCCGCCCGGTGGAGATCACGCGGATCCGCGCGGGCCGGCAGAAGCCGGGCCTCATGCGGCAGCACCTGACGGCCGTCCAGGCCGCCGCGGCCGTCGGATCGGCGCACGCGAAGGGTGCCGAGATCGGCTCGCGGGAGCTGAGGTTCGAGCCGGGCGCGCTCCGGAACGGGAGCTTCGACTTCTCGGTCGGGACGGCCGGGTCGACGACGCTCGTCCTCCAGACGATCCTTCCCGCGCTCGCCCTCGCCGGCGGCCCCAGCACCGTCCGCCTCCGCGGCGGCACCCACAACCCGATGGCCCCTCCCTTCGACTTCCTCGAGAGGGCGTTCCTCCCGCTCCTCGCGCGCATGGGCGCGGCGGTCGACGCCGTCCTCGTTCAGCCGGGCTTCTACCCCGCCGGCGGGGGCGAGTGCATCGTCACGGTCGCGCCGGCGCGCCGCCTCCGGCCGCTCGAGCTCCTCGAGCGCGGCGAGGTGAAGCGGCGCGCCGCGCGGGCCGTCGTCTCGAAGCTCTCCCGCGAGATCGCGACGCGCGAGCTGGCCGTCGTCTCGCGCCTTCTCGGGTGGGGGGCGGAGAAGCTCGAGGCCGTCTCCGTCGACTCCGCCGGCCCCGGCAACGTCCTCACTCTCGAGGTCGAGAGCGAGGGCCTCACCGAGGTCTTCACCGGATTCGGCGAGAAGGGGGTCTCCGCGGAGGACGTGGCCGAGAACGTCGCGCGCGAGGTGAGGGACTACCTCGCCTCCGGCGTCCCGGTCGGCGAGCACCTCGCCGACCAGATCCTCCTCCCGATGGCCCTCGCCGGGTCCGGCACCTTCCGTACGGCGGCTCTTTCCCGCCACGCCACGACGAACATCGAGGTCATCCGGGCGTTCCTCCCGGTTCGGGTCGACGTCGAGGCGGACGAGACGGGGAACCGGGTCGTCAGGCTCGGGGGCTGACCCCGTCGAGCCCGGGACCGCATCCGACGCGGCGCAAGGTTCGGAGCTTCCGCGTCGCTCGTCTCTCAGGCGCGCGCGAACGGCGGGGTCGCGCCCGAAACGGGTGATCTCTCGCCACCCGGGAACCTCCCGGCGGTCGCGCGGGTCTGACGTCGAGAACGAGGAGGTCGACCATGCGAAGAGCCGCGGCGATCCTGGCCCTTTCCTTCTCCGTCGTCCCGGCCTCGGCGTTGCACGGTCAGTCCGCGGATGACTTCCCGCCCCTCACCTTCGACACGGCCGCGGCGGCGCTGGTCGGTCGGATCGGGTGTCCTGTCGACCTCCTCGTTCTCTCCGTCGTGGCCGAGGATCCGGACGATGAGCCCGGCTCGCGGACGGTCGTCTTCCGCGTTCCGGGGCTCGTCCCGGACGACCTCGAGGTGAAGTTCGACTGGACGTGGAGCATGGACTTCGGCGAGGGTCCCGCGGCGGAGCCCGACGGCGAGCCGAGGGGCGAATGGCGGATCGCCTCGCGGGCCGGCCCGAGCCACGCGCGGACGAAGGAGACCGTGCGCCGGCTCCGAAAGGCGATGCAGGAGATCCGGACGATCGCGACCGCCGTCGAGGCCTACGCCGTCGACTACGGCCTCTACCCGCCCTCGGGAGGGCGCCTCTGGTCACGCGTCGTCCCGGTGTACCTGCGGAGGTTCCCGGTCGAGGACCCCTGGGGACGGCCGTACCGGTACGAAACCGGCCCCAGCCGGGAGCACTACGTCCTCTCCTCCGCGGGCGAGCGCGAGCTCTCGCGCCTCCCGGAGTCTCTCGTGCTTCGCCTCGCGGAGGCCGGGCCGGGCCCGGCCGAACACGAGGCCGGAACCGCCGAACCGGACGAGCTCCTCTACTCGGACGGCGTCTTCCTCTCGACGCCGCCGTTCGACCCGGACCCTTCGAGCGGGGAATTCCTTCCCGGCGTCCGGCCTTGCCCGGCGGTGCCGCCTCAGAAGTAGGTCCCCCGCGGCTACTTCGTGACCTCGACCTGGAGCTTCATCGAGCCGAGCTCGGCGCCGTCGGGCCCGAGGACCTTCGCGGTCCACTCGCCCGAGTCGGCGGCCCGGAACGTCCTGTAGACCCAGAGGCGATAGGGAGACCCCGCCGTCGCGCGCTCGCGCTCCCAGGCGACGCCCTCGCCGCGCGCGAAGACGAGCTTCACCGTCGTGTCGGCGGGGAGGCCGGAGACTCTCGCCCACAGATAGACGTTCGTGTCGGCGGCGATCTGGAGCGTGTCGGTCTCGCCGGTGACGTCCCTGTTCTCGATGCCGGTCCCGACCTTCACCTCCGCAGCCGGCTTCGCGTCGGCGCCGAGGAGGACGGATGGAGCGAGCAGAAGGGCCAGCAGGGCGGATCGCATCGACGGTTCACCTCCGGCGCGAAAGCGTAGCCCCGTCCCTCATTCCGAACACGTGCCGCCCGTCACGCTCCCCGTCTCCCCACGAGCACCGCGACGCCCCGTCCGACGGGATCGAACGACGGCGCGCTTGCTATGCTTTCCCGATGCCCGAGAACGCCATGCGCTATCGGCTCGTCATCCACGCCTCGCGCCTCGCTCCCGATGAGATCCCCGAGCTGACGGAACGCCTGGCCTCTCTCCTCCGAATCCCGGTCGAAAGCGCTGCGCCGTTGCTGGCAAAGCCGTCGACCGTCCTTTGGGACGGGCTTTCCCCGGAGGTGGCCAGGGGCAGGCAGGCCGCCCTTGAGAGCATCCACATCCCGTGCAGCATCGAGACTCCGCGGGTCGCGGCTCCAGAACCCCAGGCCCGGGTGGAGACCCCTCTTCCGTCTTCTCACGCGGCCAAATGCCCGAAGTGCGGTCACGCGGTCGCTTCCGGCTCCGCCGAGTCGGAGTGCCCGCGCTGCGGAGTCGTCGTCGGCAAGTACAGGGCTCCGCGAGCGTCCGAGCCGACGCCAGCCCCGGCCGTCACCCAGGGCAATGTCCGCGAAACGCCGGAGCGCGGCCCGGGCGCAGGCCTCCCGCGCAAGGCGATGCTGATCTGCGGTTCGGTTCTGCTGCTCGTGGCTCTCGCCTTCTGGTCCTCCCGCAACCGTGGGCCCGAGATGAGCGAAGGTGCCCGCCGGGCCGAGGCCGTTCAGGAGGAGGCGAGGAGCCTCCCCTACTCGATCGTCGGCTCCTGGACGGGAACGCACCCCGACCAGCTCGGGTCGCACGTCATCGACCTGACCGTGGGCGAGGACCTCACCGTCGTCTCCACGACCATTCGGCGCTACGCCGGGAAGGTGACCCAGACCTTCTCCTGGGCCGCTCCCGACACGGTCGCCTTCAACGACGACCAGATCGACGCGACCCGGATCGGAGAGCGGTTCGTCGTCACGGTCGATCAGCCGCTCGGAGTCGGCCGGTATTCCCTCGATGCCCCTGCGCTGTTCCAGCTGCAGGCGGCGGCCGCTCCTCTGGCTGCGCGGCCGGCACTCGAGGTCGCGTCCGATGGACGGGGCCTGGTTGCCAACCTCCATCAGGTCCTCGTGCCCGCAGGCGCAGCGATATGCCCCCCCGACAGCGTGCTCGACTTCCGGCCGGCGAGGTTCACGATCCAGGACTTCTGCGGCATGAAGGCCATCTACCAGCAGGTGCCGCTGGGCTATGTCGTGGAAGCGCCGTTGATCGCGTGCGAGAAGGTTCCGCTCAGCCAGAGCGCACGAGTGCTGCTCACCGTCCGAAACCCCGGGATCCAGATCAAGGTCTCGAAAGCCGGCAACGATCAGGACGACCCGAGCGGGCCTCAAACCCTCCAGTCCGGGGCGATGGTGACGTTGGAGGGTGGCGAGATCGGTCGGACCATCGAACTACGGTTCTTCCGGGACGGCCGAAAGCGCGCCTTGATGCCGGACGGGAAGATCGAGTGGGACCTGGTGCGTCCGTAGGCGTGGGACGCGAAGAGCTGATCTCGGTGGGTCGATTGACGGGATCGCGCAGCCGACCGTAACCCCTTCAGGGATCGTCCGTATCTCTCGGGATCGTCACGGGCCGCCGGCGTTCAGCCGGAGCCCCGCGAGCGCGGGAGCGAAGTCCGTGGAAGAGGAGGGGCGCGTCATGCGCGGAGGATCCTGGAAGGGCGGAACCCCGGCGACCTGCCGATCGCGGCTCGCGGCTCGCGCCGCGCTCCCATCGGCGGCCGGAGCCGTCCTGGCCCTCGTCTTCGCCGTGCCGGCCCTTGCGGCCGCGACGCCTCCCGAGCCTCCCCGCGCGCCCGACGCGTACACCCGGGCCCTTTCTGAGCGCGGCCGGGCTCCCGTCGACCTCGTCCTCGCGGCGCTCGATCGACATGACCTCCTGATCTTCGACGACGCCCTTCACCACGCCGTCGAGCCGTTCGAGCTCTACCGGTCGCTCCTCCGGGACCGCCGCGTCCATTCTCGCGTCCGGACCGTCTTCGTCGAGGTCTTCTCGATCGCGGCGCAGCCGCACCTCGACGCCTACCTCGCGAGCCCGGTCGACGACCGGAGCCTCCTCGCCCCGGTCTTCCGAGACGACTTCTCCGCATACGGCTGGCGGTACGCGACCTACCTCGACCTGCTCGCTTCCCTCCGCGAGCTGAACCAGGGGCTGCGGCACGGCGAGCGCGTGCGCGTCGTGGGGGTCGACCAGCCCGTCTGGTGGGACGCGATCCGAACGCGTGCCGACTACGACCTCTTCCAGAAGTCGCTCACCGGCCGCGACTTCTTTCTCTACACCACGATCCGCGAGCGGATGCACGGCTTCCGCGAGGGCGAGAAGGCGTTCTTCCTCACGAACACCCGCCACGCCTACATGCGCCTCCGCGACGCGGACGGGCGCCCGCAGCTCAACGCCGCCGGCTTCTTCGCGCGGTACGACCCGGGCCGCGCCTTCTCGGTGCGCCTCCACAATGTGACACTCGCCGTCGAAGGGATCAGGAAGACCAGCGGCCCCCGCTCGGCCCAGGGCCTCGAGTCGAAGGCCTACCGCTGGGTCCGAATGGAGGACGGGGCCTGGGACCGCGCCTTCGCCGCGAACGGCAACGTCCCGGTCGGCCTGGAGATCGCGGGAACGCCCTTCGGCGCCGCTCGGTTCGTCGGCAACACGATGCTCAACGCGGCGCCGGGCTCCACGATGGCCGACGGCTACGACGCGCTCATCTTCCTCGCGCCCCTCGAGGAGACCCACCTCTCGGCCACGACCGGCTTCTACGTCACGCCCGCGTTCCGTCCGGAGCTCGAGCGCCGGATCCGCCTCGTCGAAGGCGAAGGTCTCGCGAGGACTCTCGCCGGCGAGGGGGTCAAGACCGTCGGCGAGCTTCTCGACCGTCTCGCCGCCGGATCGCCGGCCCGACGCAACGCCCTCCTCGACCCGCCAAAGGCGCCGTAGGGGGCCGGGCGCGACCTCGCGGAGGGCAGGCGACAGCCGCGCCGGCGGGCCCCGCCTCCGGAGACAGGCCATCGCGCGTCAGCCGGCGGGCGCTCCCCAGGAAACCGCCAGCAGCTCGCGGAAGAGCAGCGTCAGAGGCCCGAAGTCGGGGGCCACGAACGCGCGCTCCGGGTGAAGGCCCTGCAGGCGAACGATCTCCGCCTCGCAGAAGGCGCTGATGACGGGTATCGCCGGACCGCGGTCGAGCTCCTCGCCCGCCATCTTCCTGTCCCGCAGGCCCCGTACGGCCTCGACGAGAGCCGGCTGATCTTCCACGGTGACCAGGAGATCAGTGAAGAGCATCGGCACGGGGCCGCGCCCCTGCTCCAGCCAGCGGATCGCGAGGAGCGGCCGGAGGATGTAGAAGTACTTCTTCAGCCAGACGACGGGTCCCTGCAGGTAGTCGCGGAAGTTTCCCTTCGCCATGTGGAGGTAGTGATAGAGGCTCGCCGTCGGGGCGTAGTACAGCGGCAGCATCGCCTCGAGACGACTCCGGAACGCGAACGCCTCGGAGTAGAGGATCGGAGACGACAGCCACTCGAGGAGAGGCGGATTCGACTTCGCGAAGAGCCGGAACGCCTTCCGGATCTCCCAGCCGCTCAGGTCGATCTCGTCCACGATGGGTCGCTCGATCACGTCGCGGCGGGAGTTCGTCTCGACCGAGAGATACCAGGCCAGCGGGTGGATGTAGACGAACCGGACGTCGTAGTCGGAGTCCTTCGACGGGAAGCCCCACGCACGGCTTCCCGATTCGACGCAGTAGAGGATTCGGACTCCCTCGTCTTTCTCGACTCTGGCGAGCCGCGCGGCGATCTCGGCGCGGACGGCGGCGTCGATCATCAGAGCCTCGGGTCCACCGGCTCGCTCTCGAGCGCAAGGACGGCGAACGCGCACTCGTGGACGCGCCGAAGCGGCTCCCTGCGGACGAAGCGCTCGAGCCCCTCGACGCCGAGCGCGAACTCGCGGAGCGCGAGGGAGCGCTTCGCGCCGAGCCCCCGCTTCCGCAGCCGTTCGAGGTTCGCGGGGAGCGTGTACTCCGGGCCGTAGATCATCCGGAGGTACTCCGGCCCGCGGCACTTCAGCGCCGGCTGGGTCAGCCCGCGAGTCCCCCTGGTCATTGTCACGAAGTCGAGCGGCTTCACGACCATCCCCTCGCCCCCGCGGCCGGTCAGCTCCTCCCACCACGAGATTCCCTCCGCCTCGGACGCGGGATCGGTCACGTCCACGACACGGTACGGCGTGGCGATGACGACCCCGCCGTCGGCCTCGGCGATCCGGCGAAGCGTCTCCATGTGCCAGAGGTGATTCCTGTCGACGTGGACGCCCGCTTCCGTCGCGAGGAGGTGGAACGGCGCGAGCTTCAGGTCGGCGAGCCCCTCGACTCTCCAGCAGTAGTGCCGGTACGCCGAGACGAAGCGCCGCGCCAGGCCGACCCGCTCCGCGACCCGCTCCGCGACGGCCGCGTACGCCTCGTCGCGCCCGAGAGACCGCTCGAGGAGAGACGCGGCGAGGGGCAGCGCGGCGTTCGCGGCGGCGCCCACCGGCGCGTACTGGCTCCGGAGGACCTGCTGCGCCTTCACCGACCACGGCATCAGCTCGCAGTCGAGGACCATCCAGTCGCTCTTCAGCTCCTCCCAGAGCCCGGCCCGGCCGATCGCGCCGGCCACCCGGGCGAGGAGCTCCTGCTCGAGCCCCTCGTCCTCAAAGAAGCGCCGCCCCGTACGGGTCACGCACGCGCCGATCCGCTCGCCGACCACCCCGAACCGCTTCCGCGCGACCTCCTCGTTGCGGCAGACGACGAGGACGGCCCTCGAGCCCATGTGCTTCTCCTCGCACACGACGCTCGGGACCCCTTCGCGCCGGAAGTACGCGAACGCTTCCGCGGGATGCTCGAGGAGCCCATCCCTCTCGCTCGTCTCGGCCGGCGACATCGTGGGAGGCAGGTAGACGAGCCACTTCGGGTTCGCTCCGAACCGGCTCATCACCTCGAGCGCCGCCGCCGCGTTCTCCTCGCGGATCGTCACGCTCCGGTGGAGTCGCGTCGTGACGAGCCGCTTCCCGGTGACGTCCTCGAGGTCGAGCATGTCGTCCAGGGCGTGCTGGGTGCTCAGGGCAGGCGCCTGCACCTCCTCGGGAAGGAAGGGGCGCGCGGGCTCGTACCAGGTCCGCTCCGCCTTCACCGAGACGAGCTCCTTCTCCGGGTAGCGGAGCGCCGTGAGGCTCCCGCCGAAGACGCAGCCCGTGTCGACGTTGATCGTCCGGTTCAGCCATTCCGGCTCGGCGACGGGCGTGTGCCCGTAGACGACCATGGCGGCCCCGCGGTACTCCGATGCCCAGTTGAAGCGCACCGGCAGGCCGTACTCGTCGGTCTCGCCGGTCGTCTCGCCGAAGAGCGCGAAGTCGCGCACGCGGCCCGAGCCGCGCCCCTGCATGTCGGCGCGCATCCCGGCGTGCGCCACGACGAGCCGCCCGCCGTCGAGGACGTAGTGGCTCACGAGCGAATCGAGGAAGGCCGTCGCCTTCTCCACGAACTCGGGCGGCTCCTTCTCGAGCTGCGCCACCGACTCGGCGAGCCCGTGGGTGAGGCGGACGTCCTTCCCCTCGAGCTTCCGCTTCAGCTTCATGTCGTGGTTGCCCGGCACGCAGACGGCGGTGCCCGCCTCGACCATCCCCATGACGAGGCGGAGGACCCCGGGCGTGTCGGGGCCGCGGTCGACGAGGTCGCCGAGGAAGACCGCCCTCCGCCCCTCGGGATGGCCGGTCTCGCCGTACCCGAGCCGCGCGAGGAGCCTCCGCAGCTCCGCGGAGCAGCCGTGGACGTCGCCGATGATGTCGAAGGGGCCGGTCTCTCCCCGGCGGTCGTTGTAGAGCGGCACCCGCTCGACGGACGCCTCCTCGACCTCCTCCGGAGAATCGAGGACGAAGACGTGCCGGAACCCCTCCCGTCCGAGGCCGCGGAGCGACTGCCGAAGCGTCCGGACCTGTCCGCGCACGACGTGCGGTCCGAACGACCGGTCGGGCCTCGACGCGTTCCTCTCGTGGCAGAGCTTCTCCGGCAGATTCAGGACGACGGCGACGGGCAGGCAGTGGAACTCGCGGGCCAGGGCGACGAGGGGCTTTCGCGCCTCGGGCTGGACGTTCGT
Organism: uncultured Holophagales bacterium; assembly: GCA_964636395.1. Classification (GTDB taxonomy): domain Bacteria; phylum Acidobacteriota; class Thermoanaerobaculia; order UBA5066; family UBA5066; genus UBA5066. The sequence continues at coordinate 8,628 of CAZWRQ010000060.1, forward strand.
GGCGTCGATCACCGTGAGCCGGCCGGCCGCCAGGCGCTTGCGGGCGATGAAGTGCAGCACCTCGAACGCGTCGTTCGTCGCCCCCTGGTCGTTCTCGTCGTCCGCGACGAGGCCGCGGCGGAAGTCCGAGGAGAGGACCTCGGTCGGCAGGAAGTGCTTTCGTGCGAACGACGACTTCCCCGACCCCGAGGCGCCGACGAGGACGACGAGCGAGAGGTTCGGGATGGAGATCTTCACGCCCCGGCCCTCGTGAAGACGGCCATCTGCGTCGGAGCCCCGACTTCCGAATCGGCCGGGCCGACCGGTGCGAAGCGCACCGAGTAGCCGAAGGCCTCCGCCTTCCCCCGGCACCACCCCTCGAACTCGGCCCGGCTCCACTCGAAACGGTGGTCGCGATGGCGAAGCTTCCCGGCGGGGAGGCCCTCGAACCTCACGTTGTGCTCGGCGTTCGGAGTCGTCAGGACGATCGCCCCGGGCCGCGCGAACTCGAGGAGTGATCGCGCGAAGGCGTCGAGGCGGCCCGGCTCGAGATGCTCGATGACTTCCACGACCGCCGCCGCGTCGAATCCCGCGAGCCGGGCGTCGCGGTAGTTCAGCGCGCTCTGGAGGAGGCGGATCCGGCTCCGCTGCCGCGACCACCCTTCCCGTCGCCGCATTCGAGGTCGAGGAGGCGGTGCGCCCCGAGCCCCTTCAGCGCGGCGAGCACCGTTCCCATCCGCTTCTGGTTGAGGCTGATCCGCGCCTCGACGGCCTCCTCCTCGCGGTCGCGCCGGCGTTCGTCGGCGTCCGGGTCTTCGGCCTCGTCGGAGACCAGGCGCGCGAGCGCCTCGCGCGTGAGGCGGAAGCTGTGCTTCAGGTAGCGCCGGGTGATCGCCTCGCGTTCCGGATGAGCGGCGAGCCACCCCTCACCGAACCGGAGGAGCTTCTCCACCTCCGCCGTGCCGACGTAGTAATGCTTCTCGTCGTCGAGGACGGGGACGAGGACGTAGAGATGCGTGAGGAACTCCCGGAGGGTCGCCGTCCGCCGCAGCGTGACGTCGACGTAGGGGCTCTCGCCCCACTCCGGGAACGCGTCGTCGAGCGTAAGGCGCCGCGCCTCCACCTCGTACCCGAGCGGCTCGAACAGCCGCCTCAGGAAGTCCTCGCCGCCACGGCAGGGGAGAACCGGGAGCCGCGCCTTGAGCGGGATCGCGGTCTCCGCCAGCTCCTGCCGCCCCTTGCTCCGGCCTCCCAGCGCGCTCCCGAAGACCTGCGCGATCGCGACGCTCAGGAACGACGAAGCGGCGTAGGGCCGGTCGTTCACGTACTGGTCGAGGAGCCCCTCCGCGCCGGCCGTCCGGCCGCGCACGAGTCCCACCGGGTCCACCTCGAGCAGCAACGCCACCTCGCACCGCTCCTCCGATGCCTCGGTGTAGAAGACGTGCGCCATTCCGAACGCCAGCTCGAAGCTCTGGAACTTCGCCGGGTGCTTGGCGAGGAGATAGCCCAGGTCGGAGGCGGGGCGGTGGGTGGTGGAGATGGTGAGGAGCATCGGTCGACGAGAGGAGACACTGTAGCGCAGCGAATGTTGATTGCGTCGGGTTGCAGCACGGACACCCTTTGAGCGCTCTCGATGTAGACGCTGCCGCTCCGGCTCCCGCTCGCGCCTGCGATAGGCCTCGGCATTCGCCTCGCGCCAGGCCTTCGCCATCCGCTTCCGCCGCTGGCGCCGACACTCACTCGAGCACGTCTTCTGCGCCGCGGCGACCGAGATGTCAGGTCGGCACTTCTCCCGCCACTCCACGCACCGCTTCGTCCAGATCCACTTTCGCCGTCCCATCCCCCGAGCCTGACGTCTCGGCGGTGCAGCGCCCGGGCTACATCGATTCTCCGGCCCGGTCGAGACCCGCCTGGCCCACTTCTGGCGAGCAGACCCGGCAGTTCCAGGAAAGCGCTGCGGCACCGGCGTTGCCGGTCATGGTGAACAGGTACCTCCAAAGTCGTGTCCTCGGCGAGTAGACTGCCGGATTGCGAGATCCGGGGCAGGCGTAGCCCTTGTGGCGCGCGGAGAGGTGCCGAGGTGCGAAGGGGAGAGAGCACGGAGAGCGGGCTCGCAGGCACTCGTGATTGCCAGCGCCGCGTCGGCGCAGTTTCCACCGGAAGGGACTATCCCGGTCCCAACCCTCCCGTCTGCGGGGCCTCTGTACTCCAGCCGCGACACCTCGTCGCGGCTCCTGTTCGGGGCGTGAGAATCGGAAGCCGACCCAGCGCCGCGACGGCCAGGAGGTCGAAGTGCCTAGGTATCTGATCCTTGCGCAAGCGGAAGTCCCAGCGAACGCTCTGAAGGCTTTTCGACGGCTGCTGAATCCGGAACCGTCCGGGCCGGAGGCGTCGCCGGAAGCGATCGTGGTCGACCCGCGGACGTGGGGCGAGCGGGAGCTGCTCGCGAACCTGAGGGGATTGGTGCAGCGACTGGAGGGGCTCGCCGCGCCTCCCGTCGGAGCGCCAGTGGACCGCAGTGTCGTGGTCCTCGTCGACAGCGTGCGACCGACCTCGATGAACCCGCTCGCCGAGGACCTCGGCTGGGACGGGCTTCTGGCCTTGTTGATTCTCTCGTTCCCGGAGCTCGGCTGGGTGTTCGGGGTCTGCCTGGAGTCAGGGGATAAAGTCAAGAGCTTTCCGTTCCACGAACACAGCTTGCTCTCGCTCTTCATCCGGCCGCCGGCGGAGCCTCTGTTCGACGCCACGGGCCTCCGCGGATGGGTCCACGCGCAGATGAGTAAGACGCTCGTCGGGGAGGAATGGGGGGCCTACCTGTCGCGCCGCGCGCAGCTTGCCCTCGCCATAGACGACGAGACGAGCTACTCGTACTTCAATGCCTACGTGGCCTACCGCTTCGGCCTTCGCGCCAGGGTCGTCGATTCCGAGGCGGAGATGGTCCGGCTGCTGGGGAAGGGTTCAACAGCCTGCACGGACCTGGCGCTGACCTTTGAAGACGTCTACCTGAACTTCCCGGACCGCAACAAGAAGCGTTTCGGCGAAGACGGGATCCACTGGTCCGACCTGGAAAAACGAACGGAACTCCTGCCGGGACTCAAAGGCGCCTCGGTCGTACGAGTCTTCGTGACGACCGGGCACGAGAAAGTGGACGAGCGGGAGCGCCTTGCAGAGAACGCCCGGTTCCGTCGTTCGTTAGCCCTGTCCGGCCGACTGGGGAAGAAGGTCGAGAAGCCCTTCGCGGGGCTCTTCGACCTCTGGGCTCAGGCTGGTCTCGACCCGGTGCGCCGAAAGAGGAGGTGGGGACTCCCGGAGGAAGGATCGGGGCCGTCGCCGGATGCGTCGGGCAGAGGGAAACCGCTGAAGCGCGGCGGACACAGCGCGCCCGGCAGGCTTCTGGCCGTCGCGACGTGGCTCATCGCGCGTGCCGAACGGGCACTGGCGTCCGGGGTCTCTTCCGTTCCCGAGGCGGTTCATGGCGCCGTGCTCGCAACGGAGGCTCTCGAGCTCCTCGGCGGACGAACGCCGACGACGGCGCTCGAGGCCCTCGCGCTCCGTCACGAGTTCGAGGTTCGTGCCGAGTGTCAGTTCGCTGGGATCGGGGCTCACTTCGACGTGGAGCCGCGGATGCGTGAAATCAGCGGCGAAATCGGTAAGCTATCCGCATACTTCGCGGAGGAGAACAGGCGATCGAGCTGCTGGAGCGCAGAGGCCCGAATCCTCGGGCGGCTCGTCAGGGTCTTCCGGGACAACCTGCAATTCGACGAAGAGCTCCGGCTCCAGATCCGGAACAGAACGCTTCATCGCCTTATGTGGTTCAAGGAGCGGAAGTTCTGGGGTCCCTTCGGCGATCGGCTGCGCTGGTTCAATCCCGCGTACTGGGCGGTTCGCTATGTTCACTTCCTGGTCGACTCGATTCCTCGGTTTCTGCTCTGCATCGCCGCATGGATCGCCGTCGTCGCCATTCTGAGGACCATCTACATCAATGGCGTTCTGGGGCCCTGGCAGGAGCACCCCATGCTTGGCCACCTCACTGAAGCCGTTGCGGCCTTCCTGGGAGCGAACCTGCCCGGCTGGACAGGAGGGGACCCTCCCGGAAACGTCCTCTACTTCATTCTGGCGGTGGCTGCTACCGCCGGCGGCGTGCTTCACTTCGGGATCTTCGTTTCGCATCTCTATGCACTGGTATCGAGGAGGTAGGCCGTGGCGAATGAAGAAAACGCGAAGCCCAAGGTGGTGCCTGCACCAACCGCGGCGGCGCCCGCCAACCCTCTGACTCAGAAGGTCGACCCGGCGATCGCGGTGGTTGGCTACGTGAAGGAAGCACTAGACGAGATACGGGGGCTTGCAAAGAACCGCGACGAGACCGTGGAGAAGCGAACGGCAGCCAGGTTCTTCGTGGGTCTCTTGGTGGTACTCACGGTGGTTTCAATACTGTTCCTGAGTGTGGCCGGATCGATTGGCTCCTCATCCGTGCCCCTCGACACCACCAGGTACGGAATCGGTATCGTGGCAGACGTTGTTGTCTTGGCAATCCTCGGTGAGATCTGGCGTCGGCTCTACCGGTACGAGTGATTGCCCGAAAACCCGATTGAAGCGATCGGTCATTTGGGAGGAGGGGTCTGGTCTGTCTGCCGGCCTGCCCTCCGATCGCTTCTACAAACTGAAGAACTCCATCGGGTGGAGCTCCACCGGGGTCCCGACCTCGACCTTCGTCAGGAGTTCCCGGATGTCCTGGTTGTGCATCCGGATGCACCCGGCAGAGATCGGCGTCCCGATGCAGGCCGGGTCGTTCGTGCCGTGAATCGCGACACCGAGGCCGAAGGCCACCTTCGGGTCCAGGATGGGGCACGCCTCGAGCACGTCCGTGTAGGTCCGGGAGCCGTAGTCGGTCTCCACGATCGTCTCGGCGAACGGAACTCCTGTCGTCAGGGAGATGCGTTCGTAAAGGGGTTTGAGGTGGTTCCGGCAGAAGCGCTCCCAGACCCTGCGGAGGAGGCCCGTCCTGCATGCCCTGGTGTATCGCTCCCAGTCCTGCGCATTGGGGTAGTTCAGGACGATCATCGCCTCCCCGTACACGCCGAAGCCCGCGTCCTCGTAGGGATCTCGCGCCATCGGCGAGAGGTACCAGGGAACGTGGTGGGCGTTCGACTCCTCGAGTCTGGGAGATCCGCTGCGGAAGATCCCGGCGACCTCGTACCGCCCGGAGGCGTTCCTGTAGTCGTTGCTCCAGTACTTCGGAGTCGCGCCGTAGCGCGCCGACGCGATCGGGAAGGAAGCGATCTCGACGCCGCGATCCCGCACGGCGAGGCGATGGTCCCTTGGCGTGATCCTGACGATCCGGTCGTTCACCTCGCTGACCCCCGGCGTTCTTTGTGCTCCTCCGTCATCACTCCTCCTTCTGCCGCTGGCAGCGTCGGCGATTCCGACGGCAGGGCGTCGGTCTGAGCAGGCGCCGTGCCATCGAATCGGCGCCCGCACCCGACCGCTCTGCGACAGGTCTCCAGCCGGACAGGCAAGGGTAAGTCGCGGATGAAAGGGTACTATCGGTATCGGTTTTGAAACCGATGATCTAGCAAGGAGGGTGCTGACACCGGGAAGCCGGGCCGAGACGGGCATGAGTCTCTGGCATCCGGCGTGCTAAAGACAGGGCGAGAAGGTATCCATGAGTTCTCTCACGCAGGCTCCCGCGGTCTCGCTTCTCGGGATCTCCAAGCGATTCCCGGGTGGTGTCGTGGCGAACGACGGGATCTCCTGCGAGTTCCGGTCGGGCGAGATCCACGCCGTCCTCGGCGAGAACGGCGCCGGCAAGACGACCCTGATGAAGATCCTGGGCGGGTTCTACCGGCCCGATCACGGGGAGGTTAGCCTCGGCGGCCGGAGGGTGTCGTTCAGGTCGCCTCGCGAAGCCAGGAGAGCCGGGATCGGGATGGTCCACCAGCACTTCTCGCTGGTTCCCGCTCTCACGGTCGCCGAGAACCTCGCTCTGAGCGACGGAGATCACGGCTGGTTTTGCAGGCCCCGCAGGTGGTCCGAGTTCCTGCGCCGCGAGGCCGGGAAGCTCGGTCTCGACATCCGGCCCGAGGCGAGCGTCTGGGAGCTCTCCATGGGCGAGAAGCAGCGCGTCGAGGTCTTCCGGCTGCTCCTTGAGGGGGCTCGCGTCCTCATCCTCGACGAGCCAACCTCGATCCTGGCGCCGCGTGAGGCGGAGAACCTCTTCCGACAACTGAAGGCCTTCCGGGAGATGGGTCACGCCATCATCCTCGTGACACACAAGATCGAGCACGTCGTCGCCTTCACCGATCGGGTGACGGTGCTGAGGGAAGGGCGTGTCGTGGCGAGTCTCGAGACCGGGAGCGCAACCCGGGGCGACCTTGCCGACCTGATGGTCGGCGGGCATCTCGAGGACGGGGTCGACGCAGCCGGCAGGGAGAGGCCGCCGCACGATGGAACGGTCGTTCTCCAAGTCGAGGACCTGACCGTCAAGCCCCAGCTCAGTCCGTGCGGGCTCTCGAAGGTCAGCCTGAATGTGCGCGCGGGCGAGATCGTCGGTGTCGCCGGGGTGAGCGGGAACGGGCAGGACGAGCTTGCCGCCGCCATCGCCGGCCTTGCCCAGTTCTCGGGGCGGGTCTCGCTTTGCCGTGTTCACGGCGAGAACGGTGGCGTCGCCACACTGGGGTACGTTCCCGGAGATCGGATCGGCGTAGGCGTGGCGGGCGCCCTTTCTATTTCCGACAACCTCGCCCTCAGGTCGTACCGCGAGAACGGCAACTCCAGCGGACCGTGGCTGAAGCAGGACAGGCTCAGGGAGCGGGCAGCCGACCTGATCAGGGAGTTCAGCATCACGCCGGACGACCCGGACGCCATCGTGGGCACTCTCTCGGGCGGCAACGTCCAGAAGATCCTCCTCGCCCGCGAGCTTGCCCGGAAGCCGGACGTCCTCGTGGCCGTGACCCCGACCGCCGGTCTCGACGTCGCGACCGTCAACTACGTTCACGCCACACTGGCGAACATGGCGGCCCGCGGGTGCGGGATCCTCCTGATCTCGGAGGACCTCGACGAGCTTCTCCTCCTCAGCGACCGGATCGTCGTGCTCTTCGAGGGCCGGGTTGCCGGGTGCTTCGATCGCGAGGAGATGGACGTACAAGAGATCGGGCTCGTGATGAGCGGGGTGGCGCCGGCCGCCTCCGGGATTCCCGGGCACTCCGAGATGGCCATATCGTATGCGTGAGCGATCGTCCGGGAACGGCTGGTCGCTCGAGCTGCTCGCGCCTGTCGGCGCCGCGGCTGTTTCCATCCTGGCGTTCTGCGCCCTCCTCCTCTTCGCGGGCAAGCCGCCGCTCGCGACCCTCCTGGCGATCGTCGACGGGGCGTTCGGGAGCCGACTCGGCTTCCTCGAGACGATGACCCGGGCGACCCCGCTGCTTCTCTGCAGCCTGGCGGTGGCGCTTCCCGCTCGTGCCGGGCTGCTGAACATCGGAGGTGAGGGGCAGCTCCACGCGGGAGCCATCGGAGCGACCGCCGTCGTGCTCTGGGGCTCCGGGCTGCCGGGCCCGATGGTCATCCCGGCGATGCTCCTGGCCGCCGTGCTGGCCGGGGCTGCCTGGGCCGCGGTGCCGGGCCTCCTGCGCGCCCGGCTCGGCGTCAGCGAGGTCCTCGTCGGTCTGATGCTGAACTACGTCGGGATCTACCTCGTGGAGTACCTCGTCCACGGACCCTGGAAGGACCCCTCGGCGCTCGGCTGGCCCTACAGCCGGCAGTTCCCTCCGAGCGCCGTCCTCCCGACCTTCGGCCAGTCCAACGTCCACCTCGGCCTCGTCCTCGGGGTCCTTCTCGCCGTTGCAGCGTGGGCCCTTCTCGAGACCTCGACCTGGGGCTTTGCGCTCCGCGTCATCGAGGCCAACCCGCGCAACGCACGGTACGGAGGCATCCCGGTCGCGAACTACCTAGCAGCCGTCCTCCTCCTCGGCGGCGCCCTCGCCGCGGTCGCCGGCGTCGGGGAGGTCTCCGTGATCCAGGGCAGGCTCCGGAGCGGGATCTCTCCCGGGTACGGATACACCGGCTTCGTCATCGCCTGGCTTTCGGGCAACCGTTTCCTTCGGATGATCCCGATCTCGATCGTCATCGGCGGCCTCTTCGCGGGCGCCGACGCGATCCAGCTCGAAGCGCGCCTTCCCTCCGCCACGGTCGACATTTTCATGGGCCTGGTCTTCCTGGCCTTCCTCCTCGGCAGCGCCGTGGCCGCAATGGCCCGGGCGCGGACGATGAGAGACGAAGCCCATGGATGAGCCCGTCACCGCAGGGGTGATCATCACCGCGATTGCGGCGGCCGCCATCCGCCGGGGCACGCCGATGGCCTTCGCCGCGATCGGCGAGGCTCTCGCGGAGAGGTCGGGCGTCCTCAACCTCGGCGTCGAGGGGATGATGCTCGTCGGCGCGATGACGGCGGTGGCCGTGAAGGTCGCCACGGGAAGCGCTCTCCTCGCCGTCGTCGCGGCCGGGCTCGCAGCGATGGCGCTGGCGAGCATCCACGCGGCTCTGGTCATCTGGCTCAGCGCGAACCAGTTCGTCTCCGGCTTCGCGCTGACGGTTCTGGGGACGGGGCTCTCCGGTTTCTTCGGACGGTCCCTGGTGGGCGTCAAGGTCGACGGTATCGGCTCGTGGGACGTTCCCCTGCTCTCCCGGATTCCGGTCCTGGGCGAGATCCTGTTCCGGCACGACCCGCTCGTCTACGCCTCGGTCGCGGTCGCCGTGGCCTTCTGGCTCTTCCTCTACCGCACCCGTCCCGGCATCGCGGTGCAGGCGGTGGGAGAGGACCCCGAGGCGGCCTACGCCCACGGCGTCAGCGTCGGCCGGGTCCGCTTCGGGGCCGTAGTGGCGGGGGGCTTCTGCGCCGGGGTGGGCGGCGCGCATCTCTCGATCGCGTACACGAACGTCTGGGCCGAGAAGATGACGGCCGGCCAGGGCTGGATCGCCATGGGCCTCGTCATCGTCGCGGGGTGGCGCCCGGTTCGCAGCCTTCTCGTGGCGTGGCTCTTCGGCGCCCTCACCGTCCTCCACCCCCACCTTCAGGCGGCGGGAGTGGCGGTGTCGCCGTACCTCGTGGCGGCCCTGCCGTATCTCGTCGCCGTGATCGCCCTCACCGCTGCAACCATCACGCACAGGCGCCGCGGGTTCGGCCTGCCCGCGGCCCTTGCGAAGCAGTTCAGGACGGAGAATGCATGACCCCATCAACTCTTCAGAGAAGGAGCTCCCGATGAAGAAAGCCCCTGATGCCTCGCTTCGCCGAGGCGCCGTCTCCCCGTGGGCCGTGGTCCTCGTCCTGGCCCTCGTCGTGATCGCCGGTTTCGTTCTCATGAAAGGCCGCGGGAAGACCGAGCAGCCGGTCGCCGGGCAGCAGGCAAAGCCTGTCCCGACACCGGACTTCGGCATCGAGAAGGACTCCGGCAAGCTCCAGGTGGGGTTCGTTCTCGTCGGCGCGACGACGGACTGGGGCTGGAACTACCAGCACAACCAGGGCCGCCTCGCGCTCGACCAGACGATGGCCGACAAGGTGCACACGGTCATCGCCGAGAACATCCCCGAGAATGCCGACGCCGAGCGCGTGATGCAGCGCATGGCCACGGCCGGCGCAAGGCTCGTCCTCTCGACCTCGTACGGCTACAAGGACTTCTGCCTGCGCGTGGCGGGGAAGAACCCCGGCACGATCTTCCTCCAGGCGCAGGCGCCGCTCGAGGCGCCGAACGCCGCGACCTACAACGGGGCTATCTGGGAGGCCTCCTATGCCGCCGGCGTCGTCGCCGCGACGAGCCTGCCGAAAGAGACGAAGTTCGGCTTCGTGGGCGCGCACCCGATTCCCCCGATCTTCTGGACGGTGAATGCCTTCGCGCTCGGGGCGCAGAGCGTCAACCCGAAGGTGACGGTCGACGTCGTCTACACGAACAGCTGGCACGATCCGGCCGCCGAGACCGAGGCCGTCAACAGCCTGGCGACGCAGGGCGTCAAGGTGGTCTACGCCCTCGTCGACTCGACGATCGCGGTCATCCAGGCGGCCGAGAAGAACGGCCTCTACTGCATCTCGCACCATGCCGACCTCGCCCAGTTCGCCCCCAAGTACTACGTCACCGGCGCGATCTGGAAGTGGGGGAAGCTCTATGAGGACGTCAGCAACCAGATCATCGCCGGGACCTGGAAGTCCCAGCCCGTTGCGGGCGGCTTCAAGGAGGGCTACGTCGGCCTCGCGACGTACGGCCCGGTCGTGAACGACGCCGCCAGGCAGAAGGCTCAGAACGTGATCGAGAAGATCAGCTCGGGGGAGCTGAACGTTTTCGCGGGGCCGATCTCCGACGACAAGGGCAAGATCCGGGTTCCGAAGGGGAAGTCCCTCTCCGTTCCGGAGATCGTCTCGTTCGACTGGGTCGTCAAGGGCGTCAGGACCGCTGGCGGCAAAGGCTGACCGTTGAGCTCCGGGCGTCGGGCTTGAGCGGGCCCGACGCCCGGGCGCTGATCTCAGGCGCATTGCCCGCGCCGGAATGTAGCCCCCGACTCCGAGCGACTGTACCTGGGCGGATCAACTCCTCGACACGACCTGGTGCGAGTGCCAGACTACCCCCTGGTCGGCGGGAAGTCGCGTGCGAGGAGGACGTTCATGGAGATCGTGATCCCCGACGAGGCGGTCGGCTACGTCTGCAAGGCGGTGCTCCAAGCCCTCAAGGGCGGGTCACTCCCCACGGATGAGGAGGCTTTCGCCCTCAATAAGCTCCCCCTGATCAAGCGGCTCAGGGAAACGGTCTCGGAGTCGGACCTCGACGATCTCCTCGGCCTGGCGAGAAACGAGGCTCTCGGGCCGCACGCGCGGGCCCTCTTCGTGAGCCTCACCCAGTCGTACTGCACGAAGCCGAAGGTGGCCGCCTTCCTCAAGGAGCTCTTCCTGACGAGCGATCCCCTCGTCAAAGCGAGGATCGTCTGGAGGCTGGCAGACTCGCCCGACTTGGAGCCCGAGTGGCACGGGAAGCTCCAGGAATTCGTTCGGGATGACTGGGACGCTTTCGTTGACACGCGAGGCTTCCAGACGGGTGGCGTCGAAGCGCTGGAGAAGCTCCTCAGCGCACCGAAGCCGACCCTATTCCCGGATTCGAAGCGGTGGGTCTATCTCTCCCTCGCCATAGCGATGGCGTGCACGTCTCACGAAGAGAAGGCGCGCGTGAGGGCGCTGGTCACGGAGATCTCCCGGAAGCTCCCTTCTAGAGATAGAACCTTCCTTGAGGCCCTCGTCACCTCGCACCTGGATTGAACGCGTGCGGGGCGCTGATCTCAGGTTCGACCGGAAGCCCTCGGCACTGCCTTCATGGGGCAGCCGACTCCGGAGCACGCGTGCCAGAAAAGAGACCGTCAAGAGTTCTGTCGAGAGGGCACACTTGGGCGGCGACAGTAGTTCAGAGGTCCCCTCCGACCTTCGACAGCCGTGCCGGCCTAAGGAAGAACTCCAGAGCATCCCCCGAGCATCCTCACCGCTCGTCCTGGGGCACAGCGCATCACAGACACCAACGTTCCATTCGTACTTGCCGTTGCCCGTGGGTTTCCTATCATGCGCAACAGTCCTGGTTTCGAGGAGGCCGCAGCCGTCAAGAGCTCCGTGTCCTTCTTGAAGCAAGTGTGGAGGCACGAGACTTGGCTCTCCTCTCATGCGGCGTCATGGACAAAGCCACGCGGAACCCGCGCGCTGACCGAGATGGTAGTTCAAGATATCCCGGGCGGGCGCCCTCACCGAAACGCGTAGATGGATGGACTCGGCCGCGCGCCCCGTCTCCATCTCTGCGGGAAGTACCTGCGAGTAAACAAGAGAGCGACGCCGGCGGCAGCCATCCATCGCGTCCGGTACCGGCAGCACTCCGGGGCGGGCTTCGCTCTTCCCGCAATGCCAAAGCAATAGCATAATAATGACTGACGACAAGACCCTCGCCTCCAGTCCACTCCACCCGGCAGCCTCCGATTGGTCGCTATTGGACGCGCAGCTGTGGCAATTCCTTTCGCACCCCCTCTCTCGAGCGAAGATCGACGACGCTGACTGCACCTGCCGCTATCTGCGTGCAAACGGCGCAGGCGGCGCTCAGTGGATGGAAACCGAGGGGGCCGTGCAGCTGTCACCCCCTACGGACGGCGAACCACTTGCCCTGCTGCGGTGGCTTCTTCATGGCCATCATCGGGACACTGCAGAACGGCTTTCGACGCTTCGCACCGCATGTGAGAACGCATTTCGCACTTTTCAGAGCAATTACGTCACAACAGCAGCAGACAGCAGGACTGAGCCAGACCAGCCCTCCCGCCTCATCGTCGAGCGCGAGTGGGCGTTGCGCTTTGGCATCCTGCACAAGGCGCTTCTCCAGGAGACCGACCTCCGGGCCCTCGGTGCACTGACGCCTCTTACTCATAGTCTTCCGGTTGCCTGTATGGCCTCCCGCCCCATGAGTGTAGCGATTACGCTC
>CAZWRQ010000061.1:0-13483 GCA_964636395.1 uncultured Holophagales bacterium
GTCGAGGGGCTGGGGTGGGCGTTCATCCCGCGAGCGGCGAAGTCTAGCAGCGCTCCGTGAAGGGAGGCCTCCGCGAAGGCGAACCACGCCGGCGACGCACCCCGGGGACCGGGACGTGGCCGCCGAACGAAAAAACGGCGGACTTTCCCGCCGTTCCTTCACTCTCTGTCGTCTTCTCTCGAAATGGCGGGGCCGACGGGGCTCGAACCCGCGACCTCAGGCGTGACAGGCCTGCGTTCTAACCAACTGAACTACGACCCCGTTTCGAAAGAGCGGCCCTTACGGGCGGACGCGCATTATACGCAGGAGCCCGGTCGGTGCAAGCGGAACGGCCTTCCCCGCCGGACGCGCCTCAGAACGGATAGCCGATGCTGAAGCTGAGAGCTCCCGTGTCCTCGTCCTTCTTCCGGTCGAGACGGAAGCCGTATTCGAGACGGAAGGGGCCCACCGGCGTCAGGAAGTGGATCCCGAGGCCGGCGCCCCAGCGCCCCTCCGGGAGCTTCACGTAGGCGGGGCCGGCCCAGACGTTTCCCCAGTCGGCGAAGAGGACGACCCCGAGCCCGCCCGTCAGCGGGACCCGCCATTCGAGGTTCGCCAGGAGGAACGCGTTCCCTCCGATGCCCCGCCCTTCCTTGAGCGTCTGCCCCTCCACCCCGAGATCGTCGAGCGGGAAGGAACGGTGGGTCGTCCGGCCTCCGGCGAAGACCCTCTCGACGATCGGCGTGTCGAGGTTCGGAAGGCATCCGGGATTCGCCTCAGGGCTGCACGTGACGAGCGACCTGGCCGCTCCGGCCCGGACGCCGGCGGCGAGCGTCCCTCCTCGGAACGGCCGGTAGAGAGAGAGCTGCGTCGAGCCCTTCAGGAAATGGGCGTCCGCCGCCGCGGCCGGGAAGGCCCACTTCCCTTCCGCCGCCGCGAAGAACCCCTTCGACGGGACGATCGGGTCGTCCCGCCGGTCGACGACGGCGCTCGCCCCGACGGAGTTGATCAGGATCCGCTGGTCCTGCCGCTCGATCTCCGAGAGGATGTCGGGCGGCGCGTCGGGCTCGACGATCTCGTACTGGTAGCGAAGCGCCCCCTTCACCGTCCCGGCGAAGACCCGGCTCGCCTCGAAGAACGCCCCTCCCCGCCGAACGCCGTACGACTGCCGGATCTCCTCGGCGACGTAGCCGGTGATCGTGCCGGCGAGGCCGGAGTCGAACACCGACCTGTCGGCGAGACGGAGGAGGACGCGCGTGTCGCGCCTCGAGTAGCGCGCTTCGACGACGCCGGCGATCGCGCGCCCGAAGAGGTTGGCGTGCGTCAGGGCGAGCGAGAGGCGGGGGTTGAAGGCCTTCTCGGCCCGCTCGTCGTATTCGACGCCGAGCCCGTAGAGGAGGCTCCACGGCTTCGTCTCCTCGATCTGGACGAGGATCGAGCGCGTGGAGCCGCCCGGCTCGGGGGAGAGTCCGGACACGTCGACGCGCGAGAAGACCCCGAGCCGATCGAGGTTCTGCTGGGTCCGGATGAGCCGCGCCATCGAGAACGGAGCCCCCTCCTCGTACGCGAGCTCGCGCTCGAGGACGGAAAGGCGCGTCGCCCGCGCTCCCCGGAGAATGGTCTTCCCGAAGACGGCCCTCGGCCCCTCGAAGACGTCGTAGACGACGTCGACGACGACCGGCGCCCCCGGCTCCGCGGCGCGCCGCGCGGCCCTCGCCTCGACGCGGCCGTCCGGGAATCCGCCGTCCCCCAGCGCCGAACGGAGCGTCGCGAGATCCGCGTCGACGTCCTCCCCGAGGAAGCGACCGCCGGGCCGGGTCCGAAGGCGTCGCGAGATCGCGGCGACGGGGAGCGCGTCGAGACCTTCGACTGAGACGTTGCCGATCCATGCGGCCGGGCCCTCGTCCACGCGGAAGCGGACGTCGAGCTCGTACGGGAGCGCCCCGGCGAAGACCTCGGCGGTCACCTTCGCGTCCGGGTACCCTCGGGATCGGTAGACGGACACGATCGACGCGCGGTCGGCCGCGAGGTCCGAGTCGACGAGGCGCCCCTTCTCGAAGAGCCCGCGCGGGCGGGTCCGAAGGACGGCCAGGAGCGTCCGCTCGGGGATCGCGCACGTCCCTTCGAAGAAGATACGGCCCACGACCCAGCGCTCTCCCCTCTCCGCGTGGAGGCGGACCTCCTCGCGGTCCGACGAGACCTCCACGTCGACGTCGACCTCGGCCCGCGCGTACCCCTTCCCCTGGAGCTCCTCCCGGAGCGCGCTGCGGAGCCGCGCGAGGGCGTCCGCGTCGGGCGGGTCGCCCTTCGCCCAGGGCGAGGCCGGGTGCCGCCGGACGACCGCCTCGGCAATCCCCGTGACGTCGAGGACGACGTCGGGGCCGGCAAAGACGGCGTACCGGGCGGTCGCCCGTCCCGTCCCCCGGTCGTACGCAACGCCCTCGTAGCGCACCTCCGCGCGGGACCGGCCCAGCTCTCGGTAGAGCGCCGCGTAGCGCTCGGCGTCCTCCCTCGCGACCGCCTCCCGGAAGACCCGCTCCTTCCGGAGCTTTCCCTTCTTCCGAATCTCGTCGGCCGTGAGCGGCCCGAGGTCCCCCGTGAACACGGCTGGAGCCGGCGCCGCCGGCCGTCCTGCCGCGACCTCGAACCGCACGTTCACCGAGGTCTCGTCTGGTCCGGGCGAGACCCACGGCGTCACCACGGCCTCGAAGTAGCCGCGCTCCTCGAGGACGCGGAGCGCCGCGCGCGTCGCCGTCCGGCCGCGCTCCTCGCTCCAGCGGTCGCGCGGGCGGGTCTTCAGGGCGTCGAGGAGGCGCCCCTTCACCGGGATCCGCTCGCCCGCCAGCTCGACCTCGGCGACGCGGGCCGCGGCGGAGTAGACGATCGTGACGGCGGCGCCCTCCGCGGCCGGCGCCGCCTCCACGGCGAGGTCGGCGAAGCGGCCGGTGGCGAAGAGGTTCCGGAGCGAGGTGTGGACGGCGCTCTCCGTCAGCGGCTGCCCGGGGCCGAGGTCGGTGAGCCGTGCGAACGACGCCTCTTCGATCGGGGCATCGCCCCGGAACGCGAGCGACTCGATGCGCTGCCCCCAGAGCTCCTCCCCGCGCGCCGGGAAGGCGGCGAGGACGAGGAGCACGGCGAGCAGGAAGCGCACGCTCAACGGAGCCTCTGCCGGATCTTCACCTCCGCCGAGTAGACGCCGTTCTCGTCCCGGAGGAGCTGCACGAAGGCCGCCGGGGAGAGCTGGTACTCGACGAGGAGGACCTGCTCCTGGTCCGTGGAGGCCTTGTAAGAGTAGGTGACGGTCAGGTCGTTCGAAAGCCTCTTGGCGACCGTCAGCCGCGGCGCGTCGAACGTAGAGCCGATGAAGACGGGGTCGATCTGGAGACGATCGAGACGGAGGAACTCCTTCGTCCGGCTCGCGGCGGCGTCGGTTGCGAGGCCGGTGATGAGCTCGCGGGCGGCCGCCACGATGTCCTGGTCGGACGAGACGGGCGAGACGGAGCCGACGCTCCCGGCCGTCGTGCTCGGGATCTCGCCCGTCGCGAGGATCGACACGATCTGCGCCTCGGGGAGCTGCGGGTACGACGTGAAGCGCGGGACGATCCGGGAGGCCGTCCCGGAAACGCCGAGCGTGATCGCGTACTCCTTCACCTGCGTCCGCGCCTCGAGCTCGAAGTAAGGGTCGTTCGTCGCGGGGTTCGCGAAGACGAGCTTGGCTCGTGTGACGTCGTAGCGCAGGCCTCGAAGCTCCAGGCGTCCCCCCTCGGTCGCCTCGATCGTTCCGAGGAGGAGCGGGTGCCCGAACGTGCCGCGTACGGTCAGGTCGCCGGAGCCGCGCAGGCGCGCCACGTTGTTGCGGACCTCGAGTGCCCCGGGCGGGATCGCGACACGTACCTCGAGGTCGACGTCGTCGAACCGCGTCGGCTCGGGAGGCGCCTCCGCGGCGCCGCGCCGCCCCCCGAGGAGCGCCTGGAGGGAGAGGTCGAGGTTCTCGGCGTAGAGGCCCCGCGTGAGCGTCAGCTCGCCGCGGGCCGAGCGGAGCTCGTCGTCGCCGAGGAGGACGAGGTCACCCGAGACCGTCGCGCGAAGGCCGGGGAACGGCTCGCTGCGAAGCCCGTCGAGGTGGACGTTCAGCCTCATCCCGGTCCACGCGAATCCGTCGAGCGTCGCCGCGCCGGCGACCGCCACGTCCCCGTTCCAGCGGAGCGTCAGGTCGTCGGTCGAGACCCGACCCGGCGTCAGCAGGATCGTCCCCGAGATCGCCTCCACCGGAACCTCGCCCGGCGACGTGACGAGCTCGAGGCCGTCGAGAACGACCCGCCCCTCGAAGACGGGCCGCGCCTTCGTACCGCTCGCCGTCGCAGAGACCGCCATCCTCCCCTCGAGGCTCGCCACGCCGAGGAACGGCGCGAGGAAGCCGGCCTCCATCGTCCCGGCGGCGCGGACGTCGATCGCTCCCGCGCCGCCGGTCTCGACGCTCCCGCCGATCGTGACCTCACCCTCCGGAAGCGCCGCCCCCTCTCCCGCCGTCCGGCGTGCGCCGATACGCGCTCCGGCCCACGACAGCCGGCCCCCGGACCACTCGAACGAGGCCGGCGCCGGGAGGAAGAAGCGATGCGGCCCCATGCGCGCGTCGAGGGACGCGACGCGGCCCTGAGCGGTGGCGAGCCCGGTCTCCGGGTCGGTCCGGACCCGCGCGCCGACCTGGAGCGACCCGTCGAGGCCTGCCTCGGGCGAGAGGCCGAGAAGGGCGGAGTAGGCGCCGAGGGACAGCACGTCGAGGCCGAGGGTCAGCTCCCCGCCGGCGCCCCGCGCCGTGAGGCGCGCGGCGCCGGGAGCCCGGGCCTCGGCGTCGAGGCCGTCCCCGTCGAGCGCGAGCCGGACCTCGAGCGGTTCCCCGACCCGGCCGAGCGGCCGACCATCGAACGCGGCCCCCTCCACCCGTCCGGCGACCGCAAGCCTCGGCTCCTCCAGCGTGCCGCTCCCCTCGAGCGTCCCGTTCAGCAGGCCCGTGAGGCCGGGCGCATCACCGGAGAGCGCGCCGAGGCGCTCCAGCGGCAGCGCCGAGGCCTCGGCCTTCACCTCGTAGCCGTCGTCGTCGTAGTAGTAAACCCCGTCGAGACGCGCGCTTCCCGCCCCGACGACCCCGCTCACGCCGGAGAGCCGGAGCGACTCGGCCTCGAAGCCGAGCGTCCCCGCGACGCGGTCGAAGGGCTGGCCCCACAGCGTCGCCTCCTCGAAGACGAGGTCCCCCGCGCCGACGACGCGCGGCGTGACGCCGGAAAGCGGCAGCCGGCCCGTGACGCGCCCCGCGATCGGCAGGTCGAGCGTGAGGAACGAGAGGATGCGCTCCGCGGGCCAGCGATCGGTCTCGAGCGTCAGGCCGCTCAGACGGTATTCGTCCCCGAGCGCCCCTCCCCATCCGACCCGGCCGCGGACGACCATCCGACGGTCCCCGTCCCGCGCGTCGAGCGCGTCCAGGTCGAGGACGTTCCGGTCCACGACGAAGTCCGCCGTGGTCTGCCCGAAGGGGACGCCCCTGAGGACGAAGTCCGAGGCGTCGAGGCGTCCGGCGATCCTCGGATCGGAGAAGCTGCGTGCGAGAGTCGCGACGAGCCGGCCGCTTCCGCCCAGGTCCAGCTTCGGCAGGAGCGGCTCGCCCTGGATCGCAGGGTAGAAGTTCTCCGCGAGGCGCTCGGCCTCGCGCAGGTCGGGCGCGTCGATCGTCAGCTTCCAGTCGGGCTCCCACGAACCGATCCGGAGCGTCCCGTCGAGGATCGCCGTCAGCCCGCCCGCCGTGACGAAAGGGACACCGGGGAAACGGATCGCGCCGTCCTCCACGAAGAGGGGCCCGCCGCCGGAGACGGGGAGCGCGTGACGGCCGCGGACGGCCGACGGGACGCCGTTCGCGGGGTGGAGTCGGATCACGCCGGAGCCGTCGCTCCTCTCGACGCCTCCCGGACCGAACGTGAGCGTCATGTCGAGGTCGGTCTTCGCCATCAGCCCCGTCCCGGGCAGGCCGAGGTCCGAGAAGAACCTCTCGAAGTCGATCTCCCTTCCCGAGACGGCGATCCGGACCGGCAGCGGCGGACCCTTGATCCTCGCGAGCTGAACGAGCGCCTCGAGGTTCCCGCCCGCGTACCCGGCGCGGGAGACGTGCGCGAGAAGGCCCTCGGGGTCGACCCGCAGGAATCCCTCTCCCGTCATAGGGAACGGGCCGAAGCCCCCCCCCTCCTCGATCTCGAAGCGACCCCGGATCCGGTAGCCGCCCCCGGGAGGGACGCGGACGCTCGCCACGGCGGACACCGGTCCCGACAGCGGGACGCCGGCGCCGAAGTAACGGTCGAGGTCCTCTCCCCGCGCCCGGACGCGAGCGAGGACCTTCACCTCGGGTTCCTTCAGGTCGTCGATTCCGCCTAGAGCGTCGAGAGCGAAGCCGTCTCCCCGAAGCCGGAGGCCGCGGAGCCGCAGGCGCCCGGGCGTGAGGACGACGTCGGCGCCGACCTCGAGGTTCAGGACGTCGCCGTCGTCGAGCCGGAATCGGGCCTTGCGGCATCCGAGGGAGGCGCGCGTCGTCCGCGAGAACCGGCCCGAGCGCGCCGTCAGCGCAGCGTCGTCGAGGACGACGTCGAGCTTCGACTTCCACTCCCGGAATCGGACGGTCCCCTTCTGGAGGACGGCCTGCCGGACCCGGACGTCCCGCCCTCCTCCGTCTCCCTTCGGGAGCGCCGCCGCGATGGATGAGAAGTTGTTCGTCCCGTCCCCGAAGACCTCCAGGACGATCCGGGGAGAGATGAGCCTCACCTTCGGGAGGTCGATCCGGCTCTCGGAGACCTGCGGGATCCCGCGAAGGCTGATCTCCTCCGCCGAGAAGCAAGCCCCCGGCAGGCCCCGCGGGTCGTTCGCGACGTAGACGTCCTTCACGAGGAAGGCCGGAGGCACGAGGGCGAGGTCGAAGCCGCCGATCCGCACCTCGCGGCCGATCCTCTCGGTCAGGAGCGTCTGGGTCCGCCGCCGCAGGAGGTCCTGGAAGCGCGACGAGCGGAAAACGGCGTACAGGACGAGGAGCGAAAAGACGAAGAGGAGCGCAAAGAGCCGGAGAACCCGGACCTGCTCGAGGCTCAGCTGGGGAATCTGGGGGTGGGGGATCCGCCCGCCGAGCCCCTTCTTCGCCCCCATCGCGACGGCCGCCTACCCCTTCTCGCCGCCGAACGAGAGCTTCTTGGCGAGGACGTCGAAGAACGTGCTGCCCGGGGCCCTCACGAGGAGCGCCGTCTCCCGCGCGCGGGCGATTCGCACGCGCGTGGAGGAGCCGATCGGGAACCCCTCCTGCCCGTCCAGCGTGAGGTAGACGTCGGACGGCTCTCCCTCGACGGCGAGGCCGAGCGTCACGTGGTCCGAGAGGACCATGGGCCGGAGGGAGAGCGTGTGGGGGCAGATCGGCGTCAGGATGATCGCCGGCATCGTCGGCGCGAGGATCGGCCCGCCCGCCGAGAGGTTGTAGGCCGTCGACCCGGTCGGGGTGGAGACGATGACGCCGTCGCCCCGGTAGCGGAGGACCTGGCGCCCGTCCACCTCGACGCGGATCGTCGCGATCCGGGAGAGGGCGGACTTGCCGATCACCGCGTCGTTCACGACCCGGATCCTGCGGCGCGGCCGCCCCGGCTCGACGACGTCGACCGAGAGCAGGCGGCGCGTCTCGACCGGGGCGGTGCCCGCGAGCGCGTCGGTCAGGAGAGGCTCCCAGGCGTCGGGCGGGCAGGCGGTCAGGTAGCCGAACGTCCCGATGTCGATTCCGAGGATCGGGACGCCCGGCGCCGGGTGGCGAGCGACCGAGAGGAGCGTCCCGTCGCCGCCGAGCGTGACGAGGAGGTCGACGTGACGGCCGATATCGGCACGCGGGAGACCACCCATCGCCGAGCGCGCACCCATCGACTCCGCGTCGTGGAGCACCTCGACGCCCCGCTTCCTCAGCCAGGCCTCGAGCCGGCGGGTGATGTGGATCGCTTCGCCGCTCGTCGTCCGGGTGACGAGGCCCACCCGCCGGACGGGCCTCCGGCTCGCCTTCGGTCGCGTCGACATCGGCCGATTCTAGTCGCTGCCGCTCGGCGACGCGTCCCGCCGGAACGCGGCGAGGAGCTCCACGTTCCCGTCGGCGCCCGTGATCGGCGACGGGACGGTCCCGGCGTGGGCGAGACCGAGCGCGGCGGCGGCGGCGACGACCCGCTCGAGGGCGCGGGTCCTCACGTCCGGGTCGCGGACGATCCCGCCCCTTCCCACCTCGCCCCGCTCCGACTCGAACTGCGGCTTGACGAGGAGGAGCGCGTCCGCGCGTGGGGCGAGGAGCGGCATCGCGGCGGGGAGGATCAGGCGCAGGGAGATGAAGGAGACGTCGGCGACGAGGAGCGAGCAGGGCTCGGGAACGTGCTCGCGCGAGAGGAGCCGCGCGTTGACCCCTTCGCGGAGGACGACGCGCGGGTCGGAGCGGAGCTTCGCGTGCAGCTGGCCGTGCCCGACGTCGATCGCCCAGACGCGGGCCGCCCCGCGCGCGAGGAGGACGTCGGTGAACCCGCCCGTCGAGGCTCCGACGTCGAGGCAGATCCGCCCGGCCGGGTCGATCCCGAAGGCGTCGAGCCCTCCGGCGAGCTTCACCCCTCCGCGCGAGACCCAGGGGTGCTCCGGTCCCTCGACGGTCAGCTCCGCGTCCGCAGGGAGAGGCGTGCCGGGTTTCGGCCTCTCGACGCCCTTCACCTTCACGCGTCCCGACAGGACGAGGGCCTCCGCTTTCGACCTCGTCTCGACCAGCCCGCGCGCGACGAGGAGGACGTCGAGTCGCGTCTTCGACAGGGCCATCAGATCTCGACGACGACCTTCAGCGTCGCGCCCCCGCTCTCGGCGAGCGCGAACGCCTCCGCCGTCCGTTCGAGCGGGAGCCGGTGCGTGACGAGCCTCTCGACCGGAAGGGCGCCCGAGGCGATGAGGTCGAGCGCGCGGCGGGTCTCGAGGGGCCCCGAGGAGTAGCTGAAGCGCAGAGTGAGGTCCTTGAAGTACGGGACGTTCGGCGCGATCGGCCACGTCTCTCCCGGCGCGACCGGAGAGAAGAGGACGACGCGCCCCGCCGGCGCCGCCGCCTCGATCGCCGGCAGGACCGCCGCCGGCGACGTCGGGACGACGAAGACGACGTCGGCCCCGCGCGGCGCCGCGGCTCGGACCGCCTCGGCGAGGCTCGCCGCCGACGGGTCGATCGCAGCGTCGAAGCCGTGCTCGAGGGCGAGGCGCCGCCGGACCGGGTCGGGGTCGCTCCCGACGAGGAGCTCCGCGCCCGCGAGCCGCGCGAGCCAGCCGAGGAGGAGCCCGTTCGAGCCGAGCCCGACGACGAGGGCCGCGTCTCCGCGCCGGACGAGCGCGCGGTCGACCGCCTTGAGCGCGCAGGCGACCGGCTCGACGAACGCGCCCCCGGTGAACGAGACGTGCGGAGGGAGGAGGAGCGCGTCGCGGGCGACCGAGGGCGCCTCGACCCGGACGTACTCGGCGAGCCCTCCGGGGCGGAGGCGCGAAGGCTTCCACTCCGGACACATGACCGGCTCTCCCGCCGCGCAGAAGCGGCAGGCGCCGCACGGGACGTGGTGGTGGACGAAGACCCGGTCCCCGGCGCGAACGTGGACGACGCCCGAACCCGTCTCTGCGACGACCCCCGCCGTCTCGTGGCCGAGGACGGCCGGCGCCTTCGAGGCGACGTACCAGGGGTGGACGTCGCTCCCGCAGACGACGACCGCCTTCATTGCCACGAGGATCTCTCCCGGCCCGGGCCGCGGGGTCTCCATCTCGACGATCTCGACCTGCCCGGGGGCGCGGACGAGCGCGGCCCTCATCGTTCTCGGGATCACGGCCGGAACGCCACTTTCATCTCCTCGCCGCGCGAGAGCCTCTCGAGTACGAAGGGGTGCTTCTCCAGCGGGCTCTCCGACGTGACGAGGAGCTCGACCGGCAGCTCTCCCCGGGCGAGGAGGTCGAGGGCCGTCCGAGCGTCCTCCGGCGTGTAGTGGAACGAGCCGGCCAGCGTCACCTCGTCGTAGTGGACGCGGTGCGCCAGGACCGCCAGCCGCGCCTCCCGGGCGAGGCCGGCGAAGAGGAGGACCGTCCCGCCGCGCGCGGCGAGGCCCGGCGCCTCCTCGGCCACCTCGGGCGCTCCGGTCGTCTCGACGACGAGCTCGGCGCCGCGCGAGCCGCTCCGGTCGCGGACCTGCGGGCCGAGGCTCTCCCGCGCGGAGATCGTGTCGGCGCCGAGCGAGGCGTGCCGCGCGAGCCGGCCGGCGTTCCGTCCGGCGACCACGACGCGGGCCGCCCCGCGGCGAAGGAGCAAGGCCGTGAACATCAGGGCGATCGGTCCCGACCCGAGGACGAGGACCGTCCGCCCCGACGGGTCGGGCAGCCGGCCGAGGCCGCGCAGGACGGAGGCGAGCGGGTCGAGGAGCGCCGCGGCGTCGGACGAGAGCTCCTCGGGGACGCGCCGGAGCGTCGACGTGACGACGCGCGCGGGGACCCGGACCTGCTCGGCCCAGGTCCCCCAGACCGCGTGATCGAAAGCGGTCGGGCAATGATTCGGGCGGCCTTCGCAGCAGTCGGGGCACTCCCCGCACGGTCCGCTCACGCCCGAGACGACGCGCTCGCCGACCGTGAACGAGACCCCCTCGCCGGTGCCCGCGACGCGTCCGCAGTACTCGTGCCCGAGGACCGTCGGGAACGGGACTTTCGGATGACCGCGCCGAATCAGCTTCAGGTCGGTCCCGCAGGTCAGCGCCGATTCCACCCGGACGACGACCTCTCCCGGGCCCGGCACGGGCTCGGGGAGGTCCCGAAGGGCGACGTGCCCGGGCCGCTCGCAGACGAGCGCGCGCATCGTCCTCGTGGCGTCAGCTCGCGACCCGGGACCGGAGCGGGACGACTCCGGCCCCGGCGGTCCCCGTCCGGAAGGCGCGGAGGAGCCCCTCCTCGTCGATCCCGAGCTCCGCCCGCTGCTCGGCCTGCGTGGCGTGCGGGACGAAGCGGTCCGGGATTCCGAGCCTGTGGACACGGGCCGCGAGCCCGAGGGCGTCGAGCGCCTCTGAGACCGCGGAGCCGAAGCCGCCGGCGACGGCGTTCTCCTCGACGGTGAAGACGGCGGTTCCGGGCTTCACGAACTGGGCGAGGAGCTCGGTGTCGAGCGGCTTCGCCCAGCGGGCGTTCAGTACGGAGAGGGACGCGCCTCCCTCGGCCGCGAGGCGCTCGGCCGCGCCGAGCGCCGGCAGGACCGGGTCCCCGATCGCCACGACGACGCCGTCCCGGCCGACGCGGAGGACCTCGCCCTTGCCGACCGGCAGGAGCTTCGGCTCGGCGTCGAGCGCCACGCCGTGCCCGGCGCCGCGCGGATAGCGGATCGCCACGGGACGTCCCAGGTCGAGCGCCGTGGCGACGAGGTTCCGGAGCTCGTTCTCGTCCTTCGGCGCGGCGACGTGCATGTTCGGGAAAACGCGAAGGTAGGAGAGGTCGTACGCGCCGTGGTGCGTCGGCCCGTCCGCTCCGACGACCCCGCCGCGGTCGAGCGCGAAGACGACCGGAAGGTCCATGAGGCAGACGTCGTGGAAGACCTGGTCGTAGGCGCGCTGGAGGAACGTCGAGTAGATGGCGCAGACCGGCTTCATCCCCTGCGTCGCCATCCCGGCCGCGAAGAGGACGGCGTGCTGCTCGCAGATCCCGACGTCGAACGTACGCGCCGGGAACTCCTTCGCGAAGCGGTCGAGGCCCGTGCCGTCGGGCATCGCAGCCGTGATCGCGACGACCCGCTCGTCCTTCCGGGCCAGCTCCGCGAGCGTATCGGCGAAGACGGCGGTGTAGCTCGGAGGCGCGGCCTTCTTCGCGACTTCGCCCGTCTCGACCTTGAACGGCGACGGTCCGTGCCAGAAGACGGGGTCCTTCTCGGCGAGGGCGTACCCCTTCCCCTTCGTCGTCCGTACGTGGAGGAGGATCGGCCCGTCGTACTCTTTCGCTTCGCGGAGCGTCCGGACGAGGATCGGGAGGTTGTGGCCGTCGATCGGCCCGACGTACTTGAAGCCGAGCTCCTCGAAGAGCGTGCCGGGGACGAGCGCCTTCTTCAGGCCATCCTCGAGGTGCTCGGCCATCTCGGCGAGCTTCTCCCCCTTCGGGAGCTTCTTCAGGATCCCCCCGACCTCCTCCCGGACCCGCTTGTAGATCTGCCCGCGCGCGATACGGAGGAGGTAGCCCGACATCGCCCCGACGTTCGGGGCGATCGACATCTCGTTGTCGTTCAGGATGACGATCAGGCGGCGCTTGAGGTAGCCCCCCTGGTTCAGCCCCTCCATCGCGACGCCGCCCGTCAAACCGCCGTCGCCGATGACCGCGACGACGCTGTAGTCGTCCCCCTTCGCGTCCCGCGCCGCGGCCATGCCGAGCGCCGCCGAGATGGAGGTCGAGGCGTGCGCCGCGCCGAAGACGTCGTACTCCGACTCGGCCCGGCTCGTGAAGCCCGAGAGCCCCCCCTTCTGCCGGATCGTGTGGAGGCGGTCGCGCCGCCCCGTCAGGACCTTGTGCGGGTAGCACTGGTGGCTGACGTCCCAGACGAGGAGGTCCCGCGGCGTGTCGAAGACGTAGTGGAGCGCGACCGTCAGCTCGACGGTCCCGAGACCGGAGGCGAAGTGACCGCCCGTCCTCGAGACGGAGTCGATCAGGAACGTGCGGAGCTCGTCCGAGAGGGTCGCGAGCTGCTCGAGCGTGAGGGGCTTGAGGTCCCGGGGCCAGTTCACCCGGTCCAGGAGCGGGGTCGGACGCTGGGTCATAGAACTCTCAATGATATCCGGATCACCGGTCCCGGTGGGCCGCGTAGCCGGCCAGTGCGGCGAGGAGCCCCGTCTCCCCCTCGAGCACCCGCGCCCGCTCGAGCGTCGCGGCGAGAGCCCGCTCGCGCTCGGCGACCGCCCCTTCGAAGCCGAAGACGGAGACGTAGGTCAGCTTCTCCTGGGCCTCGTCCTTTCCGACGGTCTTGCCGAGGACGGCCGCGCTCGCGGTGACGTCGAGGAGGTCGTCGGCGATCTGGAAGAGGACGCCGAGCGCGTCGCCGTATCCCGTGGCGGCCCGCCGGCTCTCCTCCGAGGCGCCCACGAGGACCGCGCCGAGCACGCACGCGGCCGAGAGGAGCCTGCCGGTCTTCTTCTCGTGGATCTCTTTGAGGCGGCCTTCGGTCCGGAGCTCCCCGTGGGCATGTCCCGACGCGGCGAGGTCGAGCGCCTGGCCGCCGGCCATCCCGCCGGCACCGATCGCTCGAGCCAGGAGGAGGACCGCCTCGGCCCGCCGCGGCGCGAAGGCCTCCCCGCGCGGACGCGAGGCGAGTACCTCGAACCCGAGCGACTGGAGCGCGTCTCCCGCGAGGAGCGCCGTCGCCTCGCCGTGGACGACGTGGCAGGTGGGCTTTCCGCGCCGGAGCGCGTCGTCGTCCATGCACGGGAGGTCG
>CAZWRQ010000061.1:13583-20972 GCA_964636395.1 uncultured Holophagales bacterium
GTGGCAGGTGGGCTTTCCGCGCCGGAGCGCGTCGTCGTCCATGCACGGGAGGTCGTCGTGGACGAGCGAGTAGGTGTGGACGAGCTCGAGCGCCGCGGCCGCCTCGGCGACCTCGCCGCGCGGCGCGCCGCTCCCGCCGAGGACGTCGTGGAACGCGAGGGCGAGCGCCGGACGGAGGCGTTTGCCACCGGCGAGCGTCGAGTAGCGCATCGCATCCGCGAGCGGGTCGCCCGGCGGTGGGAGGACGCGCTCGAGCGCCGCCTCGGCCTCCGCCTTCGCGGACGCGAGGAACGCCTCGAGCGTCACGCCTCCTCCTCGTCGCCGTCGTCGCCGCCGCCCGGCTCCTCGTCGGCGTCGAGGGGTTCCGTGACGAGCCCGTCCGGCGTCTCCTTCAGGACGACGTCCACCCGCTTCTGGATCTCCTCGAGCTTGCCGCGGCAGAAGCGGGAGAGCGCGACGCCCTCCTCGAAGAGCTCGAGGGATGCCTCGAGGCCCCGCTCCGGCTCCTCCAGCTCCGCCACGATCTTCTCCAGGCGCTCGAGCGCCTTCTCGAACGTCAGTCCCTTCGGCAGCTTCGTCTTCGACGTCATCGTTCACCGTCCCTGGGGATGTCGGTCACGCGCGCGCGGAGGGTCCCGCGCGCGAGGACGATTCGGAGGGTGTCGCCGGGAGCCGCCTCCCCCGCGTCGACGAGGGGCGCCCGAGTACCCTCGCGGTAGGTCACGGAATAGCCCCGGGCGAGGACGCGGAGCGGGTCGAGGGCCGCGAGCGTGCCGGCCAGCGCCGAGAGGCGCTCGCGCGCAGCGCCGAGGTTCCGGGCCAGCCGCTCCGCGGCCTCCCGCTCCGCCCCCGCGACGCGCGCGAGGCCGAGCGGCAGGGCCGCCCGCTCGGGCCAGGCGGCGACCGCCGCCTCGGAACGCAGAAGCCGTTCCCCGTAGGCCGCGGGCAGCCGCCGGACGGCCGAGACGAGCTCGCGCGACGCCGACGAGAGCCGCGCA
This sequence comes from uncultured Holophagales bacterium, assembly GCA_964636395.1. GTDB lineage: Bacteria > Acidobacteriota > Thermoanaerobaculia > UBA5066 > UBA5066 > UBA5066. Next base: position 14,582 of record CAZWRQ010000061.1, read on the forward strand.
CGGAACGCCTCCGCTCGCGCCGGGACCGCGGAGAGGGCGGGAGCGTGGACGAGCCGCGCCGCGTCGGCGTGCGCCGCGAGGAGCCGTCCCTTCAGAGTCCGCGTGAGCTCGCGCGAGAGCCCTTCGATCCGGGCCTCGAAGTCCTCCCTGCGGGCGACGACGAGCTCCGCCGCCTGGGAGGGGGTCGCGGCGCGCAGGTCGGCGGCGAGGTCGGTCAGCGTGACGTCGACCTCGTGCCCCACGGCCGAGATCGTCGGGACGCGGCACGCGGCCACGGCCCGGACGACCTTCTCGTCGTTGAACGCGGAGAGGTCGTCCCGGGACCCGCCGCCGCGCGCCACGATCACGACGTCGGCGGCGCCGAAGCGCGAGAAACCGTCCAGTGCCCGCGCGATCTCGGCCGGCGCCGCCGGCCCCTGGACCGCGACCGGCCAGACCGTGACGTGTGCGTTCGGGAAGCGCACGGAAAGGACCTTCAGCACGTCCCGCACGGCGGCCCCGTGCCGGGACGTGACGACCCCGATCCGCCGCGGGAGGAGCGGGAGCCTCTTCCTGCGCGCCGGGTCGAAGAGCCCCTCCGCGGCGAGCCGCGCCCGGAGCTGCTCGAGGGCGAGCTGGAGCGCCCCGGCGCCGACCGGCTGGATCTCGGAGACGACGAACGAGAGCTTCCCGCTCCGCGGATAGACGTCGGGGCGCCCGCGCGCGAGGACCTCCATCCCCTCCTCCGGACGGAACGGGACCCGCGCCACGTCGGACGCCCACATCACCGCCGGGAGGGCGGCGCTCGCGTCCTTCAGCGTGAAGTACGCGTGGCCGGACGACCAGACCCTCCACTCCCCGATCTCCCCCTTCACCCAGGAGTCGGGGAGCGAAGCACGCAGGACGCCGTTCAGCTTCGCCACGAACAGCGAGACCGGGATGGCCTTCGCCTCCGGCGTCCCCTCGCCGAACGGCAGCTCCGGTCCGGCCGGGCGGGCCGCCGCTCTCTTCGGCATCCGATAGCGGAACGACATCGCCCGATTCTAGGCGGCGGGCTCCGTCCCGCGCGCCGCCGCGAAGGGCAGGGCGAGGACCACCAGCATCAGCCGGAGCACCTCCACGTCGCCGAAGTTGTACTCGAAGATCCCCGCCACGAAGAGCGCGGCGTTCGCCGCGAGCGCGCCCCGCGCGAGCGCGCGGACCCCCGGGCGGGAGCGGTCCCGGGCGAGCGGCCAGGCCCGGAGCGCGGCGACGGCCACGAGCGCGAGGTAGGCGAGAGCCGAGGGGATCCCGGTCTCCGCCGCGACGTTCACCACGTTGTCGTGGAGGTGGCCGACGGACGGCTCGACGAAGCCCGGCTGGCGGTAGTGCGGGTAGAGAGCCTTGATTCGCCCGGGACCGACGCCGAACAGCGGCCGCTCGGAGACCATCACGGCTCCGGCCCGCCACATCGCGAGCCGGTCGCGGGCGGTCACGTCGTTCCGGTCGAACGACGTGGCCGCCCGCTCGACGACGCCGGAGGGAAGGACGAGCACGAGGAGGACGGCGAGGGGCGGGATCACGAGGCCCAGCCGGGGGCGGGCCGTCGCGACGAGGACGAGGAGCCCGGCGGCGAGGCCGAGGTAGGCGCTCCGCGTGAACGTGAGTCCGACGAGGACCGTCGCGGCGACCGCGAGGAGGCCGTCGGCGAGGCGCCCGGGCGCCGGCCCCCCCCGCGTCAGCGCCCGCGCCGCCAGGACGAGGGCGAGGGCCATCAGGAGCCCGGCGTACGTCATGTAGATCGACAGGCCGCCCGAGAGACGGGCGTCGACGTTGTCCTGCCCCAGGAGGAACCAGTCGACCAGCCCGCGCAGGACGAGGTAGAGCGTGGTCAGGCGGAAGGCGTCCACGACCACGTGCGCGTCGGCGTCATCGTCGACGAGGAGCGCGACGAGCAGGACGAGGGAGAAGGAGACGAGCCCCTTCACCGCCACGACCGAGCGCACGACGTCCGTCGAGAAGACCGCCGAGAGGACGCTCAGGAAGACGAAGAGCGCGACCGGCCCGAAGAGGGGCGAGGACCGTCGTCCCCCCGGGCCGGGGAGAGCGCCTCGAGAGCGCACCGAAAGGACGGCAGCCCCGAGGATCACGAGCGCGAGAGCGACGTTCGCGGGTGCGTTCCAGGGGGTGAGCGCGGCGCAGAGGACGAGGCCCGCGAAGGCCGCTCTCGGGAGCGGCGCCCGGCGAGCGAGAGGCCCGGGGAGGAGCTTCAGGACGCGCGCGCCCCTGCGGGGAGGGCTTCCTCGACGAGCATGACCGGGATGTCCGAGACGATCGGGTAGACCCGGCCGCAGGCGGCGCAGTGGAGCCCCTCGGTCACGACCGGCTCCTCGTCGCGGAACTTGTCACGGTACTTATCCACTACGCCCCCGGCGGCGGCCGGCTCGAGCCGGCAGAGCGTGACCGGAGGGCGCGGGTCGCAGGCCGGGCAGGCGAGGATGGCGAGGAGCTCGGGATCTACGGCCATGGGCGGATGCTAGCAGCAGCCGGCAGGCCGGAGCGGGGCGGAACGGGAGCGTCCGAAACCCCGGGCGCTCCGCGGCGGCGCCGGCCTCAGAGCCGCTCCTGCAGCGAAACGATCGCCCGGGCCTTCCCCGTCGTCTCGTCCACGTCGACGACGGCGCCGCAGAGCCGCACGTCCCGGGTCGCGGTCTCCATCCCGCGGGGAGTCTGGAAACGGAACCGGTCGAGGATGTTCTTCGGGTCGAAGCCGATGATCCCTTCGTAGGCGCCCGTCATCCCGGCGTCCCCCTGGTAGGCGGTCCCCTTCGGCAGGACGCGGGCGTCGGCCGTCGGGACGTGCGTGTGCGTCCCGATCACGAGCGAGGCGCGCCCGTCGAACCACCAGCCGACGGCCTGTTTCTCCGAGGTCGCCTCGGCGTGGATGTCGATCAGGACGACCTTCAGCTCCGGGCAGGAGGCGGTCATCTCGCCGAGGCAGGCGTCGCCGACCCGGAACGGCGAGTCCGTCGCCGCCATGAAGACCTGCCCCTGCAGATTCAGAACGCCGACCGGGATCCCGGCAGGCGTCCGCTGGACGACCCACCCGCGTCCGGGGTTGCCGGGAGGGTAGTTCGCTGGCCGGAGGAGGTTCGGGATGTCGTCGAGGAGCGGGACGAAGTCCTTCTTGTCCCAGATGTGGTTCCCCGACGTGAAGACGTCGATGGGGAGCTTCGAGAGGTCGGCGAAGATCTCCGCCGTCACGCCGAAGCCGCCCGCGGCGTTCTCGACGTTCACGACGGTGAAATCGACCGCCTCCCGGGCGATGACCTTCTCGAGGAGGCCGAGCGCCTTGCGCCCCGGCTTCCCGACGACGTCTCCGACGAAAAGGAGCTTCACGATCCGGTCCTCCCTGGGCTCTGACGAAGCCGCCCCGGGGAGTCCCCGGGGCGACGGGCTTCCGTTCGGCTGACCGGGCTCTACTTGGCGTACTCGACCGCGCGGGTCTCCCGGATGACCGTGATCTTGATCTGCCCCGGGTACTGGAGCTCGGACTGGATCCGCTTGGCCAGGTCCTTCGACATCCAGAAGCACTCGGAGTCGTTCACCTGCTTGGCGTCGACGACGACGCGCAGCTCGCGGCCGGCCTGGATCGCGAAGGTCTTCTCGACCCCCTTCATCCCCTGCGTCATCTGCTCGAGCTTCTCGAGCCGCTTGACGTAGGTCTCGATGATCTCGCGCCGGGCCCCGGGGCGGGCCGCCGAGATGGCGTCGGCCGCGTTCACGAGAACCGCCTCGATCGTCCTCGGCTCGTAGTCGCCGTGATGGCACTCCATGCCGTGGATGACCGCTTCGCTCTCGCCGTACTTCTTCAGGAGCTGCCGGCCGAGCTCGAGGTGCGTCCCCTCCTGCTCGCGGTCGATCGCCTTGCCGATGTCGTGGAGGATGCCGGCGCGCTTGGCGACGGCGACGTCGACCTTCAGCTCGCTCGCCATGTGGCAGGCGGCCCAGGCGACCTCCTTGGAATGCTGGAGGACGCTCTGCCCGTAGCTCGTCCGGTACTTCAGGCGGCCCAGGAGCTTGACGAGCTCGGGGTGCAGGTCGGCGATCCCGAACTCGTAGGCCGCCGCCTCGCCCGTCTTCTTGAGGTCCTCCCAGAGCTCCGCGCGGACCTTCTCGACGACCTCCTCGATCCGGCCGGGATGGATCCGACCGTCCTGGATGAGCCGCTCGAGGGCCCTCCTCGCGACCTCCCGCCGAATCGGGTCGAACGAGGAGAGGAGGACCGCCTCCGGCGTGTCGTCGATGATGATGTCGACGCCCGTCGCGGCCTCGACGGCGCGGATGTTCCGCCCTTCGCGGCCGATGATCCGCCCCTTCATCTCGTCGCTCGGCAGGTCGAGGACGGTGACCGTGGTCTCGGCGACGTAGTCCGAGGCCATCCGCTGGGTCGTCATCGCGAGGAGGCGCTTCGCCTTCATCTGCGCGTTGTCGACCGCGTCCTCCTCGATTCGCCGGATCAGGCCGGTCGCCTCGAGGCGGGCCTCGTTCTCGAGGTCGCGGACGAGGTCCTTCTTCGCCTGCTCGGCGGTCAGGCCGGCGATCTGCTCGAGCTTCGTCCGCTGGGCGGCGACGAGCTCCTCGGCCGCCTTCTGGGCCTCTTCCTCGATCTCGTCGAGCCGCTTCTCCCGCTTGTCGAGGTTCCGGGCGCGGTTCTCGGCGTCCTGCTCCCGCTTCTCGGCGCTGCCGATCTTCCTCTCGAGCGACTCTTCCTTCGCGAGGAGCCGCTTCTCCAGGTCGGCGAGCTCGTTGCGGCGGCGGGCGACCTCCTCGTCCACCGCTTCGCGGGCCTTGAGGAGCTGCTCCTTGGCGTCGAGCTCGGCCTTCTGCGCGGACGCCTGGGCCTTGCGAACCTCGGCCTCGGCCTGGAGCTTCGCCGTCTCGAGGACCTTCTTTGCCTCGAGGTCGGCGAGGACCCGCGCGTCCTCGGCCCTGCCCCTCGCCTTCGTCGCGAGGACGAAGAAGACGCCGGCCGCCACGAACAGGATCGCGGCGATAGCGACGTAAATGATTGGATTCACCTGTGATCCCCCTCGTCTTGCGTCTCGTCGAGGGTGATCCTGTGCCGGGAAACCGGGTCGAGAGACCGGAGATCTGCTGCCGCTAGGACGTCCTCGAAAAGAGGAAAGGGCCCCCGCCTCGGCCGTGTGAGCGATCGTCTTTGAACCCTCGCCAAACCAGGGAGAACGCCCCGGGGCGACCCGTCAGTTCCCCGGCCGGAGCCGGGGCGTCACAGGGTGGCCGGGCTTCGAGGCGTTCGGGGTTCAAATATCGGTTCAAGGACATGTGCTCAATCACGCACCGCGCAGGGTGCCACGCCATTCCGTTCCGGCGTCCGCCGGGAGCTCCGCAGGCAGGATTCCGAGGATCTCATCCAATTTCTCGACGAGACGGCCCGCCACCGGGACGAGCCGCCCCGGATCACCCATCCGGGTCTTGCTTCGATACTGATGGAATTCGTCGGAGACGTTCAGGGCCGCAAGGATGGCGATCTTCGTCGAGTCGACGGTCGGGGCGTGCGCCGCCACCTCCCGCATCTTCCGATCCACGAACGCGGCGAGGTCACGGATGTACTCCTCCTCGCCCGCCGCGCGGACCGAATAGGTCTGCCCGAAGATCTCCACCTGAATGACGGTCGGCCTGTTCTCCATCCCGGCAGCTCTCCTTCTCTGCTGCCGTTCCGAGGATAGCACGCACCGTCTCAGCCGATCGCGGCCGGTTCCTCCAAGCTCTTGACCAGACGCTCGATACGGGCTCGGACCTCTTCCCGCTCCGTCGCCAGGAGAGAAAGCTTCTCGTTCAGCTCGGCGACGTGCACGGCCCCCTCCCGGCTGTCCGCCAGCTCGGCCTTGAGCCGGTCCCTCTCGGCCGCCGTTTCCTCGAGCGCCGCGAGCAGCCGGGCGTTCTCCCCGGCGGACGCCTTCACCGCCGAGAGGAGACGGGCCACCTTCTCCTCCATCGTCCCGAGCAGCTGTTCCAGCTCCGACACGGCCTCCGGCGCCGTCTCTTCGAGAGGCGCCTTGTCCTTCTTCCCGCTCATCTGTCTCTCCTTCAGGCGATGCCGTCCACCGCCGTCCCGGGGACGGCGAGGAGGCGCCGGGCGGCCTCGTCGCGCCAGCGGTTGATCTCGTCGCGCTCGAGGGAGCGCTCCGCGGCCCCGAAGGCCACGGTGAGGGTCGTCTTGACGTGCCCCTCGGGGACGCCTGCGCCGCGCCAGAGGTACTTCGCGTCGACCGAGAGGAGCTCGGCGGGGGCGCCGGCCCGAACGGCCGCGGCAAGCGCGTCCCAGGAGAGCGAGAGCGGGTGGGTCACCGTCAGGTCCACCTCGCTCCCGGGGAACCGCGACGGCATCTCCACTGACGAAGGGGGGGGC
>CAZWRQ010000062.1:0-20799 GCA_964636395.1 uncultured Holophagales bacterium
GGTGGGGTCATCCGCCTCCGCGTCGGTGGTCGACTGATCGTCGACGGGGCGGTCGACGCGTCCGGGGCCTCGGGCGAGGGCGGAGCCGCCGGCGCCGGCGGAAGCGTCCACCTGGAAGCGATCTCGATCGGCGGCTCCGGGTGGGTCCGCGCGATGGGAGGCGATCCCGGTGCGCTCGTCGGACGGGGAGGAAGCGCCGGGGGAGGCCGCATCGCCGTCCTCGGGCCGCTCGAGGATGCGGCCCCGGAGCTGAGCAGCGCGAGCGGTCCCGCATGGTACGCGTCCGGAGGCGCGGGCACGCTGTTCCTCAGGTCACCCGAGGACCTCCACGGTCACGTCGTCGTCGACGGCGGACCGTCGTCTCGGGTGGGCTGGACATCCCTGGCGGAAGTCGGTTCGCGTTGGGGCAACCGGGCCGGTGAGGACGATCTGACCTTGAGGATCGAGCCTTTCCCTGTCGCCGTCGATCTCGTCGAGAAGTCGATCGAGATCACGCTTGACGACGCGCTCATCGGCCAGTTCCGAATCGTGGAGAGCCGGCCGCAAGAAGGTTCGGTGACGCTCGACCAAAGCGCGGCGCGCCTGCTCCCATGGTCGGGGCTCGATGTCCGCGGCGTGCAGGTCTTCGACACCGTGAGCGTGAAGGGAAGAGCGGCACTCGATGTCTCTGAGGTCCTTGAGGGCATCGTGCGGGTCGGGCCGGCCGCGTGGATGTGGACGGAAGACGACTACGTATGCCCGGAGGATCCCGCGCCATGGCTGTCGACTGGCGCTCTGAGCGTCGAGGCGTGGCCCGGGGGCAGCGTCGTCATCGACGTCCAAAGCAGCGATTCCTCCTACTGTTTCGAGGGTGGAGTCCCGGGCGCAGTCGTCCAGTACTCGGCCTGGATCGACGGCGCAGAGGGCTCGCTCCTGGAGGTGCCGATCGAGGGCACGCCGGTAGAGGACGCTCGCCAGCTCACCTACGTCCTTCCGGTTTCGCTTCCGCTCGGTGAACACCTCCTCGTCGTCGAAGTCCGAGACCAGTCGAGCCAGAAGACGGCGACGGCGTTCCGGATTCGCGTCTCGGAGGAGCCCGGGCTCGTGGAGCGTCTCCCGGCCGGGTCCGGGCAGCGGTCGCATCCCCCCTCGCTTCGCCCCTCGAAGCGATTCGCCCGTCCGGCGCGTAAAGGTGCCGGCCCCGTCCGTTCTCGAACGGCGGGGCGTGGGCCACAGGAGCCCCATTGAATCTCTTTCGATCCTTGCTCCCGGTGGCCGTCGTCGCCGCCTCCGTCGTCGCAGAGGCCCAGCCCTCCGAGCCCTTCCCGGCACCATTCGTCGTGGAGCACCACGTCGTCGACGGGAGCCTCGGAGGAGCGCCCGTTACGGGCGAGACGGTGCGCGACACCTACAGTGGGAGCTTCCTCGTTTCGGAGAGGTCGGACGGGAACCGGACCATCGTCGACTTCGCCCGGCGTGAGCTGACTGAAGTTCGGGAGACGGAGGGAACGTACTGGTCCCTCTCATTCGGGCGCTTCGCGGAGCTCCGGAGGAGACTCGTTGACGCGGAGAAGGCCGAAACGAATCCTGCGGTCCGGGCTCAGGCGGCGCGAGAGAAGCGTCCCGTGCGCATCGAAGAGGTGCCGGACGGGGCGGAAGGGAAGGCGCGAGGCGCGCTCTCGGCGGCGAGCGGTGCTGGACGGCGCCTTCGCGCATCCGTCGAAGGTGGCCCGGCCCTCGACGTCTGGCTGGACATCTCGGCGCCGCGCCTCGCGCCGGCGGGCGTCGCTGCGCTCGCCGACTTCGAGCGAGACGTCCTGGGTGCGGCCGACGGCGAGGTCGGCCCCGCCGACCTTCTCGAAGCCGTTCGTCTGAAGGAAGGCGGCGCGCTCGCCGTGAAGACTCGAAGGGGAGTAGGCCGCGCCGAGATCTTCTCGAACGATGGTCCCTACCTCGAAACGGTCGTCACGAAGGCGATGCCGGTGGCGGTCCTGCCCGCGAGCCTCGTCTCGGTGCCGGAGGGGCTCAGGCGCGTTCCGAGCCCTCTCGAGGTCGTCGTCTCCTGGGCGGAAGACGAGGCGGCGCTTCGGCAGCGAGGCCGAAAGTGAGGATGCCCCTGAACCGGTTCGCGCGGCTCGCTCTCGCAGCGGCCGTCGTTTCCGGTGCGCTACCGGCTTCGGCGCAGCAGGACCCGTTCGCGCTCCCCGCCGGCTTCCTGACGCAGGCGGCATTCTCCTGCGGCAACGTGACGGTGAGCGGCAGCGCCGTCGCCACGTCGGCTGGAGCGGGGGGCGAGGGACACGTCGTCTCGAACGGAAACATCACGCTCAACGGCAGCGCGAAGATCCGCGGCAACGCGACCGCGGGTCCCGGAAAGACGATCAGAACGACCGGATCGTCGCAGATCACGGGGGCGCGGTCGTACCTCGACACGGCCTGGGCTTGCTCGCCGATCGACCTCGCGGTGCTCGGCCAGGCTCTCTCGGCGGCCAACGACAACGCGCTCATCCCGAAGACGAGCGGAGGGAAGAACCCCCTCTCCGGCTCGAGCCCGCCGGATCTGACGCTCGGCGGAAGCGAGACGCTCGTCCTGCCGGCGGGAACGTATTACCTAGGGAAGATCACGATCAACGGCAGCTCCGTCCTTTCCGTGTCCGGGGATGTCCGGATCCTCGCGACGGGGAAGGTGGCGATCTCGGGGTCCGCGAAGGTGAACAACGCCGGGAGTCCGATCGCCTTCCGGCTCTTCACGAGCGGATCGCCGTTTACGCTCGACGGGAGCGCTCGGCTGAAGGGTTTCGTATACGCGTCGGGCGCGACAGCGGCGGTGAAGGTCGCTGGCAGCGGCGCGTTCGTCGGAGGGCTCTACGGCGGCCAGCTCACCCTCGACGGAAGCGTGACGCTGACCCGGGACGTCGTCTACGTCCCGCCTGCCGATCCGCTCCTCGTCTCCATAACCGAATCGGGGCAGCCGCTCGCCGAAGGGACCCTCTTCGCGAGGGCCGTGACGCCCGTCGTTACGACCACGGGCGGGGTCGCGCCGGTCTCCGTCTCGACGACCCTCGACGGCGCCGCGTGGACGTCGGGGACCGTCATCTCCGCGAACGGGGAGCACACGCTCGCCGTCACGGCGACGGATTCCTCAGTGCCGCCGGCCTCGATGACGGAGACGCGGCACTTCACGATCGACACCGAAGGGCCCTCTCTCGTCATCGCGTCGCCGCCTCCGGGCGCCGTCGTCTCCACCTCGCCGATCGTCGTCACGGGGACCGCGAGCGGGGCGACGTCCCTCACCCTGCTCGGCGCACAGGTCGGCCTCCAGGAGGGAGGGGTGTTCTCCGCTACGGTCCCGCTCGTCGAAGGGACGAATCCCCTTCGTCTCGTCGCTCGCGACACTGCGGGGAACGAGACGCCCCGCGACCTCCCGGTCGTCCTCGACACGCTTCCCCCGGTCATCATCCTTTCGACGCCCTCGTCCGGGTCCTGCCTCGCGGCGGGAACACCGCTCGCGGTCTCGGGCCGTTACCTCGACGCCCATCCGCGGCCTGCGGGAGCCCCCGAGGGGGCCGCGGTCAGCCTCACGCTCACTCTGCCGTCCGGTGCGGCGACGACACTCCCCGTGAGCGTCGACGAGACCGGAGCCTTCACGGGCTCGTTCCCGATTCCGGAGGGCACCGAGGGGAGCGCGACCCTCCTCGCGATCGCGACGGATGCTCTCGGAAGCGTCTCGAGAGTCCTCTCCTCGGTGAGGTTCGACTCGGCGTCTCCCGAGGTCTCGATGACCTCCGACGGGACCCCCTTCCCGGGCTCGGGGCCTGGCGCGACGCCCCCTCAGGGGGCGTCTCCCGCCTTCGTCAATCGTGCCCTCGCGGCCCGCGCGCTCGTGCGCGACGGAGCCGTCGCGCCGCCCGCCGCGACTCTGACGCTCGACGGCCAGCCGTACACCGAGGGGACGCCGATCGCCGCTGAGGGGAATCACCTCCTCGTCGCACGGGCGACCGACTGCGCGGGACACGAGTCCGCGGCGCACTCCTTCTTCGCCGTCGACACGACGGCGCCGGTGCTTCTCGCCACCGTTCCTGCCGAGAACGCCCTCCTCAAGGAACCGGTCACGGCCTTCAGCGGGACCGCCTCGGCGGACGTCGTTACGGTCACGGTCGGCGGCCAGAGCGTCACCCCGACTCCTGGCGCCGACTCCACGACGTTCTCGCTGGCTCCCTTCGCGTGGCGAGAGGGCGATAACAATGTCGTCGTCGAGCTCGTCGACCGCGCCGGGAACCGCGCCTCCTTCACCCGGGCCTTCCAGGTGAAGACGGCCGGCCCTGTCGTCGAGATACTCCTCGGGGGCGTGCCGCTCAGCACCGGGAAGACCTTCTTCGCGCCGATCACGCCCGACATCCGGACGAACGAGCCGCTCAGCGGTCCGGGTGCGGCCACGCTGACGGCGACCCTTGACGGAGCGCCGTACGTCCCCGGGACTCCGATCGCGGCGGCCGGTCCCCACACTCTCACGGCGAGCGTCGTCGACGCGGCCGGGACGCCCGCGTCGGATACGGCGTCTTTCACGATCGACACCTCCGGCGGCCCGAGCGTCGCCATCACGTCGCCCATCGACGGAACGACGCTCCCCGGCCCGACGGTCGACGTCTCCGGCACCGTCTCGGCGGCGCACGCGGCCGGCCCGACGATCGTCCGGGTGAACGGCCGCGTGGCCACGGTCAGCGGCACGAACTGGAGCCTCGCGGCGCTTCCGCTCGAGCCCGACGCGCCCAACGAGATCGTCGCCGTGGCGGTCGACGCCCTCGGCCGTTCCGCCTCGGCGGCCGTGCAGGTCCTCGTCCGCTCCGATGGCCCGAAGCTCGTCCTCATCTCTCCGGCGGAGGGGACGCGGACGAACCGGAGAAGGACCGACGTCGTCGGCGCGGTCGTCGGCGGCGCTTCCGCCACGGCGGACGGACTCGTTCACGCGGGCGCGCTCTCGGCGACGATCGACGCCACCGGCTCCTTCCGCATCCTCGACGTCCCTCTCGCCGACGGCCCGAACACGCTTTCCGTCACCGCCGTGGACGCCCAGGGACGGACCGGCGAGGTGCACGTCACCGTCGTCTCCGACGCCACCGCACCTACCGTCTCCTTCACGGTCAGCGGTCAGCCGCTCGAAGAGGGGGCGACGTTCGCCGGTCCGATGACGGTCTCCGTGTCGGTCTCCGACGGGGCCGGCGACGCGCCGGCCCCGCGCATCCTCCTGAACGGCGCGGTGGTCCCCTCGTCGCCCGAAACGACGGAGGTCGCAATCCCGGATGAGGGCGGATGGGTCCTCTCCGTCGTCGCCCTCGACGGCGCGGGCAACGAGACCCGGGCGAGCCGCAGCTTCATCGTCGGCGGGGGCGGCTGCAGTCTCTCCGACGTCCGTCCGCTCGACGGCTCGACGACGCCGGAGCCGAAGCTCACGATCGTCGGCCGATGCGGCGCCGCGCGCCGGGTCCTCGTGCGCGTCCCGCAAGCGGGAGGCGGTTCCCCGCAGGAGTTCGTCGCAGCCGTCGCGGACGGCACGTTCGCGGCGGGCGACGTCCCCCTTCCCGTCGTCGGCGAGAACGCCCTCGAGCTCGTCTGCGAAGGCGCGGCGGGTGCTCCGTCGACGGTCGCCCACCGGATCACGCGACTCTCGGACGACGGTCCGGTCGTGTCGATCGCGTCTCCCGCGCCGGGCGCGGTCGTCACGTCGTCGAGCGCGACGGTGAGCGGCACGGTCTCCGACGCGACGGCCGACCTCTGGGTCAACGGGACGAAGGTCGGAGCGGCCGCGCGCACCGGGACCTCCTTCTCCCAGCCCGCCGTCGCGCTCACCGAGGGCCCGAACGTCCTCGTCGCGAGGGCCGTCGACGTCGCGGGACGATCCGGTGAGGCGCGCGTCGTCCTCCAGCGCGACTCGCAGGCCCCCCGGCTCACTGTCGTCTGGCCGACGACGGGCGCCCGCTTCGGCAGGCGCGGAAACGCCCCGGCCGTCGCGGACGTGACCGGCGTCGTCGACCTCGGCTCCGAGCCGAACCTCCAGTCCGTCGTCGTTTCCAGCCCGACAGACTCGATCACGGCGACCGTCGACCCCGTCACCGGCGCCTTCCACGCGCTTGGTCTCCCGCTTGGAGACGCTTCGGGCACCGTTCGCGTGACGGTCGTCGCGACGGATTCCGTCGGCCACACGACGACCGTTACGGTCGACGTCGACGTAGACGCCGGAGCCGTCGCCGCGGGGCCGGCTCTCCGTCTCGATGCTCCGGTCGATCTCACGCGGCTCACGGCCGCGTCGTCTTCCGCGATCGCCGTCTCCGGAGAAGCCTGGGCGGCGGAGGGCGCGACGGTCTCCGTCAACGGAGTGTTGCTCGACCCGTCCACGCTCGGGTGGGAGCCGGCCGGGACCGACGGTCGGCGTCACGTCACCTTCGTGACGACGATCGCGGCGCCGACGACGGACGGTCCGTTCGGAGTCATCGTCCGCGTGGAAGACCTCGAGAAGCGGTCGGCCTCGACGCGGCGGCTTCTCGTGCGCGACACGATCGCCCCGAGCGTGTCCGAGGTCGTCCCGGCGTCGGGCGCCACGGACGTCGACCCGAACGGTCTCGTCCTGGTTCTCTTCTCGGAGGAGGTTTCGAGGGCATCGCTCGCGGCGACGAACGGGTTCGCCGTGTCGCGCGAGGGGCAGCCGGAGCCGATCGTCGGCATGTTCTCGCTGGCCGGGAGCGCCGTCGCGTTCGTTCCAGGTGCCGCTCTCACGCCCGGTGCGACGTATCGGGTCGTACTCGGGGTCGGCCTTTCGGACCTCGCCGGGAACCCGCTCGAGGTCCCCCGCGAGTCGTCTTTCACGGTGGCCCCGACTCTCTCCGGAACGCTGCCCGCTCTCGACGGGCCGTTGCCGGCCGTCGTCTGCGCGACCGCGCTCGAGCTGAAGGGGAGCGCCCCGGCCGGAGCGAGGCTTCGGGTCCTCGTCGGCGCCGTCACGGTGAATGCGACCGCCGATGCGAGCGGGCGCTTCGTCCTTTCGGTCCCGCTCGTCGCGAACGGTTACCACGACGTCTCCCTCCGGATCGTCGGCCGCGATGGATCGCTCGGCCCCGCGCGCTACGGCCTCGTCCGGAAGGACTGCTCGGCACCTTTCGTCGAGCGGGCGGAACTCGACCGGGAAGCGGGACGCGTCGTCATCCGCTTCTCGGAGCGGATGAGCCCTGCGACGCTCGCGCTCTCGGCGGCGGCCGGCGACGGCGGGAGCGTCGTCCTCTCTCTCGAGGAGGAGCCGGCAGTCCCGCGTCCCGGGACTCTCGTGCTCGACGCCGACGGCCGGACGGTGCGGATCGACCTTCCCTCCGAAGCCGACGCCTGGTGGCGCGACAAGCCGGTCCGACTGCGTGTCCAGGAGCCCGCTGCCGACGAGAACGGCATTCCGCTACCGGCCCCTTGGGTCACGACCTTCCTGCCGGGCGGCGGGACGGGAGACCTGACCGGCGGCTTCCTCTCCGGGGAGGTCTACGACGACGCGACGGGACGCCCGCTCGACGGAGCGGACGTACGGCTCTACCCGAGCTCGGCGGCGATCCCGGGAGCCGTCGCGGTGCCGGACCCGGCTCTTCAGGCGACGGCGACGGATGCACGCGGCCGCTACGGCTTCTTCGGCGACGTCGCGGCAGGGCGGTACGCGATCCACCTCGGAAAGGCGGGCTACGTCCCGGCTCTCCGCAGGCTTCCGCTCGCGCCCGCGACGGGAGCGGTCCCCTTCGACGCGCGCCTCACTCCGTTGTCCCCCCTCGCAGCTCAGCGACTCGACCCCGTCGTCGGCGGCAGCTTCGAGGGCCCCTCCGGTCTTCTCCTCGAAGTCGCCGTCTCGGCGTTCGTCGACGTTCCGCAGGAGACGCTCGGAGTCCGGCTGACCCCGCTCACGGCGCAGGCCCTTCCCGAGCTCCTTCCCCTCGGCTGGTCCCCCCTCGCCGCGGCGGACGTGACCCTCGAGCTCGAAGGGACGACGCCGGTTCCGCTTTCGCAGTCGGCCGCCTTCGCGGCGGGCGCCGTTCATCTCACCCTGCCGCTTCCCGCGAACGTCCTTCCAGCGGCGGCGCTCGTCGCCGTCCGGCACGACGTCGCTTCAGGGCGCTGGCTCACGCTCGGTCCCGTCGACCGCCACGCGGGCGCGGGCAGCACCGACGTCGCGCGCGTCGCTCTCGTCGCTCCCGGAGCAGTCGCGGTCATCCTCGCCGATGTGGAGCCCGCGATCGCACCTCCGGCGCTTTCCGGCGCCGAGGGGGAGCCTCTGACCGCGTCGGTCCTCCCGTCTCCCGTCCCGCCGCTCACGGCCACGCTGTCGCTCGACCCTGCCGTCGTCTCACCGACGGGGCGGGCGACGGCCCGCGTCGTCGCGCGCTCGGCCGACGGGAGCGCACTCTGGCCCTCGGGTCTCGCCGTCCAGGCCTACCTCGATGAGAAGCTCGTTCTCTCAGGTGGAGGCGAGCTCTACGAAGCCCCGTTCACGGCCGACCTCCTCCTCACGCATCACCCGCTCTCGTCCGAGGAGGAGAACGGCGCCGCGGCAGGCACGATTGGCGCGCTCTCTTTCGCCGTCTCGCCGAGCCCGAAGGCCGCGCAGATCCTCCTCGAGTCCGGCTGGGAGAACGTCCGCCTCTACCCGTTCCCGGAGTCGCTCGAGCGCGGGTCGATCCTCGGCGCCCTCGGCGGCACGATCACGTCGCCCGACGGCGTCGACCTGACACTCCCCGAGGGGGCGCTCGCCGAGAGCGTCGCCGTCGAGGCGAAGCTCCTCACCGCTGCCGAGCTCTCCGCTCTCGCGCCGCCCGCGGGCTTCGACCTCTTCGCTGCCGTCCGCATCTCTCTCTCCGGGCGGACGCTGGCGCGAGCCGCGACGCTCTCCGTCCCGCTCCCCGCGGACTCACCCGATGACCCCGCCGCGGAGGCGCGCCTCCTCCTCGCTCAGCTGGTGGAACAGCCGGCCGACGGCCGAGGCGCCTTCGCCCGCCTGACGGCGCGCGCCTCCCGCGTCGCGGGGCCGCACGCCCTCGCCGCCCCGGAGGCCGCGGGCTCGCCCCTTCCGCTCGAAGGGCTCCTCTCCGAGGGGACGTATCTCGTCCTCCGCGCGCAGGCCCCGCTCGGCTTCGCGACCGGCTTCGTGAGGATCGGCCAGGGTAACGGCCTCGCGCTGTCGCGCGTGACGACGCCTACCCTCGGCACGGCGGACCTCTCGCGTCCCGGCGGCCGCTACGCGATCCCGGTCTCGGCCGGCGACAACCGCGACGTCCTCGCGCTCCACCCGCAGCTCGACGAAGCCGCGACGGGCCGCATCCCGTCCCTCGCGCCGTCGGCCGTCGCCGTGCTCGACCTGCTCGTCAAACCCGTCGGCCCGCACGTCACCACGGTCCAACCTGTCGACAACGCGACCTCCCAGCCGATCGGCTCGCTCCTCGTCGTCCACTTCAGCGAGCCGATCGACCCCGCCTCCGTCGTCTCCGGTCTCCTCACCGCCGAGCTCCTCGGCGACGACGGCGCTGCGACCGGCGCCTTCTTCAACGGCACGCTCACGCTCCAGCCCGACGGCGCGACCCTCGTCTTCGAGCCGACGCATCCGCTCCCGCCCGGGCGTCGCATCCGCGGCCGCCTCACCTCCGGCGTCCGCGACGCGGGCGGCACACCCTACGAGGGTCCGCTCCCATACCTCTGGAGCTTCACGACCGAGAAGGAGCTCAACCCGGGCGGGCAGATCGACCTCACGAAGATCCGTCTCCTCCTCCCCGAGAACGGCACGGCCCGCGTCGTCGGAGCCGCGGGCGCGATCCCGACCGGGTGGTCGGTCTCCGCGAGCGTCGAGAACCTCCGGTCCTCGCCCGCCTGCCCGGAGACGTCGACGAACGTCGATGCGAACGGCGCCTTCTCCATCGTCGCCGGCTGCGCCTCCACGCCGGTCACGCTCTCTTCCCGCGTCTTCCTGAAGGTTCTCGACACCGCCAACAACCTCACCGTTCTCCCCCTCGGTCCCTACGTCACCGCGGACGGTCTCGGCTTCGTCCCGACCCCCGGCCAGGAAACGGTCTACACGACCCCGGAGGGGGTCGAGGTCACGGTTCCCGCCGGGGCGTTCGACGAGGCGAAGGTCGTGAGGGTCGCGAATCTCGATCCGGCCGGCATCGGAGTCCCGGCGCCGGCAGGTATGCGCTACGGAGCCTACGTCGAGGTCGACTTCGACGGTACGGCCAATAGGACCCTCAGAGTCAGGATCCCAGCTCCTTCCGACGCGCGCGTCGGTTCGCTCGTCTTCGCCGGCACGCCGGTCGACGTGGCCTGGGGTCGGGCGCTGAAGCTCCTCGACCTCGGGTCGATCGTGGACGGCGGGAATGGTACGAGGCTCATCTCCACTCACGAGGAAGACCAGCCCGCTGATCCTGCTTCGGGGAGCAATCTCCTGCAGTCGACCGGGACGGTCGAAGCGCTGGACACGCAGCTGCCTCGCAACCTGATCAAGACCTCCTTCCTCGAGCTCCAGGCGCGCGCGAACGGCGCCTTCCTCCTCGAGTCGGGGGCGGAGCTCTCAGCCATGGTTGTCGACCCGGGCGCGGGCGGGATCACTGCGCAGTCGTGGGTCCTGTACAACCTCTACGCGGACCAGCTGCTCTACTACCCGCTCGCTTTCAACTGGAGTGGCAAGGCAATCCTGCCGGTCGTTGTCGGTTCACCGATCGAGCTCGTGCAACGAAACGTCTCCACCGGGTGGATTCTGGCCCAACAGCAGTTCGACCCATATCAGTCGGGCTCGGGCTCCTATGGCGCGACGCTCACCATGGAGTCGGACGGCGGAGCGCCGCGTCTCATCGACGCCCGTCCGTTCGCCTTCAGTCGCTTCGACGCGTTGCCGGCGAAGGACTCCCCGGAGGCGTGTCTGCGTCTCTCCCTGGAGCTCGAGGGCTGCGCCACCGGCGCGGGGCAGGTCAAGCTGACGAACGCGGACGGGTTCTCCTTTGCCAAGGACACCCGCGTCGAACTATTCAACGTCTCCGCGGGGTACTCGCATACTGGGCCTATTCGCGATGCCAGCCAGCCGTTCGAGCTGACGCTCGCTGCGAAGCAGGGAGAGGAGATCCTGGCGATCGTCTCGCCGGGCGACATCGACGCCGACCAGCTTTCGTCTCTCACCTTCGATTTCGATCGTGCGCTGACGAATGTCACAGACAAGGACAGGCTCCTCGTCCTGACCGACTGCGGCGAGGCGAAGAGCTCCTCGTGCGGCAGTAATGTGGTTCCCGTTGCCACAGACATAGAAGGCACCACCGTCGTCGCGCAGCTCGAAGGTGCGCTCTCCAGGGGCCACCTCTTTCGAGTGACACTCGACGTCGCCCAGCTCAAGGGCGCGGGAGGTCAGGCGAAGGCCTACCAGGGCCCTTCTGAGTTCTATTTCGTCACGAGAGCCATCCTCGGCGAACCGATAGGTTCCTCGGGCTCCTCGATCCTCGGGAGCGACCCTGCCCGCGACCTGCTGAAAATGGGAGGGCTTCTCCTCGTCGGCTCGTCGAGCGGCGAGCTCGTGGCGGTCGACGTCTCGAGCCCGGACCGCCCGGTGCTCTGGGCTCGCTCGTCCGGTGCCGCGGACCAGATCCGCGCCTTCGCGACCGATGGGCACGGACGCCTCTTCTACAACGCACTCCACGGAGCGAGCTGGGGAGTCGAGGCTGTCCGGATCGAGGATGTCCGGGATGGGCGCACGGCCGGGGGTTTCGCGCCGACTCCCGGCGGCGTGAAGACCGCATTCGCGGTCGGAAGCACCCAGGGGCTCCTGGCCTCGGAATTCACATCCTTCGGGGGCTCGCTGCCAGCCGGCACCCCGACGGCGATGGACGTCCTCGTCGAGGACGAGAAGAGCGAGCCCGCCGAGCTGAAGGACTTCTACGAGTCTCACGTCGTGGGGAGCACTCTCGAGGGACTTCCCCGGGACTCCTTCGGCATCTACACCTTCGGCATCCCGCTGGACCTCAACACCAACGGTCGCCGTGTCCCGGTCGACGGGGCGTGCGCCGGGGAGAGAGAGTGGTACCGCTATCAACGTGTCACGGTCGCCAACCTGACGACAGGGGAGACCTGGTCCTTCGATGTCGAGAACGAATGGCCCGGCGGTGACGGAAACGGCACATTGCCAAAGGAAGCGACTGCGGTTCTCCGAGCTCGTCGCGGTGACCTCCTTCAGGTCCGCTACAACCTCCGTACTTACGGATACGTGGCGATCGTCGGGAGCGGCATCACCGTCGTCGACCTGAATCGGATGTATCGGACGGTCGTTTCCGGAGGTAGTCACCAGGCCAGCGGGAGCGAGTGCGGACGACGCCTGGCCAAGTACGAAGGGCCCGAGTTGAACCTGGGTTCAGGCGGGTCGGATGCTGGGAATTCCGGCATCGCCTCCACCCCTTCGGTTGCCGTTCTCGGAAGAACGGGGTCGATCTTGCCGACGGGGCCCGTCCGAGGGGCACAGAGCATCGACGCCTTCTCGCCGCTCCTTTTCCACGGCGCGGTCCACGCGCAGTCCCCCGCCTCGCAGCCCGGGCAGATCTCCGCCGAGGCCCTCAATCTCGTCGCCTCGTACCCCGGCGCACGCCTGCGCGACGTCGCGGTCGCCCCCGACGTCGCCTACTGGGAGAACGGCGAGCAGCTCTACCGTGATCTGGCCTTCTATACGTTGGGCCCCCAGGGGGTCGCCGTCTTCGACGTCTCCTCACGGACCCTCAGCCTCATCGGACGCTTCAGCGTGCCGGGCCACGTCGCCTGGCACGTCCAGTACGACCGGCTGAGCAATCGTCTCTACGTCGGCGGGACCGACGACGAGGGGTCCGTCATCGACGCCTTCGACGTCAGCCGGGCCGACGGAGGCCCTCGAGCGGACGGAACCGACCCGAGGCTCCTCCTGACCGTGAGGGCCCCGTGGGACACCAACCACATCGCCATCGATGAGAGCGGGAACGGCTTGCTCTACACCTGGGACAACGGGGCCGGCGCCTTGGGAGCCCTCTCGATTCCGGTCGGGGATCCCGAGTTCGTTTTCATGGGCATCTTCCGCGACGAGGGGGACGAGGATCCGGCTACCCGAAATGCGGTGTCGAGAGCCGCTGGAGGCCAGGGCTCCTACCTCGTTCCGCTCGGTATCCCCACCAGGAGCCGGGCGGCGGACGAGACGAATGTGGAGAAGAGAATCAAGGACGAGCGCAAAGCGACGGCGCTCTTCAAGGTGCGAGTGGCCCTTCCTGGCGGCCTAGGGGAGACCGTCGACGCGAAAGTGCAGACCCTCCGCGCCTTGCCCGACCTCCGGAACCTCGGCAAGGAGAATGTCGGCGCGGCAGTAGCGCTTCCCGGAGGCGCCGGCTGGCCGGAGCGGGACGTTCCGATCAAGCTCAGGAGACTCTCGAACGCAGGGGTCTCCGAATCAGACCCCAATGGCAGGACCTCCGTGGCGTTCTCGCTTTACGAGAGCGTCGAGACGGTCGCGCTCCTCTCTGATCCGCGAGCCAGAGCCGGCTACGAGCTTCAGACTGGAGATGGGATGGCGACCGAGAAAGAGCAGTGCCGGCGCTGCGAGCGTCCCTCCTTCACGCCCGAGAGCGACGTCGTCGAGCTCCTCGCTGGCGGCCCGTGGACTCGAGCCTTCCTTACGGGTACGGCTGCCGCCTTCTTCGCTTCCCAGGGTGACAACTACCGCGCGCCGAGCGGAGCTGCGGAGCTCATCGGATGGGCCGACGAAGTCCCCTCTCCCGCCCAGGTCTCACTTGCCGAGCCGGCACAGAGCCCGGCTGTCTGGCGCGCGGAGGCCGGGGCTTCCGTGGCCCTCACCTCGGGAGAGGCGCTTCTCGAGACAACCGACCTCTCGGCCAAGGGACGAGGTGTCGGATTCGCCTTCGACCGGACCTTTCGCTCCGGAATGCTCGGCTACTCTCCGCTGGGAGCCGCTCCCTGGACCAGCTCCCTCTTCGCGCACCTGCGCTTCGTCAGTCTCGTCGGCGAGGAGGAGGCGCGCACGCTCGTCGAGTATCACGATGGGAGCGGCCACGTCTTCCCGTTCGTCACTGCGGGAGACGAAGCCTGTCCCGAAGGCCTCGAGGAGGCCGATCGGCTCTGCGTCCCGAAGGGACTCTACGTCCAGCTCGAGTCGCTCGGGGAGAAGGGCTACCGTCTCATCGGCAGGAACCACGACGCGCTGTACTTCGATCTCGGAGGGAACCTCGCGGCGGTGTCCGACCGCCACCGGCAGGACGAGGGCGACCCGGTCAAGCAAGGTTCCACGCTCCAGCTGTTCCGCGACAGCTTCGGGCAGCTCGTCGCAGCCGAGGACGATCTGGGACGCGGGTACCGATTCACGTACGAGGAGGCGCCGAGCTCTCCGAAGTACGGGCTCCTGTCGACCCTCGTCGACTTCGACGCCCGCAAGCTCACCTTCAACTTCGACGGGACGCGCCGACTCGAGAGCGTCGAGCTCCCAGAGGTCGAGGCGGGGCTTCCAGTCGTCTCTTACCAGTATTCCTCGACCCCGATCGCGGCCACCGCTCCGCATCACGGCGCGGACTTCTCGCCGCTGAAGCTCGAGAGCTACAAGCTCCCCGGCTCCGTGACCCCGCGCATCCGATTCGTGTACGAGGGGGCGAGTGCGCGAGTGAAACAGGTCGGTGTCGCCGAGGTCCTGGGAACCTGGACGATCGACCCTCCGGGCTCCGCAGCGCCGGCTTCGATCGTCAGGATCTCGGCTCCGGAGGGGCTGACCTCGGAGTACACGCTCGAGAGCGGACGCGTCACTGGCCTCAACCACCTCAACCTCGAGGTCGCCAAGGGCGCCCCGGCAGTTCTGCAGAGCGTCTCATCGACGATCAAATACCACCCTTCGGGTGACGGACGGGTCGAGTCGATCGTGCGCGGAGACGGCGGAAGGTCCGTCTACGCATACCCGGACGACGGGGGAGCGAGAATCCATCGATCGAAGCGCCTGAACATCAGCTCTGTCACCGATCACGGCGACGATGGCAGTGTCGTTACCCGCTTCCCTGCCTACAGCGTCGACAACCTGCCCGAGGAGACGGTCGACGGCGAGGAGCGACGGATCAAGCACGCCGTGCCGGAGCGGAATGGCAGCAAGGACTTCGGTTTCCTGGCTGAGGCCGTCTCTGGCCAATCCACGTTCGACGCCTTTGGACGCCCGACATCGGTGAAGGCAGGAGTTGCCGCGGAGGAGACGGCGCTCCGCCTCGAATATTGGGATGACGCCCGTGGCACGAGCGATGCGGGATACATCATGACCGCCGCCCGCGGAAGCGTCTCGGAGACGTACTACTACGACGCGCGCGGCAACCTGGAGTCGCAGCGGACCTCGCACGGCTCGCGATCCAAAGCGCGGTACGACTCGTGGGATCGTCCCGTCGAGGAGACCATCGGCCTCTCGGACGACCCCCAGAAGAGCGCGCCCTCGACCGTCCAGCGAAGGTACTTTCTGAACGGCCTCCTCGAATGGGAGAAGCGCACCCAGAAGCGGAGCGACGGCACGACCAGGCTGATCCAGACAACCTACTCGTACAACGATCGCGGACAGATCCTCACGATCAAGCGGGATGGCCTCGCGGCGGAGACGGCTGGCGGGCCCTCGGATGCGACGGGGACCACCACATACACCTACGACCTGTCTACAGGTCTCCTGACGGATGTCATCAGTCCTGCCGGCATCACGACGCACTTCACGTACGACACTGCCGGTCGAGTCAAGGGCGCCAGGACCGGGGGCTCCGCGGAACGGATGATCGGCTACGACGAACTGGGGCGCCCTGCCTGGGCTCACGACGGCGACGAGGGCCAGTGGACCGGAATCTACGACAAGCTCGGGCGACTCGAGACCGAGAGCCACCCGACGGGTGCAAGGGTTACTCGCCTGTTCGACAAGGCCGGCGGGCTGAAGTCCGAGGATGTCAGGGATTCGCAGGATCCGTCCCTCGTCCTTTCCTCGATGACGGCGCACGTGACGAGTTTCGGCGCAGTCGACTCGTTCGCCCAGAGGCAGTCGGAAGGTCTCTCGCTCGACGTCGTCCGCGGCTTCGACACGGGCGGTCGGTTCAAGCGGCAAACGAGCTCGGGACGCCTCGATGCCGAGCTCACGTACGAGACGGAGACAGGGCGGGTCGCTTCGGTCGCCGACGCGACGAGCAAGACCGTCCTCAGGTACGACAACGACGGATCCCCGTGGCCTTGCGCGCTGGATTCCTACGAAAGCGGCGTGACGTGCGGGGCTGGCGTCCCGACGACGTCCTCGCGTTTCGAACGCGATGCGCTCGGAAGAGTGCGGAGCGAGTCCTCGACCGATGGCACGCGAACGGCCATCGACTACGACGAGGAGGGGCGGCCGCTCTCCATCACGTCGGGTGCCGGATCGACCACGACCTATTCGTGGGACTCAGAGGGTGCTCTCGTTTCCGTCATTCGCCCTGAGGGGAGAGGAGCGACGAAATACGGGTACGACCTCGACGGGCGCCTGCGTGCCAGGAGCGCCATTGCGTCGTCGGGCCAGAGCTTCGACGTCACCTACGACTATGACAGCTCGGGCCGCCTCTGGCACGTCCAGCGCGCGGGCCAGCCGGTGGAGACGTTTGAGTACTACCCCGACAACGTCGTCCACGAGCACCGTCGGCGCGACGGCACCGTCGTCACATTCGGCTACGACGCGGCCAACAGGCCCACAGGCGCCACGCCTGCCGCTCCCTCTGGACCAGGTTCCGTCATCGTCGACGGCGGTCAGGGATACGAGTGGGACGCCCTGTCGCGCCTCCTGGCCTCGCGCCGGCTCACGAGCTCGGGCACCAACGCTCGCACTTCCGTCGCCTACAGTGACCTGGACCAGGCGGGCCGTCCGAAGAACGAGGTCGTCGGCACGAGGAACGCGCTCACGCGGACATATGACGTCTTCGGCCGCACCGTGAGCCTCGGCCTCCCGGTCGGCATCGGCGCGAACCAGGGGCTGGACTACCTCAGACACTACGAAGGGTGCTCGAAGAGAGTCCTCTCCCTGACCGCGCCGACGGGCCCGTCCTCCATCGGCGCAACCTGGGCGTGGGCCGGCGACGGACGCCTCCTCGGCATCACGACGAATGGTCCGCTCAAGACGGCGCACCGCTTCGGGTACATCGGAGGCCCCGGAGCACAGCCCGATATCCCCATGGGCGCCTCGCCCGCGAAGTGGCGACTCGGGACGTTGACCGTCGGCTCTGCCGGCACCACCGATGTCGCTCTGGCCCTTCCGCTCGGGGAGGGCGACTCCAACGTCTGGGGGCAGTTCCAGTACGGCTACCGCATCGGAGACAACGCCAAGCTCGGGAGGCTCGTGTCGCCAGCGGGTAATGACATGTCGGTACTCTCTTCCCAGGGCTGGGCCTGGGGGGTCGACGGAGCCTCCCGGCTGACGGGCGCGATGGCGGGGAAGGGGAGCCTGACCGGGGTCGCCGCCGGCTCTGCGGCGGATGCGTTCGAGCGCTTCCAGTATCACTATGGCAGCGCCGACCAGGTCGAGAGGCTCGCGCGCGAAGTGGCCGGGGAAGACGTGGGCCAGGCGACGGGAGCCGAAGGGCGACCGCTCTCTCGCACGGTCGACGGCACGCAGCTCGGCGGCGAGTTCAGCTATGACGGTGAGGGGCGAAGGACCGAGGACGACCGTTTCACCTACCGCTGGCACTGGTTCGGCAAGCTTGCTGAGGTCCGGGTCAAGGAAACGTGGCCTCCGAAGCGCCCGGGCGGAGATCTCGTCGTCTCGCCCTGGGCAGGGCATCTAGTCAAGTGGGAGTACGACGCGCTCGGAAGGACCTTCAGCAGGACACATCTCGGGAGGCTTCCAGAAGGCCTGACAGACGATTGCACTCGCCCCTACATCGAGCGTCGGGAGTTCCTCTGGGAAGGCGGGAACCTGCTGGGCGAGGCCGGGTATGGACCTAGGCCCGAAGGAGCGTGCTCGGAGAGCACCGGCGCCATCCGGTGGAGAAAGAGCTACGTCCCCGGGGCCTCCGGGCTGGACGACCAGGTTCAGCTCCGTGTCGAGAGCTACGGAGCGGGCAGCGAAGTCACGAGCGACAAGATCTACAGCTACATACGGGACGAGATGCAGAGCGTCCTCGCGCTCGTGGAGGAGCGCGCGGGGGCCGACACGACGAAGCCTCCTTCGCCGCTGAGGTATCTCTACACGCCGTTCGGCGAGGCGCACGCGGAAGTCGGACCGGAGGTCAGAAGGGCGCGCTTCGACGACTTGCTCGCGAGCTTGGGCTCGCAGACGCAGGTCGTCGCGGACACGGCTCATCTCGCGGGCGGGGTGACGATCGACTTCTCGCTGCCGATCGATACGGCAACCCTCGTGGGCGGCGTCCTCGTCGAGAGGCGGCTCGCGGACGGCACCTGGGGCGCGTTGACGGCCCAGGAGCTTGCCCTCGGCCGAGGGACCGAGCCCGAGCGGCTCCTGCTGCTTCCCCTTGCAGGATGGCAGCTCGGTACGACATACCGCATCCGGCTCACGGCGGAGCTGAGGGACGAGAGCGGCCGTTCAGCCTCGAACGTGCCCGTGCTCGAGCTCGCCTTCCCGCCGCCGGTTCCCGAAGGCCAGGTCGGTTCAATCTCCTTCGGCTTCGAGAAGGTCTTCCCGGTCGAGTACGAGAGTGCGCTCGCTTCGGGTGAGACGGCGAACGACGCGTTCCCCGGAGGTCAGAACCTCGGCTGGCAGGGGCACTGGGTCGACCCGGTCACGGGGCTCGACATGGTGCGTGCCCGCGTCTATGACCCAAGGACCGCCGCCTGGCTGACCAGCGATCCTCTCGAGGACGTCGACTCCCCGAACCTCTACGGCTACGTGGCCGGTCGGCCGCACGAGGCCACGGACCCGTGGGGGCTGGCCGCGGACTGCTCACGCGCGGAGAACCCGGACCTTTGCCGACAGTTCCAAGCGATGTCAGATCGGCTGGCCGCGGAACGGGCCAACTACGCCTCGGTACCTGCACCCCCACCGGCCCAGCCATCGCTTGCCGAGCGGGTAAGAACCAGCGCGGCGCGGGGTGTTGCGAGCGGGGTCGGCCGCGTGGCGCGTGCCTACGAAAACGGTCGAGATGCGTCGGGCGAAGTTGGGCGGGATCTCAGCACTCTCGCCGTGCCGCCATCCACGCGACCGATCGATCGAGACGCGCTCCGACAGTACAGTGAGCTGACGGGCTCCGCCTCGAATGCTCCTTCGGAGCGCCTGGCTGCGGCTCAGAACGGACTTTCAGACGCTAGCGCGTCTGTCGCAGAAGAGGCGGGCAAGCAAGGCTTTGATGCGATCGTCGCGAAGGGTACGGGCGTCGCTATCGGTGCCACTGGAAGAGCTATCGGGGGACCCGGTCGATGGGCTCGAGCAACGGAATCGATGAGTGCACGGGCGGCGAGGTACCAGGCACAGATCTCTGGACGTGCCGCCGGTGAGGTCTACCTTGTCAACGGCGTCAAGTTCGATGCCTTTAGGGACGGGGTGCTTCTAGACGCGAAGGGCCCCGGCTACGGCAACTTCGTGAGGAACGGTGAGTTCTACGATTGGTTCCGCGGCGCTCGGTCGATGCGGGAACAGGCTGCACGTCAAGTGGCCGCCGCCGGTTCGACGCCCATTACATGGCATGTTGCCGAAGCCAAGGCGGTCGATCCCATCCGTCAGGCTCTGATCGATGGCGGTTTCGGGTCACGAATCACGGTTGTCCACACGCCGATTGTTGGTGCGCCATGAGTGATAGATACGTGCTCTCCGCATACTGGGGCAACAGGAAGGAATCCTCGCGATCATGTGCTGAGCGCCTCAGTCACTGCCTGAAGGCCTTCGCTTCAATCGATGCCCTTCTTCAACCATGGTTCGAGCTGGGACGATCACGAAAGGACGCTCTCGCGCGCCAGATCAGACCAGACGTTGAATCGCTAGAGGCCCTCTTCTTGAAGGGTCGTAACAGGCGCGATAACGACCGATCCGTGATTGAGGAACTCGGTTTCTCTCTCGATCTCTGGAACGGGGCATCGGAAGCTGAGTCGGTGGGGCTTGTTGTTCGTTGCGGTTCGTATGCAACGATGCCTCCGAACTCCTGCGTGGTGAAGCTCCCTCCTGTCAGCGGTATCCCGAGCCGTCTTTTCGGCGTGAGCCTGCTCATTGAACTTCTGTCGGCCATCGCAAGAGCCTGGGAGCCCGACTGGGGCGTTGTGGTCTCACGGTTTCACCGGGACCAGCTGAACGAGCGGTCAGGCGTCCCGATAGTGGGATGGATGACGTACCTTTCAGCAGCGCGTGGCGCCGTACCGGCGCTCCCGCCTCCTGCGAACGTCGTCGAAGTAGATGGCAAGGGGTGGATCATCGTGGCCGTGCCAGAGACCTTCTCGGTGGACAACCGATCGCATATCGAAGCGGCCCGCGTTGTCTCGGAACAACTGAATGCAGCGGATCTTCTTCGTCCGACACAAGCAGTGGGGCCGCATTGAACTTGACCCCACGCGACCCACGCCCGACGAGCCTCGACGAGAGCCGCTCCGGAGCGGAGCACCGCACGGCGCCAGCGGGCGCCGTGGAGGGGAGTCGCCCCCGGCGGCTCCGGCGCGCGGGGCGAGGACGGTCCGGGCGCGAGCACGGCGCGCGCCGGGGGCCCCTCCTCGGACCTCCCTCCGTCACGCGCCGTGCAGCGCCCCGCGGCCCAAAACTGCTTTGGGCCGCGCCGGCTGAAATGAGGCGTGTCAGCTCGCTCCCGAAAATCCCCCCATGTTCGCGTCTGAAATTCCCCCCTC
>CAZWRQ010000063.1:0-20757 GCA_964636395.1 uncultured Holophagales bacterium
GCGACGGCGAACGCTTCGCGCCGGAAGAGGTCGTCGCCCGCCTCGAGGCGGGCGAATGGCGCCCTTCCTTCTCCGCGCTCTCGCGCCCTCTCGCCGCGTCGACGCTCTACCCCGTCGCGGCGACCGTCCTCGGGCCGGCGGAGCTCGCCTACTGGGCGCAGATGCGGCCGCTCTTCGACTGGGCCGGGCTCGTCCCGCCCGTCCTCGTCCCGCGGCCGATGGCCGCTCCCGTCACGGCCGCGGAGCGCAAGGTCCTCTCTCGGCTCGGGCTCACTCTCGCCGACCTCTTCGCCGGCGTCGACTCCCTCCTCGCGCGGCGCGGCGCGGCCCGCGCAGGGGGACTCCTCGACGAGCTCGTCGCGCTGCGTGACGGGGCGCTCTCCGGCCTCGACGCGCTCGCGCCGCGGCTCGCCGCCGTCGAGGCGGGGCTCGGAAAGAACGTCGCCGCGACGCGCGAGAACGTCCGGTTCGCGTTCGAGAAGCTCGCCGACCGGGCCCGGGCCGCCGCCGGACGCGCCGACGAGGCCGAGGTGCGCCAGCTGCGACGCCTGGTCGCTTCGCTCGCGCCGGGCGGGCGTCCGGCCGAACGGCTCTACCCCCCGCTGCCGTGGCTCCTCCGGCACGGCCGGGCCGGCCTCGTCGGTCCGCTGAGGGAGCAGCTCCGCTGGGACGTCGCGGGGCTGCAGGAGATCGACCTGTGAACGAGACCGTGGAGATCCTCGCCGTCGGGGCCCACCCGGACGACGTCGAGCTGGGCTGCGGGGGGACGCTCGCCCTCCTCGCCCGCGCCGGGCGGAGCGTCGGAATCCTCGACCTGACGCGCGGCGAAGCGGGGACGCGCGGCACGCCCGAGACGCGGGCGGCGGAGGCCGACGAAGCGGCGCACCTCCTCGGCGCACGGTTCCGCGACCGGCTCGACCTCGGCGACGGGAACCTCCGGACGGACCGGGCGGCGGAGCTCGAGGTGATCGAGGTCGTCCGCCGCCGAAGGCCGCGCCTCGTCTTCGCGCCGCTCCCGAACGACCGGCACCCCGACCACGTCCGCGCGGGACGCCTCGTCGCCGACGCCGCGTTCTACGCCGGCCTGCGTGCCCTCGAGACGGGCCTCCCGCCGCACCGCCCGCAGCAGGTCGTCTACTTCCCCTCGACGTTCCTGGCCGAGCCGACGTTCCTCGTCGACGTGACCGGGACGCTCGAGGTGAAGCTCGCCGCGGTCCGCGCCTTCCGGAGCCAGTTCTTCGACCCGGCCTCGAAGGAGCCGGCGACGTTCATCTCGTCTCCCGAGTTCCTCGAGGGGGTGACGGCCCGGGCCCGCGCGTTCGGGCGGCTCGCGAACGTCGGCGCGGCCGAGGGCTTCGTCTCGCCGCGACCGCCCGTCCTCGCCGACCCGCTCGCCGCGTTCGACGGCTTCGAGAAGGGGTTTTGACGGCGTGAAGATCGGAATCGCCTGCTACCCGACCTTCGGCGGCTCCGGCGTCGTCGCGACCGAGCTGGGGCACGAGCTCGCGAGCCGCGGGCACGACGTCCACTTCATCAGCTACGCCCTCCCGTCGCGCCTGAACCTCTTCCAGCGCGGCGTCTCGTACCACGAGGTCGCGGTCCCCACCTACCCGCTCTTCAACTACCCGCCGTACGACCTCGCGCTCGCCACGCGGATCGTCGACGTGGCGCTCCACGAAGGGCTCGACGTCCTGCACGCGCACTACGCGCTCCCGCACGCGATCTCAGCGCACCTCGCGCGGGAGATGCTCCTCCCGCGGCGCCTCGCCGTCGTCACGACGCTCCACGGGACCGACGTCACGATCGTCGGGCAGGACCGCTCCTACCTCCCGATCACCCGCTTCGGGATCGAGCGCTCCGACGCCGTCACCGCCGTCTCCGAGTACCTCGCCCGGGTCACCCGCGAGGTCTTCGACCCGGTCAAGGAGATCGAGGTCGTCCCGAACTTCATCGACCCGGAGCGCTGGCGGCCGGCCGACGGTCCGCGCCGCCGGAGCTGCTTCGCAAAGGAGGGCGAGAGGCTCCTCCTTCACGTCTCGAACTTCCGCCCCGTCAAGAGGGTGCTCGACGTCGTCGAAGTCTTCGACCGCGTCCGCCGCGAGGTCCCGGCCCGCCTCCTGATGATCGGCGACGGCCCCGATCGCCCCGCCGCCGAGGAGCTCTGCCGGGCGCGCGGGATGGCCGGGCTCGTCCACTTCCTCGGGAACACCCCGGCGGTCGAGGAGGTCATGCCGACGGCGGACCTCTACGTCCTGACGACCGACATGGAATCGTTCGGCCTCTCCGCGCTCGAGGCTCAGGCCAGCGGCGTGCCGGTCCTCGGCTACCAGGCCGGCGGCCTGCCTGAGGTCATCGAGAGCGGCGCGACCGGCTTCCTGCGTCCGGTTGGGGACGTCGCCGGCCTCGCCGCGGACGGCGTGGCTCTCCTGCGGGACGAGCGCGCGTACCGCGAGGCCTCGCGCGCCGCCCGCGCCCGAGCCGTCTCGCTGTTCGACGCCGACGCGATCGTCGAGCGCTACCTGGCCCTCTACGAGAGGGTCGTCGCCGAAGCCGGGGGCTGATGGCGGCCGGCCGGCGCAAGCGCCGCCCGAAAGCCGGCGCGCAGGACGGAGGCCAGCTCCCGCTCGGTCGCCCCGAGTCGGGCGAGAAGCCGGTACTCGCCGAGGAGCGTCGTCCCGAAGAGGCCGGGGTCGTCGGTCGCGAGGGTCACGGCGACACCGGAACGGAGCAACCGAAGGACCGGATGCCCCGCGAGGGAGTGGGTGCCGGTCGCCGCGTTCGAGGTGAGGCAGACGTCGAGCGCGACGCCCGACCGGGCGAGGCGCCGGACGAGGGCCGGGTCGCCGGCGGCGCCGACGCCGTGCGCGATCCGGCGCGGCCTCAGCCAGCGGAGCGCCTCGGCGACGGAGTCGGGGCCTCCCGTCTCGCCGGCGTGAACGACGGGAGCGAGGCCGAGTCGGGGCAGGCGGCGGTAGACGGAGACGAAGTCCCGCGACGGCAGGGCGAGCTCGTCCCCGCCGAGGCCGAAGCCGACGGCGCGCGGCCAGGGATGGCTCGCGTGGAGGTCGAGGACGCGGTGCGCCGCGTCGGGCCCGAAGTGCCGGACGGCGTCGAGCAGGACGCGGATGCGGCCGTATCCCGCTCGCTCGTGGGCGCCGAAGACGCGCTCGACGGCATCGCGGACGGCGGGCCACGGAAAGCCGACGCGCTCGACGACGGCCGGCGAGACGTAGACCTCGGCGTAGACGATCCGGCCGCGGCGGAGGCGGGCCGTCAGGTCGCGCGCGAGGAGGGCGAAGTCGTCCGGTCCGCGCAGGAGGCGGCAGACGTCGCGGTAGAGGGTGAGGAACCCCGTGAGCGAGCCGGGGCGGCTGCGGGCGCGGACGGCCGCGACGTCGGGGAAGAGGGGCGAGGCGGCGCGGCGCGCGAGGCGGACGAGCGTCGCGGGGCGGACGGCCCCTTCGAGATGGAGGTGGAGCTCGGCCTTCGGGCGGAGGGCGAGGGCACGGAGGGCGGCGGCGACGGCCACGGGGCCGCATCCTACGGGAGGAGGGCGGCGGAGCCGACGGCTGTCCCGTCCGAGCGTCTCTGGCTGCGGGCGGCGGCGTTCGGCCTCGACCTGATCTGCCTCGCCGGCGGCCCGCTCCTCCTCGCGACCGTCGTCGTCTTCCTCGTCGGCCTGATCGCCCCCGACCCCCCGGCCGGCCTTCCTCTCGTGTTCCGGGCGGCGCAGGCGCTCTTCGTCCTCATCTTCCTCTTCCGCGACGTTCGCGGCGCGAGCCCCGGGAAGACGCTCCTGGGGCTCGCGGTCGTCCGGATTGACCGGGGTCCGCTCCGGGCGCGCGACTCGGTTCTCCGGAACCTCCCCCTCCTCGTCCCTGGCCTGAACCTCTTGGAAGCCCTTTCGGTCGTCCGCCGGCCCGATTCCCGGCGCCTCGGCGACCGTCTGGCCGGGACCGCGGTCGGGGAATCGTGACCGTCGCGAAACTTCCGGCCCGTTTCGTTCGTTTCTGCTGGTGGAGGTCGCCATGGACCGCTTCCCGAGACTCCCCCGCCATGTCCTCCCGCTCGCGGCCCTCGCCGTGGCAGCCCTCGCCCTGACGGGCGGGGCGCACGCCGGCCAGGTGCTCGAGGAGCCGTTCGAGAAGACCTAC
This sequence comes from uncultured Holophagales bacterium, assembly GCA_964636395.1. Lineage (GTDB taxonomy): Bacteria > Acidobacteriota > Thermoanaerobaculia > UBA5066 > UBA5066 > UBA5066. The sequence continues at coordinate 4,155 of CAZWRQ010000063.1, forward strand.
GCCGGGAACGGCATTGAGCGCGTCCGCCTCCAGAACGTGAACGGCCCCGTCCGGGTCGGCACCTGGGAGAAGGAGCATATCCGCGTCTCGGCCGTGAAGCGGGCGAAGGGCTCGCGCGCGGAGGAGGCCATCGCCCAGACCGAAATCCGGGTAACGAAGCGGGCCGGCGCGATCGAGATCGAGACGGTCCTCCCGAAGCCGACGAGGTCCTGGGGGATCTTCAGCTGGGGAGGACGGGGCGGAGCCGAGGTCGCCTACGAGCTCCTCCTCCCGGCCGCACTTCCGGTCGACGTCGAGACGGTCAATGGGCGAGTCACGGCCGAGAAGCGTATCGGGCCGGTGACCCTGAACACCGTGAACGGCAGCGTCCGCGTCGAGGACCAGGGCGGGCCGCTGCACGTCAACACCGTGAACGGCTCCGTGGAGGTCGCCTTCTCGGGCCCGCTCCAGACGGCCGACCTCGAGACCGTGAACGGCTCGGTGTCCGTCACCTGCGCGCGCGACTCCTCCTTCCGGTTCGACCTCCAGACGGTCAACGGGAAGATCCGGTCCGACTTCCCCGACGTGACCGTCGAGGGGAAGTGGGGCCCGAAGGAGGCCCGCGGCGAGATCGCCGGGGGCCGCGAGCGGCTGACCGTCGAGACGGTCAACGGCGAGGTGCGCGTCCTTTCCGAGGACGCGGCGGAGCGCTGAGAGGGCGGATTCCCGTACACTCCGGCCATCATCGAAAGGAGAACTCGATGCCGGAAGAAGTCGGAGCTCCGGCTCCGCCGCCCCCGCCTCCTCCACCGCCCGCCTCGCCGGCGAGCTCGAATCGGTCCGTGATGCTCGTCCTCTCGTACCTCGGGATCCTGGCGCTGATCCCGCTCCTCACGGAGAAGAACGACCGCGAGGTGCAGTGGCACGCCAAGCACGGGCTCGTGCTCCTCGTCGCCTACCTCGTCCTGATGGTCGGCATAATGATCGCGAGCTTCGTCGTCGGCTTCTTCGGGATGCTCCAGATCCCGCTCTGGCTCGGCTACCTCGTCGTCATCATCCTCGGGATCACGAACGCCCTGAACGGCAAGCGGTTCGTCATCCCGGGGGTCTCGGAGTTCGCCGAGAAGCTCTGAGCCGAAGGAGCAACGGAGCTCGACGAGCTCCGGAAAGATCGAAGGCCCGCCTTTCGGCGGGCCTTCGCGTTCCTGAGAAGTGGTGCCCTGGGCCAGACTCGAACTGGCACGGATTGCTCCACACGCCCCTCAAACGTGCGCGTCTACCAATTCCGCCACCAGGGCACGGTGGGGGAGGGAGATGATACCGATCCGCGCCGTGGAATCAAGCCTCGAAGCGGATCGAGCCGGGACTACTTCTGCGCCGGCGCGGGCGCCGGAGCCTCGGGGGCCGCATTTCCGGCGGCCGGGGCCGCCGCCGCGGCGTTCGCGGGCGCGGCCGGGACCGCCGAGCCCCCCGGAGCGGGAGCGACGGGTACAGCATTCGCCGGAGCGGGTGCCGCGGGGACGGCCGGAGCGCTCTTCGCGGGCTGGCTTCCGAGCTGCTTGATGACGGACGACTTCGGCCGAGCCTGGATCAGCGAGATCGTCACGGCGAGGACCGAGAACGCGACGAACGACCAGGTCGTCACCTTCTCGAGGACCGTCGTCGCGCCACGCGCTCCGAAGGTCGTCTGCGAGGACGAGGCGCCGAGCGCGCTCGCGACGTCGGCTCCCTTCCCCTGCTGGAGGAGGACCACCAGGATGAGGAAGACGCAGACGATGACGTAAATGGGCACGAGGACGTAAATCATGCGCGAGTCTCCGGCCCGCCGCCCGGAGGCGAAACGGGCCGATGAGGATACCCCACCAGCCCGAAAAGGCCAAAACCGGCTGGACGACCTCCCCGGGGCTCAAGCCCCGGCGGCGACGGCGAGCGCGGCGAAGTCGGCCGGGACGAGGGAGGCCCCCCCGACGAGCCCGCCGTCGATGTCCGTCTTGCCGAAGAGCTCCGTCGCGTTCGCCGGGGTGACGGAGCCGCCGTAGAGGATCCGCGTGGCCTCCGCCGCCGCAACGCCGAAGCGGTCGGCGAGCCGGGCCCGCAGGAAGGCGTGGGCGTCCGCCGCCATCTCCGGGGTCGCGGCCCGCCCGGTCCCGATCGCCCAGACCGGCTCGTAGGCGAGGACGAAGCCGGGCGGCAGGGCGTCGCCGAAGGCGTCGAGCGCGGTCATCTGCGCGGCGAGGACCGCCTCCGTCCTGCCGCCGTCGCGCTCCTCGAGCGTCTCCCCGACGCAGTAGACGGGCGCGAGGCCGGCGTCGGCGAGGCGCTTCATCTTCCGCGTGAAGTCGGCCTCGGCCTCCTTGCGGTCGCGGCGGCGCTCGCTGTGGCCGACGAGGACCATCGCGACGCCGCAGTCGGCGAGCATGGCGACGGAGACCTCGCCCGTGTGCGCCCCCTTGGGCTCGACGTGGACATCCTGCGCCGCGAGCTTCACCCGCGTCGGCAGGAGGTGCCGCCCCACCCGCTCGAGCGCCGGGAAGGCCGGGGCGATCGCGAGCTCGGCCCGCTCCGGGAGCGAGGGGAGCCGCGAGAGGAAGTCGTCGCAGAAGGCGGCCGCCTCGGAGGGGGTCTTGTTCATCTTCCAGTTGGCGATGACGAGCGGCGTGCGCGAGGGGTGCATCGGGCCTCCGTGGAGCGGGGCCGGCGCGCGCCGGCCCCGCGGTGTCGTCGGGAAAGGGGGGCTCGGGCTAGAGGAGCGCCTCGACGCCCGGCAGCTTCTTGCCGCTGATCAGGTCGAGGGAAGCGCCGCCGCCCGTGGAGACGTGCGAGATCTTCGGCCCGAGGCCCGCCTCGTTGATCGCCTCGACGCTCTCGCCGCCGCCGACGACGGTGAAGGCGCCGGAATCGGCCATCAGCTGCGCGACGCCGCGGGTCCCGGCGTCGAACGGCTTCGTCTCGAAGACCCCCATCGGGCCGTTCCAGAAGATCGTCTTCGCGCCCTTCGTCATCCTCTCGAACATCTCCAGCGTCTTCGGGCCGATGTCGAGCGCCGCCTGGCCTTCGGGAATGGCGTTCATGGCGACCGCCTTCGCCTGCCCCGCCGCCTCGAGCGACGGCGCGACGAGGAAGTCGGAGGGGAGGACGAGGTTCACGCCGCGCTCCTTGCAGCGGTCGATGACCTTCCGCGCGATCGGGACCCCCTCGGCCTCGAGGAGCGACTTCCCGACCCCGAGGCCGAGCGCGACGACGAAGTGGTTCGCCATCCCGCCGCCGATCAGGAGGGTGTCGGCCCGCTCGACGAGCGCCTCGAGGGCCGCGATCTTCCCGAGGATCTTGGCGCCGCCGAGGATGCCGACGAACGGCCTCTCGATGTCGTCGACGACCTTCCCGAGGGCGTTCAGCTCCTTCTCCATCAGGAGGCCGACGCCGCGCGCGTCGGCGGCGAAGTGGACGGCCATCCCCGCCGTCGAGGCGTGGGCGCGGTGGGCCGTGCCGAAGGCGTCGTTCACGTAGACCTCGGCGAGGGAGGCGAGGGCTTTCGCGAAAGCGGGGTCGTTCCCCTCCTCGCCGGCGTGGAACCGCGTGTTCTCGAGGACGAGGACGCCGCCGTCGGCGAGGGCCTTCGCGGCCGTCTCGGCCGCCGCGCCGACGCAGTCGGCGGCGAAGGCGACGGGCGCGCCGAGGAGCGCCTCGAGCTTCTTCGCGACGGGGGCGAGCGAGTACTTCGGGTCGGGCGTCCCCTTCGCCTTGCCGAGGTGCGAGGCGAGGATGAGCCGCGCGCCCTTCTCGCGGGCGAGGCGGATCGTCGGGAGCGCCTCGGTGATCCGCGTGTCGTCCTTGACGACCCCGTCCTTGATCGGGACGTTGAAGTCGACGCGGAGGAAGACGCGGCGTGAGGAGAGCGTGAGGTCCCGGATGCTGCGGGGAAGAGTGGCCATCGGAAGACTCCTCGGGTCCGTCGTCTTGGGACAGGGCCAGGACGGACCGGCCTCGCTGGCGGAGATTCGATTCTATAGTCGGCGCGTGAAGAGCACGCCTCTCCGGACGCGCGTCCTCCCGATCGAAGCCGCGCCCGGCCGCCTCCGCCTCCTCGACCAGCGCCGCCTCCCCCGGGAGGAGGCGTGGCTCGCTCCCGCCTCCGCCGCCGAGACCGCGGAGGCGATCCGCTCCCTCGCCGTCCGGGGCGCCCCCCTCATCGGCGTCGCGGCGGCCTGGGGGCTCGCCGTCGAGGCGCGGCGGCTCGCCCCGGCGGGCGCGCCCGCCGCGTTCGACGAGGCGTGGGAGGAGGCGGCCGACCGCCTCGCCGCGGCCCGCCCGACCGCCGTGAACCTCGGCTTCGCCGTCGAGAGGATGCGGACCGCGTTCCGGGCCTCGGCCGGGCGGCCCGCGCCCGAGCGCGTCGCTCTCCTCGAGGCGGAGGCGGCGCGCTTCGAGGACGAGGATCGGGATGCCTGCGCCACGATGGGGCGGCACGGGGCCGCCTGGATCGCATCCCGGCTCGGCGGCGACGGCAGGGCCCCGCTCCGCGTCCTGACCCACTGCAACGCCGGGGCCCTCGCGACGGCCGGCGTCGGGACGGCGCTCGGCGTCGTCCGGGCGCTCGCGGCGGAGCGGCCCGTCGCCGTCTTCGCCGACGAGACCCGCCCCTTCTGGCAGGGGGCGCGCCTGACGGCCTGGGAGCTCGCGAAGGACGGGATCGACGTGACGATCCTCCCCGACGTCGCCGCGGCCTCCGTCATCGCCTCGGGGAAGGTCGCCGTCGCCGTCGTCGGCGCCGACCGGATCGCGGCGAACGGGGACGTCGCGAACAAGGTCGGCACCTACGGCGTCGCGCTCGCCTGCCGGGCGCACGGCGTCCCCTTCGTCGTCGCGGCCCCGCGGACGACGCTCGACCCCGCCTGCCCCTCGGGGCGCGACATCCCGATCGAGTGGCGCGACGGCGCCGAGGTCCTCCTCCTCGACCCGTCGGGCGAGAGCCCGCTCTCCGTCGCGCCCGACGGCGTCCCGGCGCTCTACCCGGCGTTCGACGTGACGCCGGCGGCGCTCGTCGACGCGATCGTGACCGAGGCCGGCGTTTCGACCCCGCCCCACGCCGAAGGGCTCGCGAGGCTCCTCGCCCTCCCGTGACGTACGTCCTCGGCCTCGAGACCTCCTGCGACGAGACCTCGGTCGCCCTCCTCCGGGAGGACGGCTCGATCGCCGCGTCCGTCGTCTCGTCGCAGATCGACATGCATCGCCGCTACGGCGGCGTCGTCCCCGAGATCGCGGCCCGGGCGCACCTGACGAACCTCCCGCTCCTCCTCGACGAGGCGCTCGAGAGGGCCGGCGCCCGCCTCGAGGAGGTCGGCCTCGTCGTCGCGACGGCTGGCCCGGGGCTCGTCGGCGCGCTCCTCGTCGGCCTCGCGGAGGGGCGCGGCCTCGCCCTCGGCCTGGGCGTCCCGTTCGTCCCGGGCCACCACATCGAGGGGCACGCGCTGTCCCCGTTCCTCGACCTCGAGGGCGGCCCGGCGCGCGGCGTCCCGGCGCGCTTCGCCGCGCTCGTCGTCTCGGGCGGGCACTCGCACGTCTTCTCCTTCGCGCCGGAGGGGGTCGCGGTCCTCGCGCGGACGCGCGACGACGCCGCGGGCGAGGCCTACGACAAGGTCGCGAAGATGGCCGGCCTCGGCTACCCGGGCGGGCCGGTCGTCGATCGACTCGCGCGGAGCGGCCGGGTCGTCGAGCCGTTCGCCGTCCCCCGTTTCAAGGGCGGCTCCTGCGACCTCTCCTTCTCGGGCCTCAAGACGGCGGTCCGGGACCGGCTCGCCGCCCTCGGCTTCTCGCCGAACACGGGGGTCGCGCTCCGGGGGCCGGCGCTCCCCGAGGACGAGGCCCCGCCGGCCCTCCGCCACCTCCTCGCCGCCTTCCAGGAGGCCGTCGTCGCGCAGATCGAGGACCGGGTCGACCGGCTCCACGCGGCGGAGCGCTTCCCGCTCCTGACCGTCTCCGGGGGCGTTGCGGCGAACTCGCTCCTCCGGGAACGGCTCGCGGCGTGGGGAAAACGGCGCGGCGTCGAGGTCCTCCTCGCCCCGCGGGCGCTCACCTCCGACAACGCGGCGATGGTCGCCTTCGCCGGGCTCCTCCGGCACCGATCCGGCGCCCCGAGCGAGGGGCTCGCCGCCCCGGCCCGGTCGCGCTGGCCGCTCGAGGGCCTGCCCTGGATCCCGCCGCCCGGGGCCTGACGGTCGCGGGTCGCCCGCCGGATTCCCCAGGTCCGAGGTGGGCGAGCACATTACCGAACGTTCTTCTAGAATAGAGGGTTCGGGCGCGAGGCCCGACCCACACCATGCCCGACCCCTCCCGCATCCGTAACTTCTCGATCGTCGCCCACATCGACCACGGCAAGACGACGCTCTCCGACCGGATCCTCGAGATCACGGGCGCCCTGACCGCGCGCGAGATGCGCGAGCAGGTCCTCGACGACAACCCGATCGAGCAGGAGCGCGGCATCACGATCAAGGCCCGCGCGGTCTCGCTCAAGTACCGGAGCGAGGACGGCCACGACTGGGTCCTGAACCTGATCGACACGCCCGGCCACGTCGACTTCACCTACGAGGTCTCCCGGTCCCTCGCGGCGTGCGAGGGGGCCGTGCTCGTGGTCGACGCCACGCAGGGGGTCGAGGCGCAGACGCTCGCGAACGCCTACCTCGCGATCCACGGCGACCTGACGATCGTCCCGTGCATCAACAAGGTCGACCTCCCGAGCGCGGTCCCCGAGATGGCCCGCGAGCAGATCGAGGAGGTCATCGGGATCCCGGCGCAGCACGCCGCCCTCACCTCGGGGAAGGTCGGAACGGGGGTCCGCGACCTCCTCGAGCACATCGTCCACGACGTCCCGGCGCCGACGGGGAACGCCGACGGCCCGCTCCGCGCGCTCCTCTTCGACTCCTGGTTCGACGTCTACCGGGGCGTCACCTGCCTCGTCCGCGTCAAGGACGGCGCCATCCGGCCCGGGATGAAGATCAAAATGCTCGGGATGGACCTCGTCTCCGAGGTCCAGGAGGTCGGCCTCTTCACGCCGAAGGCCCAGGTCGTCCCCGAGCTGACGGTCGGAATGGTCGGGTACGTCATCGCTGGGATCAAGGACCTGCACTCGACGAAGATCGGCGACACGATGACCGAGGCCGAGCGACCGGCGTCCGAGCCGCTCCCCGGCTTCCAGGACGTCAAGCCGATGGTCTTCGCCTCGATCTTCCCGACCGAGTCCGACGACTACGAGGACCTGCGCGACGCGATGGAGAAGCTCCGGCTGAACGACGCGTCGTTCACGTTCGAGCCCGAGTCGTCGACGGCGCTCGGCTTCGGGTTCCGCTGCGGCTACCTCGGCCTCCTCCACCTCGAGATCGTCCAGGAGCGCCTCGAGCGGGAGTTCGACCTCTCGCTCATCACGACGGCGCCGTCCGTCCCGTACCGCGTCACGACGACCCGCGGCGAGGTCCTCGAGATCTCGAACCCCGTGAAGCTCCCGGAGACGCAGCTCATCGACCTCATCGAAGAGCCGCGCATCCTCGCGACGATCATCACGAAGGACGAGTACCTCGGCGGCATCCTCGCGCTCTGCGAGGAGCGCCGAGGCCGGCAGGTCTCCCTCGAGTACGCGGGGACGCAGCGCGCCGTCCTGAAGTACGACCTCCCGCTCAACGAGGTCATCCTCGACTTCTACGACAAGCTCAAGTCGGTCTCGCGCGGCTACGCCTCGTTCGACTACCAGCTGACGGGGTACGCCGAGGCCGACCTCGTCAAGCTCGACGTCCTCATCAACTCCGAGCCGGTCGACGCGCTCGCCTTCATCGTCCACCGCGACAAGGCGCAGGTCAAAGGCCGCGCCCTCGTCGAGAAGATGAAGGAGATGATCCCCCAGCAGATGTTCGAGGTGATCATCCAGGCGGCGATCGGGGCGAAGATCCTGGCCCGCTCGACCGTGAAGGCGCTCCGAAAGAACGTCCTCGCGAAGTGCTACGGCGGCGACATCACCCGGAAGAGGAAGCTCCTCGAGAAGCAGAAGGAAGGCAAGAAGCGGATGAAGAAGGTCGGCCGGGTCGAGCTCCCGCAGGAAGCGTTCCTCGCGGTCCTGAAGGTCGACTGAGGGGGCGGACCGTGACGGACCCGGGCGGCGGGACGGCGGCCGGCCGCGCGCACCGCAGGACGCGCGGGCCCGCCGTCCCGCGCGAGTACGTCGAGGCGATCCTTGTGGCGGTCGTCTTCGCCTTCTTCACGAAGGCGTTCCTCGTCGAGACCTACCAGATCCCGAGCGGGTCGATGGAGGAGAGCCTCCTCGTCGGCGACCACGTCGTCGTCGACAAGCTCGGCTGGGCGCCGCGCGGCCTCCCCTGGGGACCCCTCCTGCCGGCGCGAGGGCTCCGGCGGGACGACGTCGTCGTCTTTCGCGGCCTGGAAGAGCCCGGGCGGGACTTCATCAAGCGGGCGGTCGCCCTGCCGGGCGAGACGGTCGAGATCCGAGGGAAGCGGCTCTTCGTCGACGGCGTCGCCCGGGAGGAGCCCTGGGTCGTGCACCGGGACCCCGCCGTCCTGTCCGGAGCGGACCTCCCCGCCTCCGTCCGGGGAAGGGACGAGCTGCCGCCCCGGACGCTCCCGCCGGACGCCTTCTTCGCGATGGGCGACAACCGCGACGAGTCGCGGGACTCGCGCGTCTGGGGGCCCGTGCCGGTGGAGCACGTCCGGGGGCGGGCGCTGTTCGTCTACTGGTCCGTCCGCCCCCCTCCGGAGCCGATCGTGGGCCGGAGCGCGGGGATGCGCCGTCTCCTCGACGGCGCGATACACTTTTTCTCGAGAACCCGCTGGGAGCGGACCTTCCGAGCCGTCGACTGACCGACGCGGAAGGCCCAAGGAGGAGGCAGAGCATGTCGTCCCGGACACGGACTCGCGGCGAGGGGGCCTTCGGCACGATCGTCGGTATCGCGATCGTCATCGTCGTCGGAATCGCGCTCTTCAAGATCGTGCCGCTGCACTATGCAGGCAACAAAGTGAAGGACGCGATGAGCGAGCAGGCCAACTTCGCGGGGATGAAGCCGCCCGACAAGATCCAGTACGAGATCTTCGTCATCGCCCAGGAGGCGGGGACGCCTCTCACGATCCAGGACATCAAGGTCCGGCGGCACGGGAGCGACGTGATCGTCGAGGCGAAATACATCCAGAAGGTCTCCGTCCTCGGCTACCAGTACACCTACGCGTTCGATCACACCGTCCAGAAGCCGGTCTTCTGAAGTGAACGCGGGGCGGCGGCCTTGCCGCGCGGCGGTTCGGGGATGAACCGGGAGAAGGGGCGCCCGGAGGACGAGGCGGACGCCGCCGGCGTCCGCCTCGACGTCTTTCTCGACGTCGCGTGCATCTTCCCGACGCGCTCGCAGGCCAAGGAGGCGTGCGAGGGGGGGAAGGTCGACCTGAACGGCGCGGCCGCAAAGCCCCACCGGATCGTGAAGCCGGGGGACACGCTCCAGGTCACCGTCCCCGGGCGGCGGAGGACCCTCGTCGTGAAGGCGGTGACCGAACGGCACGTCCCGAAGGCCGAGGCGCGGACGCTCTACGAGGACACGACCCCCGAGCCCACGCCGGAGCAGCGGGAGGCGCAGCGGCTCGAGAGGCTCCTCGCCCCGCGCCGTGACCCCGGGGCTGGCCGGCTCTCCCGGCGCGAGCGGGAAGAGCGCGGCCGGCTCCGCGGCTACTGACCCCGCGCCGCCGCCGCGTCGGCGCGGGCTAAGATGCCCCTCCTCTCCGATGAGAATCCTCCTCTACACGGGCAAGGGCGGGGTCGGCAAGACGACCGTCGCCGCGGCGACGGGCCTGACGCTGGCCGCCCGGGGCCTCCGGACGCTCGTGCTGTCGGTCGACGCGGCGCATTCCCTCGCCGACGCCTTCGACCTCGACGGCCGCCTCGCCGACAAGCGGCGCGGCGCCCCGATGCCGGTCGCAGAGAACCTCTGGATCCAGGAGGTCGACGTCACCGAGGAGATCGGCCGGCACTGGCAGGACATCTCCGGCTACGTCGCGACGCTCCTCGCCGTCACCGGCATCGAGGAGGTCCTGGCGGAGGAGCTCGCCGTCTTCCCCGGCATGGAGGAGGTCTCAGCCCTCCTCTACGTGAACCGGTACGCCCGCGAGGACGCCTACGACGTCCTGATCCTCGACTGCGCGCCGACAGGGGAGTCGCTCCGATTCGTCTCTCTCCCGCCGACGCTCGACTGGTACATGAAGAAGCTCTTCCGGGTCGAGCGATCGCTCCTGAAGGTCGCCCGGCCCATGGCCGAGCGGGTGACGAGCCTCCCGATCCCGTCCGAGCGGTACTTCGACAACGTGAAGGAGCTCGCCGGGAAGCTCGACGGCGTCGACGCGCTGCTGAAAGATCCGGCGACGACGACCGTACGCCTCGTGACGAACGCCGAGAAGATCGTCCTGCGCGAGACGCAACGGGCCTTCATGTACTTCGGGCTCTACGGCCTCACCGTCGATGCCGTCATCGTGAACCGCCTCCTCCCGCAGGGGCTCGCGGACCCGTTCTTCGGGAAATGGCGGCGGACGCAGGACCGGTTCCTCTCGGAAGCGCGGGGCTACTTCGACCCCGTGCCGATCTGGACCGTACCGCTGGAGGACGACCAGGTCGTCGGGGCCGCCGGCCTGGCGAAGCTCGGCGCCGCGCTCTACGCGGGGCTCGATCCGGCCGCGTCGTTCCGGACGACGCCCCCGTACCGCTTCCAGAAGAAGCCGGGACACTACGTCCTGACCCTCGACCTTCCCTTCGTCGAGAAGGAGGACGTCGAGCTCGCGGTCGCCTCAGGCGATCTGATCGTCACGATCGGGAACTTCCGGCACCACGTCCCGATCCCGCGGACGCTGTCGGGGCTCGTCCCGACGAAGGCGAGGGTGGATGCGGGGCGGCTGACGGTCCGCTTCGAGCGGGGCGCGACGGAGGCAGAACGTGGCTGAGAGACGCAGGGGGCGGGGCCGGAGCGCGGGAGACGGCCTCGAGGCCGATTTCGGACCCGGGTTCGAGCCGGCGGAGGAGGAGAGCGCGGCGAGCCGGTCCCCCCGTGGGCCGGGCGCAGAGGGCGCGGGCGAGTCGCGGTGGACCGCGGAAGAGGCCGGGAGGATCCCCTGCGGGAGAGACGGCTGCCTCCTGAAGCCGGTCGGCGACCTCGCGGCCCGTTTCGCCCTCGAGCTCGCGCGCCGGGGGCATTCCGAATCGGCCGCTCGGGCGGCGACCTCCGGGATCGAGCTCCTCAGGGCCATGCGCGACTTCCTCGACGAGGAGATCGCGCTCGCCGAACGGGCGGCCGAGGCGCGCCGCACGGCGGGCCGCTACACGAAGATCCCGGTCGAGTAGGCGCTGGCCGAGCCCTCCCGACGCCGGTCCGCGGGTCAGGCCCGGTCGATCTCCGCCGCGATCGCCCGCGCCGCTCCGGCCGGGTCGGGCGCTCCCGTGATCGGCCGGCCGACGACGAGGAGGTCGGCCCCCGCGCGCGCCGCCGCGCCGGGCGTGGCGATCCGCTTCTGGTCTCCCGCATCGCTCCCGGCCGGCCGGATCCCCGGGACGACGAGGAGGAACTCCGGGCCGCAGGCCGAGCGGATCGCCGTGATCTCCTCCGGAGAGCAGACGACCCCGTCGAGCCCCGCCTCCCGCGCGAGGAGGGCGAGCCGAAGGGCGGCTTCCCGCGGCGTCCCGGCGAGTCCGACCGCCGAAAGCGCCGCGGCGTCGAGCGACGTCAGGACCGTCACCGCGATCACCCTGGGGAGGGGGAGCCCGGCCGCGGCCGCGGCCTCGCGCGCCCTCTCGCCGGCGGCGCGCATCATCTCGATGCCTCCGCCCGCGTGGACGTTCAGGATCGACGCGCCGGTCCGCGCGGCCGCGGCGGCCGCCCCGCCGACGGTGTTCGGGATGTCGTGGAGCTTCAGGTCGAGGAAGACCGGCGCGATCGCGGCGACCTCGCGGACGAGCCCGGGGCCGTGCGCGCAGAACGCCTCGAGGCCCACCTTCAGGACGCCGACCTCGGGGCCGACGAGGCGCGCCAGCTCGAGGATGCGGCTCCTCTCGGACGCGTCGAGGGCGACCGCGATCCGCATCCGCCCCTCAGACATAGGCCTTCTCCGGTCGCGGGCGCGTCTTCAGCGTGCCGGTCAGATCGGAGACCCGCTCGACGCCGTGCCGTTCGCACCAGCGCGCCAGGTCGCGGACGAGCCGGCCCGAGATCCCCGGGTCGCGGAAGCTCGCCGTCCCGACCTGGACGGCGTTCGCCCCGGCGATGAGGAACTCGACGACGTGCTCGGCCGACTCGATGCCGCCGATCCCGAAGATCGGGACGTGCGGCAGGGCCCGCCGGACCTCCCAGACCATCCGGACGGCGACCGGGCGGATCGCGGGGCCGGACAGGCCGCCGGTCGTGAAGCCGATCTTCGGCTCGCGCGTCTCGATGTCGATCGAGAGGCCGACGAGCGTGTTGATGAGCGAGAGGACGTCGGCCCCGCCGTCGACGGCCGCTCGGGCCGCGGCGACGACGTCGGTGACGTTCGGCGAGAGCTTGACGACGAGCGGAAGGCGCGTCGCGGGGCGGACGGCGGCGACGAGAGCGCCGAGGGCCGCCGCGTCGTTCCCGAAGACCATCCCTCCCTTGACGACGTTCGGGCAGGAGACGTTCAGCTCGACGGCCGCGACCCGCGGGTCGTCGCCGATCCTCTCGACGACGGCGCGGTACTCGGCCTCCGTGTCTCCCCAGACGTTCGCGATGACGGTTGCCCCAGCCTCGTGGAGCTTCGGGAGCTTCTCGCCGAGGAACTCCTCGATGCCGACGTTCTGGAGGCCGATCGCGTTGAGCATGCCCGCGTCGGTCTCGCAGATGCGCGGCGGCGGGTTGCCGAGGCAGGGCCGGAGAGAGAGGCCCTTGACGGAGATCGCGCCGAGCGACGAGAGGTCGACGAACTCCGCGAACTCCAGCCCGTACCCAAACGTGCCGGACGCGGTCGCGATCGGGTTCTTCAGCGTGAGGCGGCCGAGGTGGACGGTGAGGTCGATGCTCATCGGCCGCAGCTCCCGTGGGGGGTCCGGGGGGGGCGCGAACCCTCCGGGAACAGGACCGTCAGGTCGACGCTCACACCCGGCTCCAGTCGATCGCCGTCGGCGGGAGGCAGGGTCCCTCGGTGCAGATCGTGTGGAAGCGGCCGTCGCGGCCCGGCAGGACGCAGCCGAGGCAGACTCCGAATCCGCAGGCCATCTCCGACTCGAGCGCGAACGACCCCTCGACCCCCGCGGACTCGAGAATCCCAGCGAGGGTCCGGAACATCGGGACGGGGCCGCAGGCGAAGACGCGCCGGTAGCTCGTCCCGGCGTCGAGGGCGGCGCCGAAGATGTCGGTCACGCGCCCCTTCTTCCCGAGCGAGCCGTCGTCCGTCGCGTAGCGGCAGCGGTGCGCTCCGAGGAAGCGCTCGAAGTCGGGACGCTTCAGCACCTCGCTCTCGTTCCGGCCTCCGTAGAAGAGGTCTGCCGGGATACCGCGCTCGGCGAGGCGCCGCGCGAGGAAGACGAGCGGAGCGAGGCCGATGCCGCCCGCCACGAGGGCGACCCGGTCGGACTGCTTCAGGTCTTCGATCGGGAACGGCACGCCGAGCGGTCCGAGGACCGGGATCGGCGTCCCCTCCGCGAATCGGCCCAGCGCCTCCGTCCCGACCCCGACGGCCCTCACGACGAGCTCGATGCCGGGGACGCCCGCCACCGTCGTCACGTCGGCGACGGAGAACGCGCGGCGGAGATAGGGCCGGAGGCCGTCGCCGGCCTGGATCATGACGAACTGCCCCGGCTTCGCGGCAGCCGCGATCGAGCCGGCTTGCAGGAAGACGGAGAAGTGGGCCGCGTCGTAGCGGACGGTGCGGAGGATGCGGAGCGCTTCGTTGACCACCATGCGGAAGACGGCGAGACTCGCGGACGCGGATTATGAGCGAGGCTCTCCGGCGCAGCCACCCCGCGCTCCTCGGGGCCGTCCTGGGCCTCGGGACGGGGAACGTCCTGCTGGCGCTGAACCCGCACCTCCTGGCACCGTTCCCGGCCCTGCGCCTCCTCGCGGCCAGCGGCCTCCTCGGGCTCCTCCTCCTCGCGCCGTTCGGCCTTCTCGTGAGGGAGCCGGGGACCCCGTCCGCCGGGTTCTGGGGCTTCTCCGCGATCGTCCTCGCCCTGCTCGCCGTCCACGCCGAGACCCAGAGGAAGCTCTATTACGACTTCCTCGGCAACGGCACCCGGCGTCTCCTCGTCGGCGTCGCGCTCGCCGGGGCCGTCTCGGCTGCGGCCGTCCTCGTGGCGGCGCGAAAGAGGCCGCACGGCCGGCGCGCCGCCGCGTTTCTCCTCGGCCCGGCCGCGCTCCTCTCGGCGGTGCCGCTCCTCGGACGCCACGGCCCCGAGCGTTCGTCCCTCGCCCCTCCGCAGGCGATCCCGAGGACGGCGACCCGGAGCCTCCTCGTCGTCGGGCTCGAGGGGGTTTCGTGGGAGCTCCTTTCGCGCGCGGCGTCTGACGGCAGCCTCCCCGTCTTCGCCCGGCTCCTCGAGGAGGGGGCGGGCGGTCCGCTCGGCACGCTTTCCCCTCACGACCGGGCCGCCCTCTGGACGACGGCCGCGACCGGGAAGATGCCGCGCAAGCACGGCGTCGTCTCGGAGAGGTCGCTGCCGACGCCCGTCGGAGTCCTCCGGCTGCTACCGCGCGTTCCCGGATTCGCCCGGCCGATCCCGCTGCCGCTGGCGAGCCCGCGCCGGGAAGGAGGGGCGACTCGGAGGAGCCGGGCGTTCTGGGAGGTGCTCGCGGAGCGCGGCCACGAGGCGGCGGTCCTCTCCTGGCCCGCGGGCGAGCCGCCCCGGGAGGGGCTCGTCCTCTGGGCCACGGAGCGATTCTTCTCGGAGAGCGGCCCGAAGGGAGAGGCCCTCCCGGAGGAGACCGCGGAGAGGGCGCGACTCCTCCTGCTCGGCGCCGGGAACCTCGACCGTCCCCTGACGCGGGCCCTGGAGCCGGCCGGCCTGTCGGACGACGAGCTCCGGGAGGTGCACGCCGCGGCCGGCGCGGCGCGCGACCTCGGGATCGTCGGCGCCACGCTGGCGGGCGTCCCGACCGGCCCCGGAAGCGTCTCCGCGCTCGTCCTCTCGGGCCTCGGCGGGCCGGCGCGCGTCCTCGGTCCGGCCGCGGAACCGCGCCGCTACTTCGGCGTCTCCCGTCGCGAGACCGACGCCGCCGAGAAGGCGCTCCTCGCCTACTACCGCTTCCTCGACGACACGCTGGGCGACCTCCTCGAGCGGGAGGGGCGCGAGCGGACGCTCTGTGTCTTCGCTCCGGCGAGCTTCGGCCCCGCGCCTCCCCTGACCGCGCTCCTCGACCTCCTCCGCGGGCGGGCGCCGGTCGCGTCTCCGGACAGCGGCGACGACGGTTTCCTCGTCCTCTGGGGCTCCGGGATCCGAGCAGGCGTCCGCCTCACCTCCGCCGACGTCGTCGACCTGGCGCCGACGCTGCTCGCGCTCGCGGGCGAGCCGATCGCCCGCGACATGGACGGGAGAGTCCTCGCCGAAGCGTTCGACGACCGCTTCTCCCGAGGGACGAGCATCCCGGTCGTGGAGACCTTCGAGCCGGAAGGGCCGCAGTGACGGCGCCGGCGCGCCGGCTCGCGGCGGGAGCGGCGCTCCTCGCGTTCCTCCTCGCCGGCGCCGCGCTTCGCCTCCACCGCGTCCGGGAGGCGCCGCCCGGACCCTGGATCGACGAGGCGCTCGCCCTGCGTGCGGCGCGAATCGCCTCGGCGACGAGCGCACCGCTCCTCGGCACCTCGCCCCTGCAGCCGCCCGACGCCGGGTTCGTCAACTCCTGGGTGACGAACCTCTCGCTGCACGGTCTCTCCGCGATCGACCGGGCCGCGGGGGGAGGGATCGCCTCCGTCCGGGCGATGTCGGTCCTGCCGGCGCTCGTCCTCCTCGCGGGGATCGCCGCGCTGGCGGCGGCCGCGGCGGCCGGGCGGCCGTTTCCGCTCCTCCTCGCCGCATTACTCGGCGGCACCTCGTCCTGGCTCCTCGTCACCGGGAGGTGGGGCTGGAACGCCGTCGCGACCTCGGCCGTCGTCGTCCTCGCCGCGGCGCTCGCGCTCCTCGCCGCGGGCCGGCGGCGCCGAGGGGGCCCTGGCCGGGCTCGCCGGGTGGGGCTACGTCGCCGCCTGGGCGATCCTCCCGCTTCCACCGGCGCTCTGGCTCCTCGGCCGATACCGCGAGCGCCGGGCCGCCGCGGGCGACGCCGGGGACGCGGCCGCGTTCCGCCGGGTCGCCACGGCCGGCCTCGTCGCCTGCGGCCTCGTCCTCGCTCCGCTGGCGGCGCACTACGCCGCGCATCCCGAGCGGGCGCTCGCGCGAACACGCGAGCTCTCCGCGGCGCGCGACGGGACGAGGTCGGCCCTCGCCGGCCTGGCCCGGAACGCCGCGGCCTACGTCCGGCTCTTCACCTTCGGCGGCGACCCGAACGAGCGGCACGGCGATCCGGACCGCCCCGTCCTGCCGCTCGCGGTCACGGGACTCGCCCTCGTCGGCGCCGCGGCAGGCCTCCGACGCGGCGGGCCGGAACGGTTCCTCGCGGCC
>CAZWRQ010000064.1:0-20749 GCA_964636395.1 uncultured Holophagales bacterium
CCGCCGCGTTCGGCGGACCGTCGAGTCGGACCGGCTCTACGCCCGCGCGAAGGCGAAGATGCCGGGCGGCGTCAGCTCGCCCGTCCGCTCCTTCAAGTCGGTCGGCGCCACGCCGTTCTTCGTGAAGAAGGCGAAGGGCTCCGTAATCGTCGACGCCGACGGGAACCGCTACGTCGACTACGTCATGTCGTACGGGCCGCACCTCTTCGGGCACATGCCGAAGGCGGTCGCCTCGGCGATCCGCAAGGCCCTCCCGCGCGGGACGTCGTACGGCGCCCCCTGCCGCGCCGAGGTCGAGCTCGCCGAGCGCGTCACGCGTCTCGTCCCGTCGATGGAGAAGGTCCGCTTCGTCTCGTCCGGCACCGAGGCTGCGATGAGCGCCGTTCGCCTCGCGCGTGCGGTCACCGGGCGCGACCTCGTCCTGAAGTTCTCGGGCTGCTACCACGGTCACGCCGACTCGTTCCTCGTCGCCGCCGGCTCCGGCGTCGCGACGCTCGGCATCCCCGGCTCGCCCGGCGTCCCGGCCGACCTCGCGAAGGCGACGATCACGGCGAGGTACAACGACCTCGGCTCCGTGGAGGCGCTGTTCCGGCAGCACTCGGGGCGGATCGCCGTCATCGCCGTGGAGCCGGTCGCCGCGAACATGGGGGTCGTCCTGCCGAAGCCGGGCTTCCTGGAAGGGCTCCGGAAGATCGCCGACAGGGAAGGTGCGCTCCTCCTCTTCGACGAGGTGATCACGGGCTTCCGCCTGGCGAAGGGCGGCGCGCAGGAGCTCTTCGGGATCAAGCCCGACCTGACCTGCCTCGGGAAGATCCTCGGCGGCGGCCTTCCGGTCGGCGCCTACGGCGGCCGGGCCGACCTGATGGCCCACGTCGCGCCGGACGGCCCCGTCTACCAGGCGGGGACGCTCTCGGGGAACCCGCTCGCCATGGCGGCCGGCATCGCGATGCTCGACTCGCTGACCCCAGCCGCCTACGCGAAGCTCGAGAGGACCGCCGCGAAGCTCGAGAAGGGGATGCGGAAGGTCGCGAAGGAGCTCGGATTCGAGGAGCGCCTCACGCTGAACCGGGTCGGCTCGATCCTGACGCTCTTCTTCAACCCGGGCCCGATCTCCGACTTCGACGACGTGAAGAAGAGCGACGGGGCGGCTTTCAGCCGGTGGTTCCACGGGCTCCTGAAGCGGGGCGTCTTCATCGCGCCCGCCGCCTTCGAGGCGATGTTCGTCTCGACGGCGCACACGGAGAAGGACCTCGCGAAGACGCTCGCGGCGCACCGCGAGGCCCTGAAGGAGGCCTTCGCGGAAGCCTGATTCGAGCGGGCGGCCGGGAACGACACCGGCCGCCCGTCCGAGGCGCGGGCGCCGCCCCGGCGCCCGCGCCCCGCTCCCGCGCGTGCGACCCGTCCCGACCTGCCCTATCGTGGGGCGGTGACGCGCGCTCCCTGGACTCCGCCCGAGACGTTCGAGACGCCGCGGCTCCGCCTGCGTCGCCCGCGCGCCGACGACGAGGAGGCCGTCTTCGCCTACGCGAGCGATCCCCTCGTGACCCGGCTGATGGACTGGCCGACGCACGTTTCGATCGAGACGAGCCGCCGCTTCCTCGCGTTCTGCGAGACGGGCTGGGCGACCGGGACGGAGCTCACCTGGATGCTGACGCTCCTGCCGTCAGACCGGGCGGTCGGTGCGATCGCCTGCCGTCCGAGGGAGGGCGGCGCGGAATGCGGGTACGTCCTCCACCGCGACGCCCACGGCCGCGGCCTGGCCACCGAGGCGTCGCGGGCCGTCGTCGGGTGGCTCGTTTCGGTCCCGGAGGTGACGCGGATCGAGGCGACGTGCGACGTCGAGAACGAGGCCTCGGCCCGCGTCCTCGAGAAGGCGGGCCTGACGCGCGAGCGGCTCCTCCCGGCGTTCGGGGTGCGGCCGAACCTCGGCCCCGAGCCGCGCGACGCGTACCTCTTCGCCTGGACGCGTCCGGCGGACTGATGGCCGGACGCGCTTCGAAAGGAGACTCCGGGAACATGGCCCTCAGCGCTTTCGACGACCCGAACCAGCCGCCGGAGCCGGCGGCCCTCCGCAGACGGCTCGGCCCCGCGGCGACGACGTGGCGCGCGCTCGTCGACGGCGTCGCGGAGCGCTGCGGCCCGATCGAGGAGCTCTGGAAGTACGGGGGCGCGAAGTTCGGCTGGTCGCTCCGGCTCCTCCGGAAGGGGCGCGTCCTCCTCTACCTGACTCCGCAGGAGGGACGGCTCCTCTCCGGCCTCGTCCTCGGCGGAAAGGCGGTCGCGGCCGCGCGGGAAGCCGGCCTGCCGCCGGCGCTCCTCGCTCAGGTCGACGCGGCGCCGCAGTACGCCGAGGGCCGGGGTCTCCGGGTCGAGGTCTCGGGGCCCGACGGCGTGGAGGGCCTCCTCCTCCTCGTCGGCCTCAAGGCGGACCCGTCCGTCCCTCCGCCGGCCACCGCCCGGAGTCCGTCCCGAGCCGCGCGACCGCGCGGTGGCGGGGGCATCCGACGAGGTGGTCGTTGACGACTCCGACGGCCTGAAGGTAGGCGTAGACGATCGTAGGGCCGACGAACCGGAAGCCGCGCTTCCGGAGCTCCTTCGAGATCGCCTCCGCGAGGGGCGTCTTCGCGGGGACTTCCCGCATCTCCCGGAACGCTCCCTGGACCGGCCCGTCGCCGACGTGCGCCCAGAGCCAGGAGGAGAAGCTCCCGGCCTCCCTCTGCAGCGCGAGATACGCCTTCGCGCTGTCGATCGCGGATTCGATCTTGAGGCGGTTCCGGACGATGCCGGCGTCGCCGAGGAGGCGCTCCACGTCCCTCGGACCGAAGCGTGCCACCTTCGCGGGGTCGAAGCCGGCGAACGCCTTCCGGTAGCTCTCGCGCTTGCGCAGGATCGTGATCCAGGAGAGGCCGGCCTGCGCGCCCTCGAGGACGAGCATCTCGAAGAGGTGCCGGTCCTCGTGAGAGGGGACGCCCCACTCTTCGTCGTGATACGAAACGTAGAGCGGGTCCGATCCCGCCCAGGGGCAACGCGAGCCTTCGAGCATGCCGGAGATGATCTCACCGGGACGGGCGTGGGGTGGCGCGTCCCGGGGTCACTTCGATCCGATGCGCTCGATCGCCCGCGACGTCGCCGAAGAAGCGGTCCTCCACGGATCGCTCTCGGGCCGGATCTTCCGGACCGCCCTCGCCGCCCTGCTCGCCGCCTCCGCCGTCCTCCTGGCGGGGTGAGCGGGGCGGGGTCCCCTCAGCCGCCGAGCGCCTCCGAGAGGAGCGCGCCGAGCCGCTCGTACTCCGCCTGCGCGTTGTAGAGCTGGGCCGAGACGCGGACGAGCATCCCCCCCGGCGCGGGCCACGGGTAGAGCCACGCCTCGACGCCGCGCTCCCGGAGCCACCCGCCGAGCTCCTGCGGTCCGAGCCGCGCGGCTGCCGAGCCGCGCGCGGCCCTCGGGAGCGGCACGGACGCCATCGACCCGATCAGCGCCGCGGGGGCGGCCGTGCGGACGCGAAGCGCCGTCTCGACGGATTCCCGCGCCTCTAGGGCGAGGGCGCGGTTTCTCCTCATCACCTCGGGCCAGCCGCCGGGCAGCAGGGACGCGAGCGTGTCGAGCGCCGCGGGAATCGTCAGCCAGGGCGTCGGGTCGGACGTCCCGGTCCAGTCGAACTCGGCACGGAAGCGCGCGGGCGACGCCTCCTCGGAGTAGCCGAGGCTCGTGACGGCGGGCCGCACGCGCGTCCGGAGGTCCTTTCGGACGTGGAGGAACGCGGCCCCCTTCGGGGCGCAGAGCCACTTGTGGGCGTTCCCCGTGTACCAGCCGGCGCCCAGGTGGTCGAGGTCGATCGGCACCATCCCGGGCGCGTGGGCGCCGTCGACGAGAGTCTCCACACCCCGCTCGCGGAGCGCGCCGACGAGGCGCTCGATCGGGAAGACGAGCGCCGTCGGGCTCGTGATGTGGTCGAGGAGCGCGAGACGAGTCCGGGGGGAGACGGCTGCGAGAACAGGGGCGACGACGTCGTCCTCGCCGTCGAGCGGGAACGGGACGTCGGCCACGACGAGCCGCGCTCCGGCGCGCTCGGCCACGTGCGCGAGAGCGTTGCGACAGCCGGGGTAGGCGTGCGAGGTCGTCAGCAGCTCGTCGCCGGGAGCAAGGTCGAGGGAGCCGAGGACGGCGTTGACGCCGGTCGTCGCGTTCGGGACGAATGCGAGGTCGTCGGGCTCGGCCCCGAGGAACGGGCCGAGGACGGCGCGGACCTCGGCGAGCCGCGCCGGGAGCCGCCGCACGAGGAAGTCGACCGGTTCGCGCTCGAGCTCGGTGCGGAGCTCGGCCTGGCGCTCGAGAACGACGGCGGGGCACGCACCGAACGAGCCGTGGTTCAGGAAGGAGACGCCCGGGTCTAGCCGCCAGAAGGGCGCGAAGGGGCTCCCTCCGGACGGTACCTCGCGAGGCGTCCGGCCGTCCGCTCCTCCCGTCACGCCAGGCCGTACCGCTCGAGGCGGGTGTAGAGCTGGGCGCGGGTCAGGCCGAGGAGCCTGGCGGCGCGGCTCCGGTTGTTCTTCGCCTTCTCGAGCGCCTGCGTGACGAGGGTCTTCTCGAGGGCGTCGAGGTCGAGCCCCGTGGGCGGAAGCTCGATGGCCGAGGCCGAGGCGGCGCGCGCCTCCCCGCTCCGCGCGACGGCGATCGGCAGGTGCTCCGTCTGGACGAGGCCCCCCTCCGAGAGGATCACCGCGCGCTCGAGGGCGTTCCGGAGCTCGCGGACGTTCCCTGGCCACGAGTAGGCGAGGAGGAGCTCGCGCGCCTCCCGGGAGACGCCCGGCGCGGGGCGCCCGACGTTCCGGGAGAGGTCCTCGAGGAAGCGTTCCGTCAGCAGGAGGACGTCCTCGGGGCGCTCGCGCAGGGGTGGCAGGTGGATCTCGAAGACCGAGAGGCGGTAGAAGAGGTCTTCGCGGAAGTCGCCGCGGGCCATCGCGGCTTGGAGGTCACGGTTCGTCGCGGCGACGATCCTCACGTCGGCCCGGAGAACTTTCGCGCCGCCGAGCCGCTGGAATTCCCGCGCCTCGAGGACTCGGAGAAGCTTGGCCTGGACGAGCGGGCTCGTCTCGCCCGCCTCGTCGAGGAAGAGGGTCCCGCCCGCGGCCTGCTCGAGCCGGCCCGCGCGCGAGGCGTAGGCCCCGGTGAAGGCCCCCTTCTCGTAGCCGAAGAGCTCCGACTCGAGGAGCTGCTCGGGGAGCGCCGCGCAGTTGAGCGCGACGAACGGGCCGGAGCTTCGGGCGGAGGCGCGATGGACGGCGCGCGCGACGACCTCCTTGCCGGTCCCCGACTCGCCCGTCAGGAGGACAGTCGTCTCCGTCGGGGCGACCTTGGAGGCCTGGACGAGGACAGCGCGCCAGGCAGGCGAGCCGCCGACGACCCGTCCGAACCCGTCGCGCGACTCGAGCTCGTCGGAGAGCGCCCGGACGCGGGCCTCGAGGCGGACGGCCTCCTGCCGGGCCTCCTCCGCCCGGCGGGCCTCTTCTGCGAGCCGTTGGTGGGAGAACGCGAGGGCGACCTGGTCGGCGACCCGGAGCGCGAGGTCCACGTCCTCCTCGCGGAAGCTCTCCTTCTCGCGGGCGTGGAAGGAGAGCGCACCGACGGTCTTCCCCTCGAGCCGGATCGGGACCCGCAGGCTCGACCTGAGCCCGGCGGCGAGGAGGATCGCCCTGCGGGAGGAGTCGGCCGGGAGGTCGGCCTCCGCGTCGTCGACGATCTGGTAGTCGGCGACCATCTGCGCACGCTCCGAGTCCGGGATCGGATAGGTGTCGGGGACCCAGCCGCGGTCCCCGGAAACGGCCCACATCTGGTTCTCGGTCCGGTCCTCGGACAGGAGCCCGAGCGTCATTCGGTCGTGCGGGAGGACCTCGCGCGCGATCGCGGAGACCTGGTCGAAGACCTCGCGGACGTCGAGCGCCCTCGCCAGGGCGGAGGCGAGCGCGTCGAGCTCCCGGTGCCGGCGGACCCTCCGCCGCTCCTGCTCGGCGAGCCGCTCGTGCTCGAGCGTGGCGGAGAGGATGTCGGCGATCGCCCGGGCGGTCGGCTCGTCGGCCGGGCCGAAGCCTTCCGGTGCGCGCGACGCGAACCAGAGGTCGCCGAGCGGCTCCTCGCCGCGGACGATCGTCGCGACGAGCATCGAGCGCATCCCGGCCTCGAGGAGCTCGCGGTCGGCGCGGTACGCCGGGTCGAGGAGAGTGGCGGTGTCGTCGATCCTCTTCGGCGACGCGCCCCCGGGCCAGAGGAGGGCGGAAACGTCGTCCCGGCCGTAGCGGCGCCCCGCCTCGGCGCCGTCCGGCGTCAGGAGGCCCCACGAAAGGAGCTCGGGACCGTCGACGATCCTCACGACTCCGGCGGCGTCGAACGGCAGGACGCGGCGCGCGGCTGCGGCGACGCGCGCGAAGACGTCCGGAAGCGAGAGCGTTTCCGTCACGGTCCGGGCGATCTCGGTCAGGACGCCGACGAGCGGATCGACCGCGAGCGCGTCCGAGGGGTTGGTTGGCACGGAACGGGCATTGTACCGGGCGTGTCCCTTAGACTCTCCCGGCCATGATTCCCGTTCGCGAGCTCGCCGAGCGCGTCCTCGCGGGGACCCCGCCGGCCATTGCCCGCGCCATCACCTGGGCGGAGACCGCGGACCCGCGATTTCCCGAACTCCTCGCCCACCTCTGGCCCCGGACGGGGCGCGCGCGCGTCGTCGGCCTGACGGGCGCTCCGGGCGCCGGGAAGTCGACCCTGACGGCCGCCCTCGCGAAGGCGTCGCGCGCTGAAGGACGGAAGGTGGGGATCGTCGCCGTCGACCCCTCCTCTCCGTTCACGGGCGGGGCGATCCTCGGCGACCGGATCCGGATGCAGGACCTCTACACCGACCCGGGGGTGATGATCCGGTCGATGGCGACGCGGGGTCACCTCGGCGGCCTCGCCCGCGCCACGGCCGACGCCGTCGATGTCCTCGACGCGGCCGGCTTCGACGACGTCCTCGTCGAGACCGTCGGGGTCGGGCAGGACGAGGTCGAGGTCTTCCGCCTCGCCGAGACCTGTGTCGTCCTCCTGACGCCCGGGATGGGCGACGACATCCAGGCCATCAAGGCCGGGCTCATGGAGGTCGCCGACGTTTTCGTGGTCAACAAGGCCGATCGCGAGGGGGCCGACCGGACCGTCCACGAGGTCCTCCAGATGCTCGAGATGGGAGAGCACGGGGCCTTCATCCCGCCCGTCCTGAAGACCGTCGCACGGACGGGCGAAGGGGTCTCGGAGCTCCGGGCCGCGCTGGCGAGCCACAAGGAGTTCCTCTTCGGGCCGGCGGGCGCGTCCCGCCGCCGGGACCGGACCGTCCGACGGATCGAAGCCATCGTCAGCGACCGTCTCCTCGCCGAGCTCCACGGCCTCGCCGGGAGCGACGCCTCCCTCGCCTCCTGGGCGGGCCGGGTCGAGGCGAGGAGCGAAGACCCGTTCCGCGCCGCCGAGGCCCTCCTCGAGACGCTGCGGAAGAATGGCGCCCGAAGCGCGCCGACCGGAGGAAAGATGAAGATCTCGCACCTCGGGCTCGCCGTCCCGTCTGTCGAAGGCGGCGGCGCCGTCTGGGAGCTGCTCGGCCTCGTCGAGACGCACCGGGAGGAGGTCGCCTCCCAGAAGGTGATCACCTCTTTCCGCCCCGTCGGGGAGTCGAGCCTCGAGCTCCTGGAGCCGACCTCGCCCGAGAGCCCGATCGCGAAGTTCCTCGAGAAGAAGGGGCCGGGCATCCACCACCTCTGCCTCGAGGTCCCCGACGTCGCGGCGACGCTCGAGAAGCTGAAGGCCGCCGGCATCCGGCTCATCAACGAGACGCCGGTCCCCGGAGCCCACGGCTGCCTCGTGGCATTCGTCCACCCGGCCTCGACCGGCGGCGTCCTCCTCGAGCTCTCCCAGCCGGCCCCGGGGCACTGACCACGGTCGGAGCGCGTCCCGGACGAGCGCGCGGAGCGCTCGCCCGGGACGGCGCCCTCAGGGGACCGTCGGGATCTCGGTGCCGCGGACGTAGCGGTCGAAGAAGGACGTCCAGTCCTTCCTCGTGACCGCCTCGAGGACCTCCTCGACCCGTTTCGTCGTCCCGACCCTTCCGCCGAGCGTCGACTGGACGGAGGAGAGGAACGTCAGGAACGCCTCGTCGCCGATCTCGCGGTGGATCGCCGCGAGGACGAGAGGTCCCCGGTCGTAGAGGAGCCAGGTCCGGATGTTGTCGGCCTGGACCTGGTCGTTCTTGGCCCGGAGCCGATGGGCGAGGAGGAGCGGGACCGTCTCCTTCGTCTGCGCCGCGCGGGAGCGCCAGCGGGTCAGGTAGAGGTCGTAGGCCTCCTTCCCGGCCGCCTGCCGGATGAAGAAGGCGGAGCAGTACTCGGCGAACGACTCGGAGAGCCACTGCTCGGACAGGTCGGGGAGCCTCACCCCGTTCCCCCACCACTGGTGGGAGAGCTCGTGCGCGAACCTCTCGTTCACGCCCGCGGCGGCGCGGCGGTAGCGACCCGTCCCCATCGGGTTGAAGGCCTCCGTGCCGATCAGGAGGAGCCCCGCGGGGGCCTGCCCCTGGGCCCAGACGGCCATCTCGACGACCGTCAGCTCGCGAACCGGCATCTTCCCGAGGAAGATCTCGAAGAACGAGGCCGTCGCGAAGCCGAGGTCGAGGAGGCTCCGCGACGCGGTCCGGTTCCGGCCGCCGTAGGAGGCGACGCGGAGGGTTCTTCCGTCCTTCACCTCCTCCTCCAGGGAGTAGGCGCCAGCGAGGACGGCGAGGTTCTGCGCCGGCCCGTCGAGGCGCGTCTCGAGGACGTTCCGCTCCCCCTCCTCCGCGCGGCGGAGCGTGACGCCGGGAGCGATCGGGTGGAACGGCTTCGGGACGCTCATCCTGATTCCCGCCGAGAAGGCCCGTCCGGCCATCGACGGAGCGGGGAACCAGGGAGCGAGGCCGAGGACCCAGTAGTTGTTCCCGAGGGGTCGGACGAGGAGGCCGCCTTCGACCTCGACGCGGACGCGGGCGCTCTTCCCCTCGGCGATCGGAGAGCGGAGCGCGACGGCGAGCTGGTCGTTCCGGTGGTCGAACTCGAGGGCGTTCCCGGCCTCGTCGAAGACGCCCGTCACCGTCACGGGGCGCTCGCGGATCCGGTCGCTGCCGCGCCGTACGTTGCCGAAGAGCGCCGTCTGCTGGATGGTCGCGCCGGTCTGCGATTCGGCCGTGTCGAGCAGGTCGAGGAGGAGCGTGCCGACGGCGCCCCTGCGGGCCTCGAACGTCTCCGTCGCCCAGATCGAGACGTCGGAGCCGCCCGAGGCGGTCACCTTCAGGTCGACGTGCGTCAGGACGACCCGGGGGGACGGCGGGTCGAACAGCTCGCCCTCGATCGGCTGCTCGGCGAGGAGGATCGCGTAGCTCCGGTCGTCGCCGCGGCTCACCCGTACCTGGAACCTTCCGCTCGCGGTGAGCCGCTCGCGGCCCGACTCGAGCGGGTCATGGAGGAAGACGAGGTCCTCCCTTCCGCCCGTCGTCTCGGCGCGGACGACGCGCGCGCCGGGCGCGTCCCGCCGCTGCGCGGCCCGGAGGTGGGCGAACGGTGGCTCCTTCACCTTCGCGGTGCGGTCCCGGTGCTTTCGAAAAGCCTGGGCGAGGGACGGCTCCGATGCGGGGGCGGAGAGCTCCGGGATCGCCTGGGCCGGCGCGAGCCAGAGGAGCGTCTCGAACGAGTCCGCGACGGCGAGACCGGACTCGGTGGCGGCGGGGCTCAGCCGGGTGTTCTTCGAAAGGGTCCAGCGGACGGCGGGGTACTCGCGGGGGTCTCGCGGGACGTAGGTGAAGGTGCCCCTTCCCGAGAGGAAGAGCCCCGCAGGTGTGCCGTCGGGATCGGTGACGACGGCGGCGCGACCTTCCGGGAGCCGGATTGTGGCCGCGCCGGCGGAGAGGACCAGATCCTTCACCGGCCGGCTCGAATCCGGGACGGAAAGGTCGTCGACCGACCGGAAGAGGCTGGGGGGCGCGGGCACCGCCTCTGCCCCGCGGAGGGAGCACGGAAGCGCGAGGAGGGAGAGGGCGAAGGCGCGCGCCGGGAAGGAGGTCATGCCGGATTCTGCCCTGCCGGGCTCCGGGGGGCCTATTTCGGGAGCGTCACCGAGACCGTCTCGCCCCCTTCGACGCGCGCTGCGAGGGCGATGGCGTCCTCGGCGGCCACGCCGTGCTTGATCAGGAACGCGCGGAGGGGCTCGGCCCCGTCGAAGAAGTTCGTCCGCTTCTCGGCCCTGTTGAAGGCCGCGAAGGCGTAGGGCGCCCCGTCGGGGCCTTTCCGGAGCTGCCAAACGAGGTCGGCCACGGGTCCTCCTTGCTCACTGGAGCGGCCCGTCGGGCCGCGAGGAATCGAGGCGGAGGACGTCGCGGACGTCGCGCCCGACCATCTCGAAGAAGCGCTCGTGGTAGGCGGCGACCGTCCCGACGCGGGAGTCCTCGAACATCTTCTCGACGCGGTGAAGCGGGAAGAAGAGGGTCGCGACGCCCAGCTCGGGCTCGCCCCCCGACAGGAACTGCCGCGCCCAGTCGTCGAAGAGCGCGACGTCGATCCCCCGGACCGTCACGCCCGCCGGGGTGAGCGCGCGGAGCGCCCCCCAGTATTTCTCCTTCGGCGAGTGGAGGTGGACGAGCACGAGCGTCCCGGCGTCCACTTCGGCCTCAGGCGCCCGCCGCAGGCAGCGGGCTCGTCGCGCGGAACGCGTGGGGCACGGCGACCTCAGAGCTGGACGTTGGCGACGAAGAACTTCGCAGGCGGGACGGTCCCGTTCAGGAGGGCCTCGGCGTCCTCGGGGAGGAGGACGAACTTCCCGGCGTTCTCTCCCGCGCTCGTCGTCATGTAGAGCTCGACCTTCTCGACGAGCCGGCCGGCCGTCCGCGACTCCTTCAGACCCCGGGCCGTCCCGACCAGGGCGCCGAAGACGACCGTCTCGGTGTCGGTCACGGCCTGGACGCGGAGCGCCCCCCCGGCGAGCGGCGTCAGGCGGGTCCCGCGGACGGCGGCCGTCTGGTACGCGCGGAGGAAGGAGTCCTGGACGATCGGGTCGAGGACGGTCGACGGCGCGGCGGCCTCGTTCCGCCCGGCGCCCCGCGGCGCGGCGGGGGCTTCTCCCGGAACCGCGGGGGCGGAGACCGGGGGGGCCTCGATCTGCGACTTGCGGTTCTGCCGGATGTACTCGGAGAGGGACGGCGCCTTCGCGCTGGTGTCCGATTCCTTCTTCATCGGCTCGGGATCGCCCAGGATGTAGGCGTCGCGGTAGTTTTCCTTGTTGGCCGCCTCGGTCCTCGCGGGGTCGACCTCGGTAATCGCGATCATCTTCTGGGCCCCGAGCTTGTCGTGAAAGAGGTAGTTCCGCCCCGACGCGACCGGCTTGGCGGCCGCCTCGATCCGCGTGCCGTCCTTCAGGATGATCAGATATGCGGGCGCCTCGAGCGCCAGGAGGAACGCGCCCGCAAGAGCGAGACCCGCGAGAGAGAGCGTGCGCCGGATCGCCATCGTTGCCTCCTCGGCGGCCGGGAAGGCCCGACACGCCACGATGAAGTATAAACAGCGGTTCCGGAGGGCGAGACGCCGTGCTGATCGTCATGGACAGGAGCGCCACCGCGGTCGACGTGGGCCGGGTGGTCGAGGCTGCCGAGAGGATGGGGCTGAAGGCCCATCCCATCCCGGGAGAGCAGCGGACCGCGATAGGGATCACCGGGAACCGGGGCACGGTCGAGCCGACCGCCTTCGAGAACCTCCCCGGGGTCCTCGAGGTCATCAAGGTCTCGCATCCCTACAAGCTCGTCTCGCGGGAGTTCCACCCCGAGGACACGGTCGTCTCGATCGGCGGCGTGCCCGTCGGCGGCTCGCGCCTCGCGATCGTCGCGGGGCCCTGCGCCGTCGAGACGCTCGAGCAGACGGTCACGATCGCCCGGGAGGTGAAGGCGCGGGGCGCGCACCTCCTCCGTGGAGGGGCCTACAAGCCCCGGACCTCTCCCTACTCCTTCCAGGGGCTCGGGGAGGAGGGGCTGAAGATCCTGGCGGCCGCGCGGGACGAGACGGGGCTCCCGGTCGTCACGGAGGCGATCGACACCTCCTCGATCGACGTCGTCGCGAAGTATGCCGACTGCCTCCAGATCGGCGCCCGGAACATGCAGAACTTCGAGCTCCTCAAGGTCGCGGGACGGATCGGGAAGCCGGTCCTCCTCAAGCGCGGGATGTCGGCGACGCTCGAGGAGTTCCTCCTCGCCGCCGAGTACGTCCTCGCCGAGGGGAACCCGAACGTCGTCCTCTGCGAGCGGGGCGTCCGGACCTTCAGCGACTACACGCGGAACACGCTCGACCTCTCGGTCGTCCCGGCCGTCGAGCGGCTCTCCCACCTCCCGATCCTCGTCGACCCGTCCCACGGCACGGGGCGGCGCGACAAGGTCGGGCCGATGTCGCTCGCTTCCATCGCCGCGGGGGCCGACGGCGTCGCGATCGAGGTCCACCACCAGCCCGAGCTCGCCCTCTCCGACGGGCCGCAGGCGCTGACGCCGCCCATGTTCTCGGAGCTGATGGCGCGGCTCGCGCCGATCGCCGCGGCGGTGGGACGGACGCTGTGAGAGGCCGCCCCGCCGTCCTTCTCCTCGAGGACGGGCGCGCCTTCGAGGGCGAGGGCTTCGGGGCGGAGGGGACGGCCTTCGGCGAGGTCGTCTTCAACACGGCGATGGCCGGGTACGAGGAGACGCTGACGGACCCCTCCTACCGGGGGCAGATCGTCGTCATGACGGCCTCGCACGTCGGGAACTACGGCGTGACGGGCGAGGACGCGGAGTCGGACCGGCTCCAGGTCGCCGCCTTCGCGGCGCGGCACGTCCCGGAGCGCTTCTCGAACGCGCGCGGGAAGAAGAGCCTCGGCGAGGCGCTGCGCGAGTCCGGCACGGTCGGCATCGAGGGCCTCGACACGCGCGCCGTCGTCCGGCACCTGCGCTCCCTCGGCGCGATGCGGGGCGCCGTCTCCACGGAGCACGAGGGGGCGGAGGCGCGCGCGGCGCTCCTCGCCGCCGTCCGCGGGCAGCCGGCTATGACGGGCGCCGCGCTCGCGCTCGAGGTCGGGACCCGGTCGCCATACCCGTTCGGAGCCCACGCCGCGGGACGGCCGCGGGTGGCCGCGATCGACTACGGCGTCAAGAGGAACATCCTGCGGCACCTCGCGGCGAGGGGCATCGACGTCACCGTCTTTCCGGCGACGACGCCGGCCTCCGACCTCGTCGGCTTCGACGGCTTCTTCCTCTCGAACGGGCCGGGCGACCCCGCGGCTCTCCCGTCGTGCGTCGCGACGATCCGCGAGCTCGTCGGCACCGGCAAGCCGCTCTTCGGGATCTGCCTCGGCCACCAGCTCCTCGGCCTGGCGCTCGGCGCGCGGACCTTCAAGCTGAAGTTCGGCCACCGCGGCGTGAACCATCCGGTGAAGGAGCTCGCCACCGGGGCGATCTCCATCACCTCGCAGAACCACGGCTTCGCGGTCGACCCGTCCTCGCTCCCAGCGGGGCTCGAGCTGACTCACGTGAGCCTGAACGACGGCACGTGCGAGGGATTCCGCCTCGCGGGCCGCCCCGTCTTCGCCGCCCAGTACCACCCCGAGTCGGCCCCGGGGCCGCACGATTCCGGCGCGCTCTTCGACGAGCTCGCGCGGCTCCTCGCGGCCTGTTGAACGTCTCCCTCTTCCTCGCCCGACGGTTCCTCTCGGGGCGGCGCGGCAGCCTGCTCGGGACGGTCTCGTCGCTCGCCCTCGGCGGCGTCGCGCTCGGGACCGCCGCCCTCGTCGTCGCGATGGGGCTGATGTCGGGCTACCGGAGCGAGCTCTTCGAGAAGCTCGCCGGCACGAACGCCGAAGTCCTCGTCCTGCCGGGCGTCGAGGCGAACGACGCGCAGGTGCGGACGACGCTCTCGGGCCTCCCGGGCGTCGCGGCGGTCGCGAAGACCGCCTTCGCCCCGGGGCTCCTCCTCGGGCCGAAGGTGCCGGCCGGAGTCGACGCGGTCGTCAAGGGGCTCGACGTTCCGACCGGGCTCGCCACGACACGCCTGCTCGGGAGCGACCCGGCGGTCGCTGGGCGGATGAGGGCGCCCGCCCGTGGGGAGAGGGTCCCCGCCCTCCTCGGCTCGGGCCTCGCCGCGCGGCTCGGCGCCGAGGCGGGGAGCCCCCTCGTCCTCGAGACGGCCTCGCTCTCGCTCGCCCGGGGCGTCGCGCCGCCGAAGCGGACGGCGCTCGTCGTCGCCGGGATCGTCACGACCGGATTCACGGAGGTAGACGAGGGATGGGCCGTCGTCCCGATCGGGGCGTTCGACCGTTTCGCTCCGCCCGACGCGCGGAGCGGCGTCTGGGAGCTGAAGCTCCTCGACCCGTCGAGACCGGACTCCGTCGTCGAGGCGGCGCGCGCGGCGCTTCCCGCGGCCACCGTCTTCGATTGGCGGGCGCTGAACGGCGACCTCTTCCGCGCCCTCCTCGTCCAGCAGACGCTCCTCTTCGTCGCGCTCGCGCTCATCGTCGCCGTGGCGGCGGGGACCGTCGTCTCGTCGGTCGTCGTCCTCGTCGCCCAGAAGACGCGCGAGATCGGAGTGCTGGCCGCGATCGGCGCCGGGCCGCGCACAGTCGCAAGGACGTTCCGGCTCGCGGGGCTGGCGGTCGGGGGGGCAGGAGTCCTCCTCGGCGCGATCGCAGGCGTCGCGATCTGCGCTCTCCTCACCGCCACGCGGGCGGTCCGCTTCCCGGCGGAGATCGCCCGGGTCTACTACGTCTCCTGGATGCCGTTCCGCCCGGAGCCGCGCGACGTCCTCGCGATCGCGGCGACCGGGCTCCTCCTCGTCCTCCTCGCGGCGGCGTTTCCGTCCCGGCGGGCGGCACGCCTCGCGCCGTCGGACGCGCTCCGGTACGAGTGACGGGTCGATCGCGCGAATACGTCTCAGGAACGCGGGTCTGATGGGTGTCCCAGCGGGGTGACGGATTGGCCGGCGGCCGCTGGAACACACCTTGCAAAACCGGCTCCGGCGAGGCCGATTTACGCTAGCATCCGCTGTTCGTCGAGACTCGCAGCAGGAGGAAGAAGAATGAAGAAGACCACCACCGCCGTCGTCGCCACGATCGCCGCCCTCGCGCTCGGCAGCTCCGCCCTCGCCACGATGCAGCTCCAGAAGGAGTACA
This sequence comes from uncultured Holophagales bacterium, assembly GCA_964636395.1. Lineage (GTDB taxonomy): Bacteria > Acidobacteriota > Thermoanaerobaculia > UBA5066 > UBA5066 > UBA5066. The sequence goes on from CAZWRQ010000064.1 coordinate 15,212, forward strand.
AGGCGAAGGACCCGAAGGCGAACTGCGCCTCGTGCCACGTCGACAAGATGCCGAAGAAGGACAAGCACGACCTGAACGACCTCGGCAAGAAGGTCAAGGACGCCACGGGCGCCGACGGCAAGGTCGACTGGTCCAAGGTCTGAGACCGGCGAAAGCCTGGCGCTTCCGGCGCCGTATCGATCGCCCCCGCGCCCCGTGCCCGGGGGCGTTTCCCTTTTCGAGCAGCCGGGGACACGGGATGGTCGGTCCCCGCGCCCGCCTCCGGCCGCGCTCCGCGTAGAATCCGTCCTCCATGTCGCGGCTCCGGATCGCCCTCGCCGCCGACCACGGCGGCTTCGACCTCAAGGAACGGCTGAAGGAGCACCTGAAGTCCGGCGGACACGACGTCGCCGACCTCGGGACGAGCGGGAAGGACCCGGTCGACTACCCGGTCTTCGCCCGCGCCGCCGCGCTCCTCGTCGCCCGGGGAGAGGCCGACTTCGGGGTCGTCGTCGACGGCGCCGGGATCGGCTCGGCGATGGCGGCGAACAAGGTTCCCGGCGTGCTCGCCGCCACGTGCAACACCGAGGCGCTCGCGAAGAACGCCCGGGAGCACAACGACGCGCGCCTCCTCGCGCTCGGCGCGGGGCACGTCGACGAGGCCGGAGCGAAGCGGATCGTCGACGTCTTCCTCGCGACCGAGTGCACCGCCGAGAGGCACAAGAAGCGCGTCGCGATGATCCGCGAGATGGAGAAGGAGAGAGGGATGTCGGAGCTGTCCGCGGAGGACATCGAACGGATCGCCGCGAAGGTGAAGGAGATGCTCGGGAAGGGGGGCGGCGCCTCGCCCGCCGCGGCGCCCCTGACGCCGGAGCAGGTCGCGAAGCTCATCGACCACACGCTGCTGAAGCCCGACGCGACGGCCGCCGACGTCGAGAAGCTCTGCGCCGAGGCGCGGCAGCACGGCTTCTTCTCGGTCTGCGTCAACCCGGTCTTCGTCCCGCAGGTGAAGAAGCTCCTCCAGGGCTCGGCCGTGAAGGTCTGCTGCGTCGTCGGCTTCCCGCTCGGGGCGCAGGACCCGCAGATCAAGCTCCTCGAGGCGCGGAAGGCGATCCGCGAGGGGGCGCAGGAAGTCGACATGGTCGTCAACGTCGGCGCCCTGAAAGGGAAGGACGACGCCCTCGTCCTCCGCGACATCCGGGGCGTCGTCGAGGCGTGCAAGGACGGCCGGGCGCTCTCGAAGGTCATCCTCGAGACCTCGCTCCTCACCGACGAGGAGAAGGTCCGCGCCTGCGAGCTCTCGATGAAGGCCGGCGCCGACTACGTCAAGACCTCGACCGGCTTCTCCTCCGGCGGCGCCACCGCCGAGGACATCGCCCTCATGGCCCGGACCGTCGCGCCGAAGAAGCTCGGCGTGAAGGCCTCCGGGGGCGTCCGGACCTACGCCGACCTCCTGAAGATGGTGAAGGCCGGGGCGACGCGCGTCGGCGCCTCCGCCAGCGTGAAGATCCTGGAAGAAGCCCGCGCCGCCGCGGGGAAGTGAGGGGACCGATGGGAGAGCTCCGCTGCTACTGCTTCATCGACAGCCTCCAGCCGCAGTTCGCCTCCTTCCTCGGCACGGTCGCGCAGGGGTTCTTGCCGGTGCCGGGGCAGGCGTCGCTCTTCGTGGAGGTCGCGCCCGGGATGGACATCATGAAGGTGACCGACGTCGCCCTGAAGGCGACGGACGTCAAGCCCGGCATGATGATCATCGAGCGCGTCTACGGCATGCTCGAGGTCCACTCCGATTCGCAGGCCGACGTGCGGCAGGCGGGGGCGGCGATCCTCGCGGCGCTCGACCTGAACGAGGCGGACCGGATCAAGCCCGAGATCACCTCGAGCCAGGTCATCCGGAACATCGCCGACTACCACACCCAGCTCATCAACCGGACGCGGCACGGCGACATGATCGTGCCGGGCGAGACGCTCTACGTCCTGGAGTGCGCGCCGGCCGGCTACGCCGCGATCGCCGCGAACGAGGCGGAGAAGGCGGCGAACATCAAGATCCTCGAGGTCCGCGCGTTCGGCAGCTTCGGTCGCGTCTACCTCGGGGGCGAGGAGAAGGACGTCGACGTCGCCTGGCGGGCCGCCGAGGAGGCGCTCAAGACGATCTCCGGCCGGGTGCCGAAGAAGGGCCGCGAGTAGAGCGGCGACGACGAACGAACGTAACGCGGTAACGCGACGGGTCGGCGCCGTGCGACGATCCGAGGAGAGGAAAGAGCCATGACCGAAGCCCTCGGGATGATCGAGACGAGGTCCTTCCCCGCGGTCGTCGAGGCCGCCGACGCCGCCGTGAAGGCCGCCAAGGTGGAGCTGGTCTCCTACGAGAAGACGGGCGGCGGGTACGTCACCGTCATCGTCCGCGGCGACGTCGCGGCCGTGAAGGCCGCGTGCGACGCGGCCCAGGTCGCCGGCGGGCGCGTCGGCGAGATGGTCGCCGTCCACGTCATCGCCCGCCCGCACGCGAACGTCGACGCCGTCCTCCCGCTGGGCCGCAAGCCCGCCGAGGCGAAGTAGCGCCCGGGGCGCGGGAGAGCGCCATGCAGCTCGCGAGGGTCGTCGGGAGCGTCGTCGCGACGCGCAAGGAGGAGAGCCTCTCGGGGCTCAAGCTCCTCCTCGTCCGCCCGGTGGACGAGGAGGGGCGCGACGGGGCGAACGTCCTCGTCGCGGTCGACGCCGTCGGCGCCGGCCCGGGGGAGGTCGTCCTCATCGCCGCGGGGAGTTCCGCGCGGCAGACCGTCGCAACCGACAAGCGCCCCGTCGACGCCGTCGTCATGGCGATCGTCGACTCCTGGGACGTCGGCGGCGAAGTGAAGTACAGGAAGTGACGTGGCCGCGCGCCTGACCGACGCCGAGATCGAGGCGATCGCCCGCCGCATCGTCTCGGACCTAGACGGGAAGCCCGTCGCCGCGCAGAAGGGCGAGCCCGCCGGAGCCGCCTCCGCGGCCCCGATGGGGATCCACCCGACGGTGAACGCCGCCGTCGAGGCGGCTCGGAAGGCCCAGCCCCGCTTCGTCGCGCTCCCGCTCCGGGTCCGCGCGAAGGTCATCGAGGCGATCCGGGCCACGATGCGCGAGAACGGCGCCGCGCTCGCGAAGGCCGCGTGGGAGGAGACGGGCCTCGGGCGCTACGAGGACAAGGTCGTCAAGAACGCCCTCGTCACGGAGCGGACCCCCGGCCTCGAGGACCTCTCTCCTTCGGCGGTCACCGGCGACCACGGCCTCTCGCTGATCGAGCCGGCGCCATTCGGCGTGATCGGCGCGCTCACGCCGTCCACGAACCCGACGTCGACGATCATCTGCAACGCGATCGGGATGCTCGCGGCGGGGAACGCCGTCGTCTTCTCGGTCCACCCCTCGGCGAAGGAATGCTCCATCCGGACGATCGCGCTCCTGAACAAGGCGATCGTCTCCGCGGGCGGCCCCCCCGACGTCGTCACGGGCGTCTCCGCGCCGTCGCTCGAGTCGGCGCAGGAGGTGATGAAGCACCCCGGCATCCGCCTCCTCGTCGTCACCGGCGGCGGCGCGGTCGTCAAGGCCGCGATGGCGAGCGGCAAGCGGGCCATCTGCGCCGGGCCGGGGAACCCGCCCGTCGTCGTCGACGAGACGGCCGACCTCGCGAAGGCGGGGCGGGACATCGTCCTCGGCGGCTCGACGGACAACAACGTCATCTGCGTCGACGAGAAGGAGGTCCTCGTCGTCGCGAAAGTGGCCGACGAGCTGATCCGCGCGATGGTCGCGGCGGGCGCCGTCCTGATCGGGAAGGACCGCCTGAAGGAGCTCGAGAAGGCGATCTTCACGAAGATGGCCGGGCCGCGCGAGCACGCCTGGGTCGACAAGGACCTCATCGGGAAGAACGCGAACGTCATCCTCCGGAGGATGGGGATCTCGGCCCCCGACTCCGTCCGGCAGATCGTCGTCGAGGTCGACCAGGACCACCCGCTCCTCTGGACGGAGCAGATGATGCCGGTGATGCCGGTCTGCCGCGTCCCGAGCGTCGACGCGGCGATCGACCTCGCCGTCCCGGTCGAGGGGCGCAACCGACACACGTTCGTCATGCACTCGCGGAACCTCGACGCCCTCTCCCGGATGGCGAAGGAGTGCGACGCCTCGATATTCGTCAAGAACGGGCGCTCGCAGGCGGGCCTCGGCCTCGACGGTGAGGGCTTCTGCTCGTTCACGATCGCGAGCCCGACGGGCGAGGGGCTCACGTCGCCGCGCAGCTTCTCGCGCTGGCGCCGCTGCGTCCTCGTCGACAACTTCCGGATCACGTAGATGGCCACGCACTTCGTGCACCGCGAGGCTCGAAGGTCGCGTCCCGCGACCTTCTCACGGATTCCATGAAGCGCGCCGCCGCCCTCGCCGTCCTCGACTTCGCCCAGATCCCCGCGGGGCTCGACGCGACCGACGCGATGCTGAAGAAGGCCCCCGTCGCCTTCTTCCGCTCGGGGACGGTGACGGCCGGCCGGTACCTGACTCTCATCGGCGGAACGCCCGCCTCCGTCGAGGAGGCGCTCACCGAGGGGCTCGCCCGCGCCGAGGGGCACCTCCTCGACCACCTCTACCTCGCCGACGTCCATCCGCGCCTCCTCGACGCGCTCGAGGGGCGGAGGGGCGAGGACGGCACGGGCGCGCTCCTGATCCTCGAGACGGCGACGGCTTCCTCCGTCGTCCTCGCCTGCGAGAAGGCCCTCAAGGGGACGCTCGTCGACCTCGTCGAGGTGCGCCTCTCGGACGCCGGCCTCGCCGGCAAGGGGCTCGCGCTCTTCCGCGGCGACCTCCACGAGCTGGAGGCGGCGGTCGACGTCGTCACGTCGGCCCTCGTCCCCGCCGCGGTCCTCTCGCACCGCGTCCTCGCGCGCCCTCACGACGCCTTCGCGCGCGAAAACGCCCTCGGCACGGCCTTCGCCGCGAGCCGGTTCGTCGACCTCGGCGGCGAGGAGGCCTCGTAGTGCTCCTCGGGCGCGTGATCGGCCGGGTCGTCCCGTGCGTCGTCACGCCCGGGCTCGAAGGCGTCCCGATGCTCCTCCTCCAGCCGCTCGGCAAGGACGGCGCGCCGAAGGGGAAGACCCTCGTCGCCGCCGATCCGACCCGGATGGCGGGGGAGGGCGAGCTCGTCGCCTACGAGGGGGGCCGCGAGGCGGCGCTCCTCCTCGACCCCTGGTTCGTCCCGGTCGACCACGCCGTCGTGGGCATCGTCGACGCGCTCCACCTCCCGGAGAAGGAGCGGTCGTGATCACGGGCCGCGTCATCGGCGAGATCACGGCGACGATCCGCCACCCGTTCTTCGAAGGGAAGAAGATGCTCGTCGTGGCGCGGACGGGGGCCGACGGCGCCGAGACGGGCGACTACGTCGTCGCCATCGACGCGGTCGGGGTCGGGCCGGGCGACCCGGTCCTCGTCCTCGACGAGGGGAACGGCGCGCGCCAGGTCGTCGGCTCCGCGACCGCGCCCGTCCGGACGGTGGTCGTCGGCTTCCTCGACCGCGTCGACCTCGCCTGACGCCGAGCCCCCGCCCCC
>CAZWRQ010000065.1:0-20416 GCA_964636395.1 uncultured Holophagales bacterium
CGACGGAAAGCTGACCTGCTCCACCTGTCACGACCCGACGGCGCCGCGGCGGCGCGACCTCGCCTGGACGTCGCAGGCGCTCGTCGGCCGGCTCGTCCCGCCGAGGGGGCCGCACCCGACGAGGCTCCTGGTCATGAGGAACGACCGGGGCCAGCTCTGCCGGACCTGTCACTGACCCAGCGGCGCGATCCGGGGCGCGAACGCGCCCCGGATCGCCGAAGCCGCTACCGGCGGCGCTGCTTTTCCTTCGGGGTGACGCACGTCCCCGTCGCGCGGCAGACGACGACGGGGGGCTCGAGGATCTCGGCCGCGGAGTCGTTCAGCTCCGGCGCCGAGCGGATCACCTTCCGCGCCTCGAAGGCCATCTTCCGGCTCGTGTTTCCCACGGCCGTGATCACGCCCTCCGCCTCGATGTAGTCCCCCGCGTAGACCGGCGCGAGGAAGTCGACGGAGTCGTAGGCCCGGAAGAGCCCCTCGTCGCCGTCGAGCCGGATCAGGAGCTCCGTCGCGACGTCGCCGAACAGGCCGAGCATGCGGGCCCCGTCGACGAGGTTCCCTCCGTAGTGGGCGTCGTGGCTGGACATCCGGAGGCGGATGACGACCTTCAGGCCCTCGCCAGGCTTCTTCTCTTCGCTCAACTCGTGCTCCTCGATCGTGTCGTCCGTCCCGACGCCGCCGCTCAGCCCCGGAGGGCCGCGCGCGCGGCGTCGAGCCGCCGGTCGATCGTCTCACGCCTTCGCGGCGCGTCCGAGGCGCTCCCGCTGCCGGAGAGCGCGCCCGAGAGGTCCGAGAGCAGGCCGCGCATCTCCGAGAGCGCGCCCCGCACCTCCTCCATCGCGCGCTGCTCGGCCGCCGAGGAGCCTCCCCCGCACTTCCCTTCTGCCGAGGAGATCGCCGAGCCGGCACCCTGCGACGCCGTCGAGAACGCCGCGGCGTCGATCGGGGCCCGGAGGAGGACGTCCGCGGCCTCCTGCGTGAGGCGGCTCGCCTCCTCCGCGGCGAAGAGGCAGGCCTCTCCCGCGGCCGCGGGTGCGCCGATGCTGGTTCCGGCCGCGGAGGTACGGATCGACCCATCCTCCTTCGAGACCCTCCCCGACTTCCAGAGCCAGAACGCGACGCCGGCGACGCCGGCGAGCCAGAAAAGCGAACGACGGCTCATGACGACCTCCTCGCGGCGGGCGTCGGTGCGCTCTTCCCGGTTGCGAAATCCGTTCGAGCCACGTCGGCCGAAGACATCAGCGACCTCCCGCCGCGCCGCGGTGCACGGGCCACGCGAGGATAGCGCGGCACCCGACCCTCATCGGCTCCGGCTGACGGCCCAGTCGTCCGGAGGTAGGTTGAGCGCCTTTCGACGCTCCCTGTGGGTCGTCTCGAGCTGCCTCATCTCGTCCTCCGCGGCCTTCGCGGCGTCTGTGTGCTCCTTCAGCGCCTTCTCCGCGTCACGCCGCTCGGAATCGGTCCTCGCCGTGTCGACGGCAGTCTCGAGACGGACCTCCTTCCGGGCATCGGACGACCGGAGGAGCTCGAACCAGCGGGTGCGCTCCTTCGCCGAGAGGTCGGTGTCCTCCTTCAGCTTCTTCTCGTCGGCCGCGAGGGCGTTCCCCGCGCCGGCGATCGCCTTCGCGAGGAGGTCGAGCGTCGGCTGGATGCACTCGGACGGACGGCGGATGAGGGCGCACGTTCGGTGAGGCGCGTCGCCCAGGAGCCTCGGGGTCGTGATCGGCTCGAACGCCTTCTGCATGTTCTCCCAGGCCTTCACCTCGGCGTTGAAACCGGTCTCGGCGAGCGCCGCCCAGTGCGCGAGGAAGCCCGGGTACTGGTCGTCGACCTTCGGGAAGTCGGCGACGGCGTTCCGCCAGTGCTTGAGGGCCGCCTTCTCCTTGAAGTACGGGTCGATCGAAGGCTTCGAGGCGTTCTCCGCCTTCGCGTAGGCGTACGCCGCGTTCGCGGCGCCGTAGGCTGCTTCGACGAGGGTCCTCCTGTCCTTCAGCGCCGCGTAGGCCGCCTTCGCCTTCTCGAGCTCCGACGTGGGAATTCCGGAGCCGCCGTCGAGCGCGTACTTCTTCGCCGTCGTCCAGAGGGGGTCGACCTCCTCCACGGTCTTCCGGATCTCCGAAAGCCGCGCGGGCGCGTCGTCGGCCTCCTTCTGGAGCTCCTTCGCCCGCTTCATCCGGAGGTACCGCCAGCTCACGAGGAGGGCGCCGTCGTCGAGGAGCATCCGGAGGAAGTCCCGGTTCTGCTTCTCCCACTCGTCCTGGTCGGAGGGCCTTCCTCCGGCGGCCTTGTACTTCCGCGAGTCGTCCCAGGCCACGCCGGCCCGGCCCGCGAGGGACCTCCAGGTCTGCTCGTCCCCGTATTCGGGGTTCGATTTCGCGAGGACGTCGGCGAGCTTCGGCATGACGTCGGCGAGGACGTAGGTCGAGGACTTCCGGTGCGCCGAGAAGGTGGCCCCGGGGCCCTTCGGCTTGTAGTCCTTCGCCGGCTCCTCGTCCTTCTCCGTCGACCCGATCGGGGGGAGCTCCGGGACGAACGAGTCGGGCACCTGCGCGGGAGCGTCGGCGCCCCCGAGGAGAGCCGCCAGGGCGAGAGCGGCGAGGGAGCGCGGAACGTGCGAGGTCTTCATCTCTCCCTCCTCAGAACTGCGCGGCGAAGTCGTAGACGTACCAGCGTCCGCCGCCGCGCCGGATCAGCTCGTGCGGTTTCGGCGACCCGTACTGCCGGCCCCTCTCGTCCCACGCCTTCGTCGTGACCGTCGCCCGCTCGACCGAAGGCTCGCTGATCTTCTTCACCTGCGCCTTCTGCTCGTCCGTCAGGAAGAACGACTCGAGGTCGTTCCCGGCGTCGTAACCCTTCACCATCGTCTTCTCGACCTTCTCGACCGTCGTGTGGACGTAGAAGTCCCGGAACCTCACCTGGTGCCAGTCCCAGTGGTACATCGCGAGGCTCCGCGCTCGCGGCCCCTCGAGCCGCTTCGGGTCGATGCAGTCGAGGTAGAGCTTCAGGTTCTTCTCCTTGATCGCCGTCGCGAAGACCTCGACGAGCCGCTCGGGCGTGACGTCCGCGGGGATCGACCTCACGCTGTAGAGCGGCCCCTTGATCGCGTCCATCCGTTCCTCGCCTGCGAACCGCCCGCCGAGGTCGGCCTTCCGGTCGGCGACCGCGAAGGCGACGCCGTCGACCCAGATCGCCTCCGGGACGACGACCCAGCCCCAGAACGCGCCGCCGAGCCGCTTCTTCCCGGCCTCCGGAACGGTGAGCTCGGCGCTCTCGATTCGGCCGGCGACCGTGAAGGGGGTCCCCTCTGCGAGGCCGGCGTTGACGAGGCGCCGGTAGCGCTTCAGCGCCTCGTACGCCCCGCGCCAGGCCGGCGTGTCGATCTGGAGGTAGTAGAGGCCCCGGGCGGGCGTCCCCCACGAGACGTACTCGCGGCCGAGGTCGACGAACTGGTTTGCCGGGTACTCGACCCTGTCGAGGACGACGTACTTACCGGGCATCCCGGAGGCGCCGGCCTCCCGGATCCCCGGCGCGGGCAGCGGCTGCGCGAGGAGCTTCCCGCCGGCGGAGGCCTTCGCCTTCCACGCGGCGATCTGCGCGGTCGCCTCCTTCGAGAAGAGCTCGACGATCTTCCTCTCCTGGTCGCGGTAGCGGAGCATCTCGGGGGTGATCTCGATGAAGTCCCCCTTGCTCCCCATCAGCGCCGACCGCGCCCGCGCGAAGAGCGCCTCGACGGACGGGTCGTCGGGGTACTTCTCTTTCAGCTCCCTGATCCGCTTCAGTGCTTCGTTGTCCTCGTAGCCCGGCTTGAACGCCGCACCGCGGGCGCGACGGGCGTGGTCCTCGAGCTTCTTCAGGTAGAACTCCGCCTTCGTCACGTCGTTCGACGGAGCGTTCTGTGCCGAAGCAGCGGACGGTACGAGGAGCGCCACGACCAGCGCCGCGGCCGACAGGAGCCGAGCGGAAGAAAGATTCATGCCGACCCTCCGATACCCGGGCGCCACGACTCGACGTCCATCCGGCGGCCGAGGCGCGAATTGGACGAGAGGTCTTCCCGCGATCATCGGCAGGGAGAAAGCCCTCGGTCAAGCCACGATTCACCACGATTCGCCGAGATCCCATCTCAGCCGGTGGCTTGCCAATTCGACTCCTCAACGTCCCCGGGCGGTACGGGCGCGCCGCGAGCGGCCGCACCGGTGGTACTTTCGAAGGCGTGAAGCGGAGCCGTGCCCGTCTCGCCGCCGTCTTCCCTCTCGCGGCGCTCCTCTTCCCCGGCGCCTGCGCCGGCGCCGAGGGGCGCGACGCGGAGGCGAACGGAGCGAAGCCCGCTCGATCCGGCGAAGGAGGGCTCGACCGCATGCGCGTCGTCCGAGACGAAAAGGCCCTCGACGCGGTGACCGGCGAGCGCTTCGAGCTCGTCGTCGCCCGCGCGGTCGGCATCCCCGAGCAGCTCCAGGTGGAGTGGCCCGCCGTACCGGCGATCGAAGGGGACGCGGTCCGTTTCGTCAGGAGGCGCGTCGAGGCGCCCCCGCCCGAGGACGACGGCGGCGTCACGACGTTCCACTACGAGCTGGAGGCCGTGCGGCCCGGGGCCGCGCGCGTCACGCTCGCGCCGAGGCCCGCGAGCCGCGAGGCCGCGAGGCCGCCCGTCGTCCTCGACGTGACCGTCCGCGACGCCGCGTCGCGCTGACGGCTCCTCACCCGTCGGCAGCCGACGCCCCCGGCGGGGCCGGGGTCGCCGATGGCTTCGGACGAAGCTGCGCGACGAGAAGCAGCCCGACGCCGCACGCGACGAACCCCGCGAAGAGCGGGAGAGGCCTCCCGGCCGGAAGGTCCTCGAGCACGAGCCGTGCCGCGGCCGAGACGAGGACGCCCCACGCCAGTCCGCCGGCTTCCCCGGCCCCCGTCCGCGTACGAAGCGCCGCGAGGACGACGGCGGCGCCCGCGAGCACCGTCGTGCGAACGGGTGCGAGGGACCCCGCCGGCAGCGCCTGGGCCGCGAGAGGGACCAGCGCCGCACCCGCGCCCGTCGCGGCGAGCGCGAGGAAGAGCGCGCGCGGGACCCGGGCCGCCCCGGATCGGGCTCCGGCGTATCGCGACACCGCCGAGACGGCCCAGGACGCTGCGGCGACCAGAGCGACGGCGCCCGCCGCCGGCCCCGGCAGGGACGGGAGCGGCTCCTCCGGTCCCGAGAAGGCTGCGAGCCCCGCGGCTGCGAGACCGGACGGGACGGACGCCGCGGCGAGGTAGCCCGCCCCGTGGACGAGAAGCGACCGGCGGCCGAGGCGGACACCCAGGAGCGCCGCGGCCAGGCCGAAGAGCGTCCAGACGACGGCGAGAGTCGGGCCGGACGCGAGGAGGCCCCCACCCGTGAGCGCGAGGACGATGGCGAGCGACGAGAAGAAGGCGAAGTTCCGCGCACCCGGCGCTTCCCTCGAGACGAAGCCGAAGGACGCGCCGTAGGCGAGCGCCGCGAGGACGAGAGCGGCGATGCCGAGCGCATGCTCTCCTGCGCCTGCGGCGCGGGCCAGCCGAACCGCTCCCCCGTAGCCGACGAGGAGGACCGCCGCAGTCTGGAAGAGCTCGAATACGTTCACCTCCCTCCGCCGGGCGAGCGTCCGCGCGGCGAAGCTGCCCGCGTAGACGACGAAGAGAAGGAGCGCGACGAACGCCGCTCGTCCGGGCAGAAGGGCGCCGTACGCTTCGGGAGGTCCGCCGCGGCGAGCCACGAGGAGGACGAGCGCGACGACCGCCAGGTCCGCGCCCAGCGCCGCGGGCCAGCGCAGGCCGTGCCACCGTCTCCCGTACGTCGCCCAGAGCGTGGCGGCGCCGAAGCCGATCAGGAGGAGGGTGAAGAGCTCGATCCGCGCCGTCGCGAGGAGAAGCGCCCAGGCTGTCCCGACGGCGCCGAGCGTGGCGGCCCAGGCCACTGGCGCGAGGTCGTGCTTCCAGGCGACCGAGAAGACTGCGACGCCGGCGGTCGCGAGGAGCCCGGCCGCCGCGAGAGGAGCCAGCGCCTGCAGGCGGACCGTCGACTCCCAGAGGAGCGGGAGCGACACGGCGAGCCCCAGGAGGGCGTGTAGCGCGGCGTCCGCCCGGCGGCCTACCCTCCCGCTCCTGTCTGCGGCGAGGACCCAGGCCAGCGCATACGCGAGCCCCAGCGCCACGCCCGCCTCGTGCGGGAGCCTGCCCGCCTCGGTCAGCGCCCGGAAGAGGAACGCGCCGCCGACGCCGAGGAAAGCCCGGCCCGCGAGGACGGCCGGCGCGGAGCCGGCGAGCCCCGGGGACGGTGCGGCCTCGGCATCGTCCAGCCGGATCGCGGCGGCTTCGGTTCCGATCTCAGCCGCCCGCGCGGCCGCCGGGTTCGCCTCGAGGGCGCCGAGCCGGCTCTCGAGCGCCGCGACGGCCGCAGAGAGGGAGGTGACCCGTTCCTCGAGGAGGTCGACGCGGTCGGTCATGTGCCTTCCGCTCTCGCGCCCTCAGGCCCGACGGGGATCCGCCTCCGGCTCGTGCCAGGGGGGCAGGAGCTTCACGAGGACCGCGAGGATCGCGAACGGCAGGAGCATCAGGAGGATCGCCGGGAGGAGCCCCTCACGGTGCGCGAAGGTCATCTTGTAGGTCGTGTACCCCAGGAAGCTCTTGGAGAAGAGCTGTCCGCCGATGACGACGTTCCAGCGCATCGCGAAGATGCCCACGAGGGTGAGGACTCCCGAGAGCGCGTAGATCGCCTTCCGGGCCCCGTCCGTCAGCTTCGCGACCTGCGTGAGCGCGAGGAGCGTGATCGGGAGGAGGCCGCCGAAGACGATCTGGAGCAGGATCTGCGAGACGAAGAGCTTCGTCTTCACCATGAAATCGAGGCTCTTGAACGACTCGTCCGCCTCGTACATCCGGTGGAGGAGGTCGATCCCCTCGAGGGCGAAGTCGATGAGGAAGGCGTAGAAGAGGTACTTCGCGATCGTGTCGACGCAGCGCATGTCGATCGGGATCCGCTTGGCCACGCACGTCGCCATGTACATGAGCAGGACGAGCGCGATCCCCGAGACGATCGCGGAGAAGAGGAAGACGATCGGCATGAGGGGCGTCGACCACCACGGGTTCGCCTTGATCGACCCGAAGATGAACCCGACGTAGCCGTGGAGGAGGAAGGCGGAGGGGATCCCGACGATCGTCAGGACGTACCCGACCTTGTCGTCGAGCCTCCGCGCCTCCTCGCTCACGTCGTCGCTCCAGAGCGCCATCGCCCTGTAGAGCTGCCGCTTCAGGCCCGCCGACTCCTGCGCCGTCCTCACGATCTCCGCACGGTATTCGAGCCAGATCTCGAGGACGAGGACGGCCATGAGGTACCAGAGGTAGACGAAGCCGAACATCGCCATCGCCGACTGCGTGTGGGGCGTCAGGTACATCTGGAACGACCGCTCGGGATGGCCGAGGTGGAGCTGGAGCGGCAGCGGCGCCACGATGAGGAACGCGAGGGCGGTGAGGAGGGCGAGCCGGTAGGTCGGCTTCACGGCCTCGACCCGGAAGACCCTCTCGAGCGACGCGAGGATGAACGCCCCGGCGACGAGGCCGGTGATGTACGGGTAGAGGACGATGAGGACGCTCCACTGGAGCTCGACCTCGTTCGGGTACATGAAGCCCTGGACGAGCGTCGTCAGGTCGCCGTGCACGTCGCCCCCCTCACCGCACCGAACCGTCGAGGCCGGCGTACCAGGTCTTCGAGCCGGTCGCCATCTGGGGCTTGAGCACCTGGACCTTGTGGGTCCGCAGGAACTCGTGGATCGGGTCCTTCGGGTCCTTCAGGTCGCCGAGGCGCCGCGCGTCCGTCGGACAGGTCTCGCAGCAGGCCGTCGTGAGCCCCTTCGTGATCCGGTGGTAGCAGAGCGAGCACTTGTCGACCGTGTTCGTCCGCGGGTCGATGTACCGGCAGCCGTACGGGCACGCCTGGACGCAGTACCGGCAGCCGAGGCAGTAGCTCTTGTCGACGAGGACGACGCCGTCGGGGCTGTCGAACGTCGCGCCGACCGGGCAGACCTGGGTGCACGGCGAGTGGGCGCAGTGGTTGCACAGCTTCGGGACGAAGAAGCTCTTCGCCCCGTCGCCGGCGCGGTAACGCTCCGGGAAGCCGCCGTACCCGCCGTTCGGGGAGTCGACCTCCGGGTGCTCCGAGACGCCGCTCGGGACGTGGTAGCGCTCGACCCACGTCCGGAAGTAGTAGGGCTCGAGCGGGACGCCGTTCTCCGTCTTGCAGGCCCTCACGCAGCTCCCGCAGCCGATGCAGGCCTCGACGTCGATAACCATCGCCCACCAGTGGTCGGCGAGGCGGTAGGAAGGCGCCTCCTCGGGCTTTCCCGCCTCCAGGTACTCCCAGGCGGCCGCGGCGGCCGGCGTCAGGACGAGGAGCTTTCCGAGGGCGGCGAGGAGCTGCCTGCGGTCGACCGTCATGGCTTCTTCGCCTCCCCGGCCGGGTGAGCCTTCGGCTCCTCGGCCGGCGCGTGCGGGTCGTGGCAGCCGCCGCAGCTCCCGCTCCCGTCCCCGTGCTCCTTCGGGTCGACCTGGGGGAAGCCCGCCGGCCGGCTCACGCTCGTCCGGTGACAGCCGAGACAGAGCGTCCCCGCGTCGGGCCGAGCGGGCTTCTCGTCCGTCTCCCCCGAGGCGTGCGCGCCGAGGGCGCCGTGGCAGGCCTCGCAGCCGACTCCCCGGTGGGCGCCCGACTTCAGTCGGTCCGGCTCCTCCGAGTGGCACTCCGCGCAGGCCGCGCGTCCCGCGTGGACGAGCCTCGGCGCACGGTTGTCCGCGATCGCGCCGGTCCGAAAGTGGCCCAGCTCCCCGAAGCCCTCGGGGACGAGAACCTCCCTCGCGACGAGGAAGAGGGCGAGCCCGACCACGAACAGGCCCGCCATCCGGAACAGGTGTGCAGCAGGACCAAAGGTTCGACTCATCGCCGCCTCGCCCCTCCCCACCTGGTGATAGGCCCAATCTGGTCCGGATTCGTGCCGGCGACCTGAGGAGAACGCCTCATTCGCCCTGATTCGGATTGCCCACGAGCGGACCGGGGACGCGCGTTGACGCGCGTCCTCCGGCCGCGGGCATCGGCCCGGAGCGGACGCCGGCGCCAGGTCGGGCGCCGCGGCCCGTCAGCCGAGGAAAGCTTCGACGGCCTCGACCGTCGGCGCGACCGGCTCCGGGACGCGCACCCTGCGCGCGGCGGCCGGGACGTCCTTGAGCCCCGTTCCGGTGACGAGGAGGACGACGCGCTCGTCGCGCGAGACCGTTCCCTCCGCGAGCGCGGCCTCGAGGCCCGCGAGGGCGATCGCGGCCGCGGGCTCGGCGAAGACGGCCGTCGCCGCCGCGAGGCGCGGGATCGCGTCGAGGATCGCCTCCTCGGAGACGAGGACCCCGCAGCCGCCCGAGGCACGGACGTCCGCGAGGGCCATCACCGCGTTCCGCGGCGCGGCCACGGTGAGGCTGTCGGCGACGCTCCCGGCATCCGGCTCCGGCGTGATCTCCGCCGCGCCGGAGCGGAGGGCGCGGGCGACGGCGCCGGAGCGCTCGGGCTGGACGGCGACGAGACGCGGGACGCGCGGGAGGAGCCCGCAGCGGACGAGGTCGGCGAAGCCCTTCGCGACGCCCGCGACGATCACGCCGTCCCCGGTCGGCACGACGACGACGTCCGGCGCCTCCGGCCCGAGGTCCCGCGCGATCTCGAGCGAGGCCGTCTTCTTCCCCTCGACGGTGAAGGGGTTGAGCGCGGTATTCCGGTTGTACCAGCCGAATCTCGCGCAGGCGGCGAGGGAGAGCTCGAAGGCCTGGTCGTACGTCCCCGCGACGGGGACGAGACGCGCCCCGTAGCTCGCCATCTGGACGAGCTTCGCGGGCGGGGCGGAGGCGGGGACGAAGACGACCGTCTTCACTCCCGACGCGGCTCCGGCCGCAGAGAGGGCCGTCGCGGCGTTGCCCGTCGAGGCGGCGGCGACGGTCTCGTAGCCGTACTCGATCGCCTTCGCGACGACGAGCGCCGAGGCGCGGTCCTTCGTGGAGCCGGAGGGGTTCCGGGTGTCGTCCTTCAAGAAAAGGCGCGGCATCCGGAGCGCCTCGCGCAGCCGCGGCACCGGGAGGAGCGGCGTCCCGCCGGCGGCGAACGAAAGAAGCGACTCCGGGCCGCGGACGGGGAGGAACGGGGCGAGCCCCTCGGGAGAGGCGAGCGGTGCATCCGGCCAGCGGCGCGGGAGGGCAGGCTCGGCGAGCTCGACGCGAAGGACGCCCCGCGTGAAGGAGCCCGGGGCCTGGAGGCGGGTGCACTTCGGACAGACGTAGAGCGAGCGGTCCTCCCCGTAGCGGGTGCCGCACTCGTTGCAGAGGAACGTGAAGTCGGTCACGGCCGGGCATCGTAGCGCGGACCGATCGCCGGCGGCGCCTCCGCCGCGGCGTAGAATTGCTCTTTGGCAGACCGTCCGCCCCTTTTGCACGCTTGGGTCCGAGGAGGCCGTGATGGGTCGAATCGTCCAGTCCGTCGCGATGTCGTACGTCCGCGGCTGCCTCGTCAGCGGCGTCGTGACGATCTACGTCTTCGTGATCTTCATCGGTTTCCTCCTGCTCCCGCTCGGGAGGATGCATCGCACGCCGGGCGCCGATCCGAAGGAGATCTTCCTGCCGTTCGGGATCGGAGCCTTCTTCCTGCTGGTCCTGCCGGCGATCCTCGCGTACCTCGCCACACGCTCGCGCAACGCGAGGTTCGACAAGATGTTCGGCTCCCTCGGCCTCGCCGGCTTCCCGTACGCGGTCCAGTACCGCCGGTATGAAGGGACGTACGGAGGCCGCCGCTTCCAGGGCTTCTTCTCGCGAGGCCCGCGGTTCGCCCTCGAGGCCGACGTGGCCGTCCGGACGAGGTTCGGCGTCACGGCGGGCTCGGGCGACACGATGCTCCTCGCGGCGCTGGCGGGCGAGAAGCCGATCCGGTTCGCCGTTCCCGCCTTCGACGGGCTCGACGTCTTCGGCGAGGAGGAGGACTGGGTGCGCCGCTTCTTCGCCGAGCCGGGCGTCCCGGCGCTCCTCGGGAGGCTCCTGAGGTTCGAGGGACCGTTCGCCCGCAGGCAGCTCGTCCTCAGGCCCGGCGCGCTCAACGTCACGTTCCACCTCTCGACGGCCTTCATGAGCTGGATCCCCTCCACGGCGCAGGTGAAGGACTGGGCCGACGCGCTCGTGGCTCTGGCCGAGGTCGCCGAGCGCATCCCGCCGCCCGAGGTCCCGATCGCCCCGACGCGCCTCGAGCAGCAGGTCGACTCGGTGCGGCGCATGGGCTTCGCCGTCAACCCCGGCGCGCTCGCCCTCGGCACGATGCTCGTCACGTCCCTCGTGATCGCCGCGATCGCGGGGATCATCGTCGTCGCGCAGAAGTCGTGCCGGCCGGCGAGGGGCCCCGGGAGCCGCCAGGAGGGCGCGCAGGTCGTCTCGAACGTCGTCCAGGTCGTCCGGAGCCTCCAGGTCGTCGAGATGAAGCCCCTGGACGTCCTCGGCGGGCTCGGCGTCCTCGACCGGGAGGAAGCGGACGCCCTCCACGCGAGGGCGGGCCAGCCGCACGACGCCCGGATCGTCATCCGGAAGGACCCGTCGAACGGCGCCGGGCGGGAGGTGGAATGGCTTTTCCCGACGCCTCCGGCGATCCGCCTGGCGTACCTCGAGGAGCAGCTCGGAAAGCTCGAGTACTCCGCCGACGCCGGCGTCCCGAAGACGGTCGTCGGGGTCGCGACGCCGAAGGCGGTCGGCGGCGCGAAGTGGCCGGTCCGGGTCCGGGTCACGTTCGTCGGCGAGGCGGGCGGGCCGGTTTCTCGGATCACGGTCTCGCGCGAGGCGCCGTCGGGCGTCGGCCCGGCCACTCCTTCCGCCGACGCCGCGGCCGTCACCGGATCCCGTCCGGATACGCCGCCGGAGTCGGCCGCCGCTCCGGACCCGGCGCTCGCTCCCGCGTCCGCAGCCGCGACGGGAGCCGCGCTCCTCTCCCCCTGCCCCACGTCGTTCGCGGACGCCGGTCCGATGGAGGTCGGCGAGTCGCGCTCCTGCGTCTGTCCTCACCTCGGCGCGTCCGGGACCGTCCGCGGGTCGGGGCGCTACGCGCCGGCCTCCTGGATCTGCGACGCGGCGCGCCACGCCGGCGTTCTTCAGAAGCCCGGCGACGTCGTCACCTTCACCCGGCAGCCGGACTGCCCGCGCCTCTGGGGATCGAGGGCGAACGAGAAGCTCTCGCTCAACTTCGGAGCGCCGACGGCCACGTTCTCCTTCACGTCCGAGCCGCCCCCGTGCCCGCCGCCGCCGAGCGCCGTCGCGGGCCTCCCGCCCTGCCCTGCGAGCGGGAAGAACGGCCTCGACGCGATGCCGGAGGGGTCGAGCTTCGACTGCACCTGCACGTACAACGGGATCGTCAACGGACGGCTCCAGAAGGGGGACCGGGGCGTGGCGTGGGGAACGAACGTCTACGCCACCTTCTCGAACGTCTGTGACGCGGCCCAGCACGCCGGCGCCGTCGACTTCGCGGGGAGCACCGTGACCGTCTTCCTCGGCGGGACGTGCGAGCGCTTCTTCGGCACGAAGCGGTTCGGGATCGGCTCCGACGGCTGGAGCAGGCCCGCGCGCGCGATGTCGTTCCAGAGCCCCTTCCCCGCCTGCCCGACGGGACCGTGGTGACGGCCCGCGCGGCCGGACGGCTCCTCAGCGAGCCGCGGAGGTCTTCCTCGGCCGCAGGACGAGCGCCGCGACGACGGCCGGGAGCGCCATGAGCCACTGAACGGCAGGGACCCCGACCGAGGCGAGGAGGAGGACGAAGTCCTTGCGCAGGGCCGCGTCGACGTAGAAGAGCGCCCCGAAGAGGACGGCCACGAGGGCCAGGGCGGCGACGACGGCCGCGCCGACTTTCGTCTTCGAGAGGCGGGCCGCGAGGAGGAACGCCGCAAACGGGCTCGCCATGAGGAGCGCGGCGAGCGCCAGGACGCCGGCGCCCTGGAGGTCCTCGCTCGTCCAGGCGCCGAAGCCGGGGAAGGCGAGGAACGAGATCGGCCCGGTGAGCGCGCCGACGATCGCGATCACCGTGGCGACCGTTCGCGCCGGGTTCCGCTGCGACGAGACCTTGGCGACGACGGGAGAACCCGCCTCGGGCGCCTGCGAGCTCATCTCCGCCCCTCTCCCGGCGCGGCCGCGCGCGCAAGGAGGGCCTCAGCGGCGGAGCGCGCGGCCCGAGCGCGCGGGTCGTCGATCCGCGCGAGGAGCGCCTTCAGCTTCTCGAGGCCGCTCCTCGTCCGGTCGAGGTCCTCCGCGGGCGATGCGGCGAAGAGGCCCGCCCCCCGCGGGTCCTCGACGGCGGCGTCGAGGACCGTCACGACGTTCCCGAGCGCCTCGCCGGCGTGGGCGCCCTGCGGATGCCGCTCGAGATAGCGGAGGTCGGTGCGCGCGAGCCCGGCGAGGGCGCACGGCACGTCCCCCTCGCACTCGCCGGGGAGCTGGACCCGGGCGGCCTCCCAGGCGATCTCGTCGGCGGCGGGGAGCGCCGCCGAGCGGTCGTGCAGCTCCCAGAGGCGGTCGGCGACGACGATCCAGCGGGCCGCCGGCTCGTTCCAGACGAGGTCGCGCGCGTTCGCCTCGACCCACGCGAGGGCCGCGGGGTCGTGCCTCCTCCTGAAGCCGATCGCTCCGGCAGTCCGATCCAGGGCGCGGAGCCTCACGAGCGCGAGCCGGGCGCGCGCTTCGGGAGTCGCGGCCTCCCCGGCGGCCCGCCCGAGGAACGCGTGCAGCTCGGCAAACGCCTCGAACGGGTCACCGGACCGCTCGAGCCTGTCGCCCGCGATCTCCAGGGCGAGAGCGTCCCTCTCCGCCTCGGCGTACGGCAACGTGAGCGCTCCGAAGAGCCACCCCTCCTGGCCGGTCGGCGTGGCGACCTCGAGCCACGGCGCCGTCTCGCCGCCGATCGTGTCGACGCCCCCCGTTCGGGCGAGCTCCACGACGAGCGTCCCGAGGGGGAGCCGCGCGACGATCCCTCGCGAGACGCCCGGCGCGTCGCGGAGGGCGACCGAGGCGGCGGAGACGATCCTTTGGTCGGGCTCCGCTCCCCGGGCGGTGGCGGCGGAGAGGAGGATCGCCGCGATAACGACGGGACGCGCTCGCCTCATGCCGGCCTCCTTCGGACCGAACGATTCTCGCCCGTGCTGCTATGCTCGCCAATCGGAATCGATTCGGCAATTCAGGAGGCGCCCATGAGGCCCCGTCGAGCCGTACTCCTCCTCGTCACAGCGCTCGCCGCGGCGCCCCTCCTCGCCCAGACCCCTGACGACCGCGGCTTCGACCCGACCGGCGTCTGGTACGGCCAGCAGGGGCCGCTCGTCCTCGTCCGCGCGGGCGACACCCTCTCCTTCTCCTACTCCGGCGTCTTCGGCGCCACCGCCCACATCTGCGACGGAATCGGCGTCGCGGGCTTCGTCGGGGACGGGAGGTGGGAGTACGTCGACGACGAGGGGACCGTCTCCTTCACGACGAAGGACGGGAAGGTGACGATGGAGGCGACGAAGGGGATCGCCTCCTTCTGCGGGGCGAACTGGCCCGGAGCGACGTTCACGAAGGAGGGCTGGAAGCCCGCCTTCAACTGCACCGTGACCGCGCCGAAAGCCCGCTTCCTCACCGTCGCCCCGTCCCCCGAGCCGCGGAAGGGATACGTCGTGAAAGGGGACGTCGTCGAGGCCGTCGGCCTCGTCAACGAGAGCACTCCGGCCTGGCTCCTCGTGAGGTACGTCGGGAAGAAGCAGACCACCGCGGGCCTCCTCGAGCGCGACGCGCTGGAGTGTCGCGAGGAGTAGGCGCCGCCGTCCGTGGCGTCCGCGAGGGCGCCGCTCCGGGAGGGAGAAGATGCACCGTCGACCCCGCCTCGCCTGTCTCGTCGCCGTCCTGACGTCGGCGCTCGGCGCTTCCGGCGCCCTCGCTGCGGAGCTGGAGATCCACGGACTGAAAGCCGATCCGCCGATCCCCTTCTCCGCGGCGGAAGACGCCGGCTTCGACGCGCTTCGCGTCGTCCATCCCGCCGACGCGAAGGCGGGGGGCGAGAAGCTGAGCCTCACGGCCGTCGCCTTCCCGAAGGACTCCGGGATGTCCGACGCCGAGCTCCTCGACTACGTGAAGACGACGTTCCTCGCGACCTCGGCGGCGGGAGCGCCCGTCGAGCGGACGCTCCTCGGGAAGAAGGTGACCGGACAGGCGCTCGAGAAGAAGATCCCGGCTCCGTCGCTCGCCGAGGTTTACGTCGCGACGAAGGAGGGAGGCGACAAGGTCGTCCTCGCCTTCGTCTTCGTCCCCGGCTTCGCGCAGGAAGCCGAGGCGGCGATCGCGGCGATCACGGGCTCTCTGAAGGAATAGTCGCGCCGACCCGCGAGCCGTGCCCGGGCGCACCGTGCGCGGGCGCGCGGGCCGATCTCGAGCAGAAGGAGGAGTTCCCGATGTCACGACGTCACACGGCCGTCTCCGCCGCCACGATCGCGCTCCTCGCCCTGGCTCCGCCCGCCTGCCGGAAGGCCGAGGCCCCGGCGGCCGATCCGCCGCCCGCCGTCGCGGCCGCGGCACCGGCGCAGGCCGAGCCCTCGTGCAAGGAGGGCTCGCAGCGGCAGCATCCCGACGGGAAGCTGAAGGAGTGCCTCCTCGCCGCGGACTGGGTCTACGGTCCCTACACCTGCCGGTCCAACTGGAGCGTCGTCCTCCACCCGGACGGCAAGCTCAAGGAGTGCAAGATCGCCGGGACGGCGACGTTCGACGGGCTGGTCGTGAAGGAATCCCTCGCCCTCTACGAGGACGGCAGGTTCAAGCGCGGCGTCGTCGCGGCGGCGAAGACCTTCGGCGACGTGGAGTCTCGCGAAGGGGACTGGATCACCCTCTCTCCCGGCGGGGCGCTGAACCGGCTCGAGCTCTTCGGCGGACCGCGGACGATCCAGGGCTACCCGTGCAAGGGGAGCGAGAACTACTTCCACGAGAACGGAAGGCTCAGGAAGTGCACGCTCGGCGAGGACTTCAAGGTGGGCGAGAAGGAGCTTCCGGCGGGGACCCTCCTCTGCTTCGACGAGAGCGGTCAACCCACGGAGCCCTGCACGCTGATGACGCCGTAGGACAGCGGGCGGCCTCGCGCCACCGGTGGAGAGGGCGCCGGCCTTCCGACCCCGGACGGGCCCTAGCGTCGGCGCGTAAACGCAGCCTCTGGAGATTCGGTCTCATCGGTTAGGATGCGACGTACTCCGTTCAGAGACCGTCTCCAGGAGGGACTTCGATGCACGAACGAGCCGCGCGGCCCGGGGACGGCGCCTCTCTCTTCAGCTCTCCCGAGTACGACGCCCTTCCCGCTGAGGACCGCGCCGCCGTCGACGCCCTCGTCTCGACGGTCCGATTCCCCGCCGGGGAGACGGTCTTCCGGCGGGGAGAGCCGGGCGACGCGATGTTCGTCGTCAGCGGCGGCCGTCTTCGCGTCACCGGTACGACACCGTCGGGCGCCGACGTGACGCTCGGCGAGATCGGACCCGGGGAGTGGACGGGCGAGATGGCGGTCCTGACGGGCCAGCCCCGCTCGGCGACGCTGACGGCGATCGAGGAGAGCGTCCTCGTGCGGCTCCCGCGCGAAGGCTGGGACGAGCTCGCCCGTCGCTACCCCGCCGTCGCTTCCAGGCTGACGGAGGCGATCGGCCCGCGCCTGCGTCGCGCGCAGCTCCTGCGCGTCTGGGAGGAGCTCTTCGGCATCACCGAGCCGGACGCCTTTCGCGACCTCGAGGAGGCCGTCGAGTGGCGTCGCGTCGCGGCGGGCGAGCTCCTCGTTCGACAGGGCGACCCGAGCGACGCGATGTACGTCGTCGTCACCGGGCGGTTCCGGACGACGGTCCGCGGCGCCGACGGCGCCGAGACGGTCGTCAGAGAGACGGGCCCCTTCAGCACCGTCGGGGAGCTCGGGCTTCTCGCGGACCAGCCGCGCTCGGCCTCGGTCGTCGCGCTCCGCGACGGAGAGGTCCTTCGCCTCGGGCGCGACGCGTTCCGCGGCTTCGCCCTGAAGCGCCCGGAAGCGCTGCTGCGCGTCGCGTCGATCGTCGCCGGGCGCCAGGCGGGCGCCGCAGGCCCGGCGGGGCGGGCCTCCTCCCCCGTCCCGGCGCCGGACGGCCTGACGATCGCGGTCCTTCCGCTCGGGGCACCGGCCTCGGCCTCCGCGGTCGCGCGGACGCTCTCCTCCCGCCTCCAGGCGCTCGGATCGACGCTCCTCCTCGACGCCGCCGGCCTCGACGCGCGCCACGGGCGGCCGGGCGTCGCGGAGGCGCCGCTCGCCGGGCCGCTCGGCCTGGCCGTCGACGTCTCGCTCCGCGAGCTCGAGGACCGAACGCGTCACCTCGTCCTCGATGCGGGGTCCGGCGGCGAGGCGTGGCGGGAACGCTGCCTGCGGCGCGCGGACCGCGTCCTCCTCGTCGCCGACGCCGCCGCCGACCCGGCACCCGGGGCGGTCGACGCCCGGCTCGCCGGGATGGCACTCCCGGCGCGGAAGGAGCTCGTCCTGCTCCACGCTCCCGAGACGACGGAGCCGCGCGGGACGGCCGCCTGGCTCGCCGGGCGCGACCTCGCGGACCACCATCACCTCCGTCCCGGAAACGCTCGCGACGAGGCCCGCCTCGCGCGGCGCCTCGCCGGGCGCGGCGTCGCGCTCGTCCTCGGCGGCGGCGGCGCCCGAGGCGTTGCGCACGTCGGCGTGATCCGGGCGCTCGAGGAGGCCGGGGTCGACGCCGACCTCGTCGCCGGGACGAGCATGGGAGCCGTCGTCGGCGCCAGCTTCGCGCTGCACGGCGCCTCCGGGCCGCTCCTCGAGCTCGCCGAGACGTTCGCCTCGCCGAAGAAGATCTACGACCGGACGCTCCCCCTCGTCTCGCTGATGTCCGGAGGGAAGGTCCTCCGCGTGATGAAAGCGCTCTACGGCGACCGCGCGATCGAGGACCTCTGGACGCCGTTCTTCTGCGTCTCGACGAACCTGACCCGCGCGAGGGTCGACGTCGAGAGGAGCGGCCCGCTCTGGCGCGCCGTCCGCAAGAGCATGTCGATCCCGGGGGTCTTTCCCCCCGTGATCGAGGACGGCGACGTCGTCGTCGATGGCGGCGTCGTCGACAACTTCCCGGTCGAGAGGATGGCCTCCCGCCTCGACTGCGGCACGGTCATCGGCGTCAACGTCGCTCCCGCCGTCGACAAGGTGAAGCCCTACCGGTTCGGCCCGGAGCTCTCGGGCTGGAAGGTCCTCCGGGGCCGCTTCCTTCCCTTCGCGCGAAAGACGCGCGCCCCCTCCCTCGTCGGCTCGATCCTCCGGACGCAGGAGATCAACAGCGTCATGGCGCTCCGGTCGGGCCTCCGGTTCGTCGACCTCCTCGTCGAGCCGTCCGTCGACCGTTTCCGGCTGAACGAGTACGGGCGCTGGGAGGAGCTGGTCGAGGCGGGCCATTCGGCCGCGAAGGAGGCCCTTCCGGCGTTCCTCGCGTCGCGCCCCGCCGGCCTGGCCTGAGCCGCTGGCGGCTCCCGCGCTCGCCCGTCCCTCGAGGGACGGGCGAGCGCGGAGCGGCCTCAGCGAGCCATCGGGAGGTAGCTCCCGTCCGAGGTCGCGGCGTCGTTCAGGACGCCGTACGCGACGAAGCGCGACGTGCCGGAGATCCGCTCGACCTTCACCGAGCCGGCGGACGCGCCGCGCGACAGAAGCGGCTCGTTCTTCTGGAGCCAGGCGCCGGGAGCGAGGGCGTGCTCCTCGGAGTTGCCGAGCACCTGGCCGTTCGCGCCGTAGTACGTCAGGCGGAGCGTGACGTTCCCCGCGTCGCCGTAGTTCACGAGGGCCACGTTGGAGCGCGTCTTCGCGTCCTGCTGGAGGCCGTGGACCCAGGCCGTCCCGTTCGCCGCCTCGGAGTGGGTGAGGCCCGGGTAGAAGACGCCGAAAGCCCCGTCGCGGACGCTCGAACGGGTCGAGACGCGAGCCCCGGCGGCAAGGAGGTCCGCCGCCCTGCCCGTCGGGACCTTCACGAGGAGCGAGCCGGCGACGTTCGCGCCGCCCGCCGGGATCGCGAGCCCGGAGCTGCGAAGGAACGCCATCACGTCGGGGACGATCCGCTGCTCTCCGCCCGCGAGCGTCATCGGGACGTTACCCGAGCCGCCGCCGAGGGCGGCCGTGTACGCGAGCGTGAGCTCGACCGGCGCAGCCTCCAGGTTCGTGAACGTCAGCTCCGTGGCGTAGCGATTGACGCCGAGCCCCTTGACGTCGAGGACGACCGGTATGAGGCGGTCTCCCGCGCCCGGACCGCCCGTCAGAAGCGGCGGAACATAAGACCCGTCGGACGTCCCCGCGTCGTTCAGGACGCCGTACGCCGAGAAGGGCCCTCCGCCCGCAAGGCGCAGCACCCGGGCGCGCCCCGAGGCCGCCCGGCCGAGGAGCGGCTGGTCGTACTGCTTCCAGCCCCAGGCCGGAAGGGTCGGCTCGTCGAGGATTCCGAGAACTTCTCCGTTCGCGCCCTCGAGCCTCAACCGCAGCTTCACCGGCTCCGGCCCCGCGTTCACGACGGCGAGGTTCGAGCGCATGGCGCTGTTCTGCTGGAGCCCCGCGACGACGATCTCCCCCGTCGCCTCGACGGCGTCGGCATAGAAGAGCCCGAACGCGCCGTCCTCGCCCGGGGTCGAAGTGCGGCCGCCGACGAAGAGGGCGGCCGGCTCCGATGCTCCGGGGAGCGTCACGCGAAGCGTCCCGATCTGGTTGGAGCCGTCGTCGGGGATCGCGAGCCCCTGGGAGCGGAGGAAGTCGATCGCGTCCGGCAGGACCCTCGTCTCGCCGGGGCCGAGGTCGATCC
This sequence comes from uncultured Holophagales bacterium, assembly GCA_964636395.1. Lineage (GTDB taxonomy): Bacteria > Acidobacteriota > Thermoanaerobaculia > UBA5066 > UBA5066 > UBA5066. Next base: position 19,854 of record CAZWRQ010000065.1, read on the forward strand.
CGGCCCACCCGGAGCCGGCTCCCGCCGACGCCGTGTAGGTGAGGAGCGCCCGCGCGGCGGTCGCCGACCGCGAGACGAGCGTCAGCTCCGTCGTGAAGGGAGCCCCGCCGACTCCCCTCACGTCGAGGACGACGGGGACGAGCTTCGAGATGCCGGACGGCACCTGCGGCGCACGGACGTCGATCGCCACCTGCGCAGTCGCGGTCGCCCCGGCGCCGTCGGTCGCGGTCACGGTGGCGATCCGCGGCCCGACGCTGCCGAAGGCCGCCGAGACGTCGGCGCCGGAGACGGTCCGCCCGTCGCCCAGGCTCCAGGAATAGGTCAGCGTGTCGCCCGCGTCGGCGTCGGTCCCGGAGGCGCGGAATCGGACCGGCGCGGCCGCGTCGAACGCGGCGCCCGGCGCCGGCTCGAGGATCGTCACGGCGGGCGGGCTGTTCCGCCCGGTCAGGGCCTCGGCGCGCGCCCCGTAGGCGTTGTGGTGGTGAAGCAGAAGGACGCCGAGGGCGCCGTTCGCCTGCGCCGCAGCCGGGTCGAAGCGCGCCGGGAGGGCGGAGCCCGGGAGG
>CAZWRQ010000066.1:0-20265 GCA_964636395.1 uncultured Holophagales bacterium
GTACCACCTGCGCAGCTCCTCGCGCGTCGGGGCGACGGCGGAGGGGGCGGCGGCGGTCTCCGGGGCGGTGAGGAGCGATTCGGTCAAGGGTGTCCTCCATGGCCGGGCGTCCGCGACCGGCCGGGCTCTTCTCGAGCCACGAAACCTTTGATAATACGAAAAAGAGGACGCGGCCGGTTCTCTTTTGAGGGGTGCGCCGGGTCGGACGCTCGCCGCCGCCCCTTCCGCTGGCCGACAGGAGTACAATCCACGTCCCGCGCCTCGCCGGGCCGCCCGGCGACTCCAGTCCCGCGGGCCAGGAGTTCCGTCCGTGACCACAGACGCCGTTGCCGCTCCCCCCGTCGACTCCACCGAGTCGGCGGATCGTCACGCATTCGAAGCCGCCCTCGAGGCGTCTTTTCCCGCCAGCAAGCGGCCACAGGAAGGGGAGGCCGTCAGCGGGGTGATCGCCGGCATCACGCCGGACGTGGTCCTCGTCTCGATCGGGGCCAAGTCCGAGGCGCTGATGGACCTCCACGAGCTGGAGGGCGAGAAGGTCGGCGACCGGATCGACGCCGTGGTCATCAAGGCCGGGCCCGACATCCGGCTCTCGAGGAAGCTCGCCGTCGCGCGCCGCGCGAAGGCGGAGCTGCGTGCCGCGTGGGAGACCGGGATCCCGGTCATCGGAAAGGTCCTCTCCCGCAACAAGGGCGGGTTCGAGGTGGCCATCGGCGGCGCGGGCGGGCCGCGCGCGTTCTGCCCCGTCTCGCAGATCGACGTCGGCCGTCACGACGAGCCCGGCCTCCTCCAGTTCGTCGGCCAGTCGTTCGACTTCCGCGTCATCGAGTACGCCGAGGACGGCCGGCGGGTCGTCGTGAGCCGGGCCGCGATCCTGCGCGAGGCGCTCGAGAAGAGCCTCGGCGAGATACGCGAGAGGATCGTCCCCGGCGCCGTCCTGACGGGCCACGTCCGCTCGATCACCGACTTCGGCGCCTTCGTCGACCTCGGCGGCGTCGACGGCCTCGTCCACGTCACGGAGATCTCCCGCCGACGCGTGGCCCACGCGAAGGACGTCCTGGCGATCGGCCAGGAGGTCCAGGTCAAGGTCACGAAGGTGGAGAACGAAGGGAAGCGGATCTCCCTCTCCATGAAGGAGCTCGAGAAGGACCCGTGGGAGGGCCTCGCCCAGAGGATCCCGCCCGGGACGCCCTTCACGAAGCCCGTGGCGCGCCACGCCGAGTTCGGCCTCTTCATCGAGATCGAGCCCGGCATCGACGGACTCGTCCACGTCTCCCAGCTCCCGCCCGGCATCGACCTGAAGGACCCGTCCGTCGCGGCCGGCCAGGAGGTCTCCGGCTGGGTCCGCGAGATCGACGAGGAGCACCGCCGGCTTTCCCTCTCCCTGCGGGAAGCCTCCGCGACCGATCCGTGGGACGGGCTCGCCGAGAAGATGCCCGAGGGCTCGGTCGTCCCCGGCCAGGTGGAGAACGTCGCCCCGTTCGGCGTCTTCGTCCGCCTCGAGATCGGCCTCACCGGCCTCATCCCGAACTCCGAGACGGGGCTCCCGCACGGCACGCCGGCCTCGAAGACGTTCTCGCCCGGCCAGAAGGTCGAGGTGAAGGTGATCGGCCTCGACGCCCAGCGCCGCCGCATCTCCCTTTCCGCCACCGGCGCCCTCGCCGAGGCCGAGCGGGGCGAGATCCGGCGGTACCGCGAGGACTCCGCGAAGCGCGAGAGGAGCGAGCCGGGGCGCCCGACGAACTTCGGCGCCTCCCTGATGGCGGCGCTCAGCTCTCCGAACAAGCCGGCCAAGTCGGCGCGGTGAGGGGGCGGCCCCACCGGGGCCGCGGCAGACCGTAACATCCGTCCCCCCGGCCCCGCGGGCCGGGGGGATTCTCTTTTGAGGCACTCATGACGCGGAAACGCTCCGACGGCGCCGGCCAGCCGGCGCTCGCCTTCGACGCCGAGATCGCCCTCCCCGAGGAGGCCCGCCGGCGCTACCTGAACTACGCCCTCTCGGTCATCACGGCGCGGGCCCTCCCCGACGTGAGAGACGGTCTGAAGCCGGTCCAGCGGCGGATCCTCTTCGCGATGTACCAGAACCTCCACCTGACGCCCGACGCGAAGTTCAAGAAGTCGGCGTCGGTCGTCGGCGACGTCATCGGCAAGTACCACCCGCACGGGGACGTGGCGATCTACGACGCGATGGTGAGGATGGCGCAGCCGTTCTCACTCCGCGCGCCGCTCGTGGAGGGGCACGGGAACTTCGGCTCGCTCGACGGGGACTCCGCCGCGGCCTACCGGTACACCGAGGCGCGCCTCCGCCCGCTCGCGGTCGAGCTCCTCTCGGAGATCCGGAAGCGGACCGTGGACTGGAAGCCGAACTTCGACGGGGTCCACTTCGAGCCGGTCGTCCTGCCGGCCCGGTTCCCGAACCTCCTCGTCAACGGCGCGACTGGAATCGCGGTCGGCATGGCCACCTCGATCCCTCCGCACAACCCGTGCGAAGTCCTCGACGCGGCGATCGCCGCCATCGACGAGCCGGACGCCGACCCGCTGAAGTTCATCAAGGGCCCGGACTTCCCGACGGGAGGCCAGCTCCTCTCGACGAAGAAGGAGCTGCGCGAGGTCTACGAGTCGGGGCAGGGGACGCTCAGGCTCCGCGCCGAGTACGAGGTCGAGGAGCGGGGAAGGGGCGCGCAGGCGATCGTCGTCACGTCGGTCCCGTACGGCGTCGCGAAGGCCACGCTCGTGGAGAAGATCGCCGAGGTCATCGTCGCGCGGAAGCTCCCGGTCCTCGTCGACGTGAGGGACGAGTCGACGGACGACGTGCGTATCGTCCTCGAGCTCAAGCGCGACGCCGACGCCGGGCTCGTCATGAGCTACCTCTACAAGCACACGCCGCTCCAGACGACGGTCCCGGTGAACCTGACCGCGCTCGTCCCGACGGAGAACCCGGAGATCTGCGAGCCGGCGCGGCTCCCGCTCGCGGCGATCCTCCGGCACTTCCTCGACTTCCGCTTCGCAACGGTGAAGAGGCGCTTCGAGCACGAGCTCGAGGAGCTGAAGAAGCGAATCCACCTCCTCGAGGGCTTCGAGAAGATCTTCGACGAGCTCGACGAGGCGATCCGGATCATCCGGAAGAGCGACGGAAAGGCCGACGCGGCGGCGAAGCTGATGGCGCGCTTCGGCCTCGACGAGGAACAGGCCGACGCGATCCTCGAGACCAAGCTCTACAAGCTCGCGAAGCTCGAGATCGAGGGGATCCGGAAGGAGCTCGCCGAGAAGCGGGCCGAGGCGGCCCGGATCGAGGCGATCCTGCGCTCCCCGGCGAAGCTCTGGGGGGTCGTCCAGAGGGAGCTCGTCGAGCTGCGCGGCGTCCTCTCCGGGGAGAAGCGCCGCACGCGGGTCTCGGCGGCCGTGGACGAGCCGGAGTACGACGCCGAGGCCTTCATCCCCGACGAGGACGCCTTCGCGGTCGTCACCGTGGACGGCTGGGTGAAGCGGCTCGGACAGCTGAAGGACCCGAAGGGGACGCGGCTGCGCGAAGGCGACGACGTCCTCGCCGTCCTCCAGGGCGGCACGCGCGAGCTGGTCGTCCTCTTCTCGAGCCGCGGGTCGGCCTACGTCCTGAAGATGAACGACGTCCCTCCTTCGACGGGCTACGGCGAGCCGGTGCAGAAGCTCTTCAAGTTCGCGGACGGCGAGAAGGTCGTCGCGGCCCTCTCGCTCGACCCGCGCGTGACCCCCCCCGAGGACGTCGTCCTCCTCGCGGCGACGCGGGACGGAATGGTCCTTCGTTTCTCAGCCGAACCGCTCCGGGAGGCGACGACGCGCGCCGGGAGGCGCTTCGCGAAGCCCGGCGACGGCGACGAGGTCCTCCTCGTCGGCGTCTGCGAGCCGGGGGCGATCGTGGCGCTCGCGTCCGAGAAGGGCCGGGCGATCCTCTTCGACTCGGAGGAGGTCCCCGTCCTCTCGGGGCCGGGGAAGGGGGTCTACGGCATCCGCCTCGCCGACGACGACCGGGTCGTCGGCGCGGCGCTCTTCGGGAGGGACGAGAAGCGGAGCGCGGTCCTGACCCTCGAGAACTCGAAGGGGACGCCCTATACGGTCACGCGCCGGTACGACGTCGTCGGGCGCGGCGGGAAGGGGTTCGAGATGATCAAGCGGGACCGGTTCGTGAAGGTCGTCCCTCCCGAGATCGTCCTCCTCGACCTTCCGGACCGCGCTCCGGCCGGAGGGAAGTGACGATGGACGTCGTCCTCGCGGAGAAGTACGGCTTCTGCGCCGGGGTGCGCGTCGCCGACAAGCTCGTGAGGATCGCGGCCGGGAAGGGCCAGTCGGGCGCGATCCTCGGGCAGGTCGTCCACAACGAGAGCGTCGAGAGGGAGATGGCGGGCCTCGGCTTCCCGACGGTCCACCGCCTCGAGGAGGCGCGCGTGCATGCCGGTCGCATCGTCTTCTCGGCTCACGGCATCGCGCCCTCGGTGCGCGCCGAGGCGGAGGCCCTCGGCCTCTCGGCGATCGACACGACGTGCAAGTTCGTGACCGACATCCACAGGGAGATCGCCCGCTCCCTCGACGACGGCTGCTTCATCGCGGTCCTCGGCCAGAAGGGCCACCGTGAGGTCATCGGCTACACGAAGGACCTCGACCCGGCCCGCTACGAGGTCTTCTACGACCTCGACGAGGTCGTCGCCTTCCCGTGGGAGGCCCACCCGAAGGTGAAGGTCGTCTTCCAGACGACGCTGAACGCCGATCGCTTCGCCGCCCACGTCGCCGAGATGCGCCGGCGGGTCGCGGACCTGCGTATCGCGGACACGATCTGCTACGCGACGAAGGAGAACCAGGACGCCCTCCGGGCGCTCTGCGCGGACCCGTCGATCGACGCCATCGTCGTCATCGGCGGGCAGCACTCGAAGAACACGAAGGAGCTCGTCCGGATCGCGGAGGAGTCGAAGCGGACCGTCTTCGTGGGGACCGCCGCCGACCTCCGCGCGGAGGACTTCGCGGGGGCGCGGAAGGTCGGCGTGACGGCGGGCGCCTCGACGCCCGACTACGACGTGGACGCGGTCGTCGAGCGGCTCCGGGCGATGGGCTGAACGGGCCCGACCCCGGCTCGCCTCGTCAGGGCGCGTCGGGCGCTCCGGGAACGTAGATCGAGTCGGCGGACCTGTTGTCGATGACCGTCGCGAAGGCGAAGACCGGCCGCGTCGAGGTGACGACCGCGTGCGCCTCGTTCGTGAGAAGGTGGCCGGCGCCGGCCTCGCCGAAGACCTCGTTGATCTGCATCGGCTCGCGCGGGCCGACGGTCCGCTCGATCGGGGACCCGATCGTCCGCCCGGCCGCGTCGTACAGCCGCACGGTCACCTCCGCCGGGGCATTGCCCGGGTTGTAGGCGCCGACGTTGGTCCGGAAGCCGCTCGATCGGTCCTTTCCCGACGCGCTCAGGCCGATCAGAAGCGAGCGAGTCCTCGCTTCGGAAGCGGGGAGCGCAGGAATCGCGGTCCCCGTCGTCGGCGCGGGGAGCGAAGGCGAGTAAGTCCGCGACATCGCGGCGATCGTGCTGATCGAGGCGTCGTACGTCAGCTCGATGGCGCCGGAGGTCGACGGGTCCTTGAAAAGGGTCCCGAGCGTGTCGACGGTCCGGGTGAAGCTGCGGGGGAGAACGTCGGTCCAGTAATGCGTCCGCCCCGTGCAGGTCTGTCCCTGGAAGCAGCGGTGCTCTCCGAGAACGGCGACCGGCACGTCCGCGCGGCTCGAGGCGACGCCGAGCCAGAGGTCGGTCTGGAAGAAGGTGTCGTTTTCCCCCCGGGCCGAGGCCGAGGCCGGGATCGTCAGGACGGTCGGCCGTGCTTCGGCGAAGTAGGCGTCGTCGATGCGGAACGTGAGCGCGCCGGCGGCCGTGATCTTGACGGCGTTCACGTTGACGAGGACGGAGCGGGTCCCGGCCGGAGCGACGGACACGGCCGACGGGAAGATCAGGAACGGGTAGACGACCCCCGACCACGAGGAAGAGAGCTCGACCCAGCGGTTATCGCCTCCGCCGAGCCAGCCCCGGCAGTCCGTCCCGGAGAAGAAGTGGACGCCGGCCTCGACTCCGCCCCGGGCGCCGCCGGTCGCCTCGGCGATCCGGGCGCGCAGGACGAAGGAGTAGCCCTTGCCGGGCTGGGACGGAAGGCACTGGCCGACGCTCGCGTATCCGTTCGCGGTCGTCCCGGTGTGACGCAGCGAGAGCGATCCCGAGCCGGGCTGCCGGTTCCAGTCGTCCGAGCTCCACGAGATCTCGGACGTCGAGCTCGACCAGGACGCGATCGTCCGGTCGAACCCGCCGTTCTGGACGAGGTTCTGTCCCCCCGCGGGGGTTGCCGCGAGGACGAGGACGGAGAACGTGATTCCCATGGGACCGAAGGAGCATCTCTTCATCTCGGACCCTCCTGCCGCAGTGCAGCGATCCTAGCTCCGCGGAGATGAGACTTCGAGCCGTTCGGGCGGTTTCGTATGATTCGGTGATGGAGATCAAAGGCGCGGGCGGGACGCCGGGCGGCGTCGGGACCTTCCTCGGCGGCCTCGCGATGATCGTCGTCGGGGGCTACCTCCTCCTCCAGCAGGTGCAGGTCCACAGCGGCTTCTGGGACTGGTTCGGGCCGAGCACGTTCGGCCTCACGCTGCTCCCGCTCCTCGTCGGGATCGGGATCCTCTTCTTCGACGGGAAGTCGGTCGCCGGCTGGCTCCTGGCGGGGGCCGGGGCGCTCATCATCGTCGCCGGCATCGTCGCGAACCTGCAGATCTGGTTCCGGCCGACGAGCCTCTACAACACCCTGATCATGCTCGGCCTCCTCGCCGGAGGCGTGGGCCTCGTCGCGCGGTCGCTGAAGGCGAGGCCGGAGGCGAAGGGGTAGGCGTGGATTTCGAGGCGATGAGGAGAGTGCTGGAGGCCCTGGAACGCGAGGGCGTCCGGTACGTCGTGTTCGGCGCCGCCGCGTTGAACCTCCACGGCTTCGTTCGGGCCACGGAGGATCTCGATCTATTCGTCGAGCCGGACCAGGAGAACCTCGAGGCCCTGAAGCGCGCCTTCCGTTCGGTGTTCCACGATCCCCTCATCGACGAGATTTCAGCGGAGGAGCTCGTCGGCGACTACCCGGCCGTGCAGTACGTGCCGCCGGAAGGGTCTTTTCACATCGACGTCCTGACGAGACTCGGCGAGGCGTTCCGGTACGCGGACGTCGAGTCGGTTCGGATGCCGTTCGGGGAGATCGAGGTCTCCGTCGCGACGCCCCGGATGCTCTACCGCATGAAGAAGGACACCGTGAGGCCGAAGGACAGGATGGACGCCGAGGTTCTCCGCGAGCGTTTCGGCGTGAAGGACGACTGATGCCCATCCGGAAGTTCCGTTCCGTCGCGGAGATGCCGCCGCCCCCGCTCCGCGAGCCCGGCACGGCGTCCCTGTTCGAGATTCTGGCAGGACACTGGAAGGCCGGGGCGCTCATGGCCGACCTGCGCTTTCCGCCGGGTCTGTACCGCCACCGAAGCATCGAGGCGCTGAACGCCCAGACGGACACCTGGGAGACGGAGCGGATCGAGCGCGTGAGGCGGCGCAACGCTTCGGCGCGCGCGGCCGGCGCCCCCCCCGCGGAACCCGCTCCTACGCCGGGTCGAGGATGAACGTCCCGAGCTCCTCGATGACCTTCCGGCCGCGCTCCTTGTCGAACGGCTGCGCGTAGAAGTCCGCGAGGTCCATCGGCGGGAAGAGGCGGATCGTCGCCTTCTTTCCCGTCCTCCCGGGGAACTGCTTGTGCAGGAGGAGGTCGCGGAAGCCGTCGACCCGCATCGGGACGGCGATCGGCTTCGTCCGGTGGAGGAGCTGCGCCATCCCGGGGCGGATCGGCGCGTTCTTCTGCGTCGTCCCGGTCGGGAAGTGGAGGAGCCAGCCGGTCGCGATCGCCTCCTCGACCTTCGAGACCCCTTCGAGGTCGACGGGCCGGTTGACCTCCTTGCCCCCCTCCCGGAAAGAGCGTTTGAACGTGACGCCGCCGGCGTAGGTGAGGACCTTCGTGAGGAGGTTCTTCTTCATCGTCTCCGTCGCCGCCGAGAAGCGCAGGTGCGGGTCCTCGTACGGGAGGCCGCGGACGATGTAGAGGAGGTCGTAGAACGCGATCGCCTCGGTGAAGTAGGTCTGGTGGTTCGAGAGGAACACGACGTTCCGGCGCGGGAGCTCCTTCAGGAGCTCGTCTCCTTCCGCCTTGACGTCGTTCAGCCAGCGGAAGTAGACGGGGGTCGCGAGGTTCCCGATGCCGAGGATCATCGCGCGCCTCACGAGGCGCTCGAAGGAGGTCTCGATCACGGCTGTCAGGCCTCGAAAGCGCCCGCCTCGTGGCGTTCGATGGCCCAGCGGACGAGGTCGGTCGGGGCGGGGGTCCCGCCGAGCCGTCGCAGCATCGCGGCGGCCTGCCCGCGGTGGTAGGAGGCGTGGTTCACGACATGGCGGAGGACGGCCCAGAGCGGCGCGGCCTTCGGCTCCCCCTTCAGGTTCTTCCATACGAGCGAGGCGGCGAGGCGCTCCGGGCCGCGCGTCCCGAGGAACGCCGCGACGCGGGCGTCGGCCTCGTCGAGCGTCCGGAGAGCGTCGGCGAGGGTCGGCAGATCCTCGACGGTCGGAAGGGACGTCGCGTCGCGCCCGTCGAAGCGCTCGGCCCAGGCGCGGGTGGCCCCGGCGAGGTGGACGAGCGTCGCCCGAAGGGAGGGCCACCCGCCTCCCATCTCGCGGACGTAGTCCTCGTGGGAGAGCGTGGCGAGCGAGCGGGCGAGGAGCCGGTTCGCCCAGAGGTTGTAGTCGTACAGGGCGAAGAGGTCGTCCTTCACTTCTCGGCGTCCTCGACGATCGTGTGGGTCAGCGTCCCGAGGCCGTCGATTGCGAGGCTCACGACGTCGCCGGGGCGGAGCCACTGGTCCTTCGTGACCCCCGAGCCGTTCAGCTCGAGGAAGCAGCCGGTGCCGACGGTGCCGGAGCCGATCACCTCGCCCGGCTCGAGCGTCACGCCGTCGGCGGCGCGCTGCACGATCTGGGCGAACGTCCAGTCCATCTGCGCGACGTTCCCGTCGGAGACCTGGATCCCGTTCACGTGCGCGGTCATCCGCGCGTCCAGGACGTTGCCCTTCGGCGAAGGGCGGAGGCGGTCGGCGAGCTCGTCCTTCGTGACGAGCCAGGGCCCGATCGCCGTGGCGAAGTCCTTGCCCTTGGCCGGCCCGAGGTTCAGCTTCATCTCCTCCATCTGGAGGGAGCGCGCCGAGAGGTCGTTCATCACGCCGTAGCCGAAGATCGCGTCGTCGGCCTCCTCGAGCGTCGGGTTCGTGACCCTCTTCCCGATGACGACGAAGCACTCCAGCTCGAAGTCGAGCTTCTCGAGCCTTCGCCTTCCGACCCTCAGCTCCCCCGGACCGATGACGGCGAGGGCGTTCGTGAAGTAGAAGACGGGGAACTCGTCGAACTCCGGGATCATCGGCAGGCCGCGGTTGCGCCGGGCCGTCTCGACGTGCTGGCGAAACGCGTAGCCGTCGCGGACGGAGACGGGGCGGGGGAGCGGGGCGAGGAGGCGGACCTCGTCCTCGGGGACGAGGGTCCCGGCGGGAAGGGAAGCCTCTCCCGCGGCGAGCGGGCGCGCCTCGGGAAGGAGCTCCTCGTGGCGCCGGAGAAGGTCGAGCATCGAGAGGCCGCGGAACGTCTCGGAGGCGCGGCCGAGGTCGAGGACGCCGGCGCCGGGAAGCGCGATCCCGGGGGCGCCGGCCGGGTCCGCGCCGGGGCGGACGAACGTGACGAGCTTCATCGCTCCCGGTTATACGACAGCGGCGCCGTCCGCGGTGCCCTCGCCCCTGTACGATTCCGCCGAGGGTCCCGAGATGAAGTACCGCGCTCCCTTCGTTCCCCTCCTGCTTCTCCCCGCCGCCGCATCGCTCCTCGCCGCTCCTCCCGCCTCGAAGACCGAGGAGGCGAAGCGCTTCCACCCTCCCGCGCAGGGGATGCCCTCCGCGCCTCGTCTCGCCGGGTTCGAGAAGCGGCTCGCGATGGAGAAGGCGAGCCCCTTCGCCGGGCTCTCGTTCCGGAACGTCGGACCCGAAGCACAGGGCGGGCGGATCGTCGACATCGACGCCCCGCGGAGCCGGCCCGACACGCTTTTCGTCGCCTTCGCGACGGGCGGTCTCTGGAGGACCGACAACAAGGGCGGGTCGTGGACCCCGCTCTTCGACCGCGAGTCGTCGATCGGGCTCGGCGCGATAGCCGTCGGCGACGCACGCGGGGAGGTCCTCTGGGCCGGGACGGGCGAGGCGAACTCCAGCCGTACGACCTACGCCGGGACGGGCGTCTTCAAGTCGGAGGACGGCGGGAGGACGTGGAGGAGGTCGGGCCTGACCGATTCCCATCACGTCGGGAAGATCCTCGTCGACCCGTCGACGTCCGACGACGTCCTCGTCGCCTCGATGGGCCCGCTCTACACCGACGGCGGCGAGCGGGGCCTCTACCGGACGACGGACGGCGGGGCGACTTGGAAGAAGGTCCTCGGCGGGCCGGGGCGCACCGGCGCGATCGACGTCGTCCGCGACCCGAAGGACCCGAAGCTCCTCTACGCCGCGCTCTGGGAGCGCGATCGCAAGCCGTGGAACTTCCTCGAGTCGGGGCCCGGGAGCGGCGTCTACCGCTCGCGGGACGGAGGGGCGACGTGGAGCCGGCTCTCGGGCGGCCTCCCGCAGGGGGACGTCGTGGGGCGGATCGGCCTCGCCGTCACCCCTGCGAAGCCCGGCTCGGTCTGGGCCGTCGTCGACAACCAGTCCCGGCGCCCCGGCGAGAGGGACGAGGAGACTCCGCCGGGCGAGCTGACGCCGCGCCGGCTGAAGGCGCTCACCGCCGAGCAGTTCGCGAAGGTCGAGACGGCGGCCGTCGAGCGGTTCCTCCGGGCGAACGGCTTCCCGAAGGAGCTGAAGGCGCGCGCCCTTCAGCGGGACGTCGCCTCGGGGAAGGTGAAGCTCGCGGACGTCGTGGCCTACGTCGACGACGCGGACCGGCAGATGGAGGAGGTCGAGACGGTCGGCGCGGAGGTCTGGCGCTCCGACGACGAGGGGCACACGTGGCGGAAGACGCACGACGTCTCGCTCGAGAAGGTCGCCTACACCTACGGCTACTGGTTCGGGAAGATCTGGGTCGCGCCGGACGACCCGGAGAGGCTCTACGTGGCGGGCGTCCCGCTGGCAGGCTCCTCCGACGGCGGGAAGAGCTGGAGCGGTCTGGACCGGCACGGCGTCCACGTCGACCACCACGCCCTCTGGTTCGACCCGCGCGACCCGCGGCACGTCGCTCTGGGGAACGACGGCGGCCTGAACCTCTCGTGGGATCGCGGCGCGACCTGGACGAAGGTGAGCAACCTCCCCGTCGGGCAGGTGACGACGATCGCCCTCGACTCCGCCGAGCCGTACAACGTTCTCGTCGGAATGCAGGACAACGGGGTCTGGCGCGGGCCGTCGACGTACGTCTCCGGCGCGACGCCTCCCGACGCCTGGAAGCCGGTGATCGGCGGCGACGGCTCCTGCATCGAGGTCGACCCGAAGGACCCGAACCTCGTCTACGCCGCCTCGCAGTTCGGGAACGCGGTCCGCGTGGACCTGAAGACCGGAGAGCGGACCCGATTCCGCCCGCGCCCCGCGCTCGGCGAGCCGGCGCTCCGCTACAACTGGGTGACGCCGTTCCTCCTCTCGCCGCACTCTCCGAACGTCCTCTGGTTCGGGACGCAGAAGCTCTTCCGGTCGCTCGACCGCGGCGAGACGTGGGCCGCCGTGAGCCCCGACCTCACCTCATCGCGCGAGGCGGGCGACGTGCCGTTCGGGACGATCACGACGATCTCCGAATCGCAGAAGACGTTCGGCGTCCTCTTCGTCGGGACCGACGAGGGGAAGGTCTGGGGGAGCCGCGACGGCGGGGCGACCTGGAAGGACCTCTCGAAGGGGCTTGCGAAGGACCGCTGGGTGACGCGGGTCGTCGCCTCGGTCCACGACGAGGGAACGGTCTGGGTCTCCCAGAGCGGTTACCGGAACGACGACTTCGCGGCATACCTCTGGAAGTCGACCGACTTCGGAGCGACCTGGACCTCGATCGCCGCGGGCCTCCCCGTCGAGCCGGTCAACACCGTCCGGGAGGACCCGAAGGCGAAACACCTCCTCTACGCGGGGACCGACCTCGGGGCTTACGTCTCCCTCGACCGCGGCGCGACCTGGAACGCGCTCTCCGGCGGGCTGCCGCACGTGCCGGTCCACGACCTCGCGATTCACCCGAAGGAAGGGGACCTCGTCCTCGGGACGCACGGGCGGAGCGCCTTCGTCGCGGAGGCGGCGCCGCTCCGCGAGCTGACGCCGGAGGTGGCGAAGAAGGCGCTCCACGCCTTCCGGGTGAAGCCGGCGACGTGGGAGCGGGGCCGGGGCTACGGCGAGAACGAGTTCTTCTCCTGGCGTCGCGTCCCGACGACGCGGACCCTCTCCTGGTGGGCCTCGCCCGCCGCCGCCGGGACGGCGACGGTCACGGTGAAGGACGCGAAGGGGCGCGTCTGGAAGGAGTGGACCGCCCCGTCGGTCGCCGGATTCAACGCCGTCGCGTACGACCTCTCCACCGACCCGGCCCGCGCCGACACGAACGAGGAGGCGCTTCGGAAGGAGGCGGCCGAGGCCGCCGCGAAGGGAGCGGCCGGCGCGAAGGGCCCGGAGGCCGCCGCGGAGACTGCGTCGGAGGAGGAGGACGGCGACGACGCGGGCTCGAAGACGACGCCGCCGGACATCGCCCCTCTCCTCGACGACCCGCTCCGGACGAGCCGCGATCGCTACCTCCCGCCGGGTCGGTACACCGTCGAGGTGGCCGTGTCGGGGGCGCGGGCCGCGACCCGGCTCGTCGTGAAGCTGCCGAAAGGCGAGGGGGACCGAAGGGGAGGACGCTGAACGTGACCGATAGGCCTTCGCGCGTCCTTGTCGTCGAGGACGACTCGGAGACGCGCGAGTTCGTGGCGCGCGCGCTCGGAGAGGACGGTCTCGAGGTGCGGACCGCGTCCCGCGCCGAGACGGCCCGGAAGCTCGTCCGAGAGGGCGAGGTCGATCTCCTGATCCTCGACGTCGGGCTCCCGGGCGCTTCGGGGCTCGACCTGTGCGCGGAGCTGCGGCGCGAGGAGAGCCCGGTCCCCATCCTGATGCTGACGGCGCGCACCGACGTCGCCTCCCGCGTCGAGGGCCTCGAGGCGGGAGCCGACGACTACCTCGGCAAGCCGTTCGCCCTCGCGGAGCTTCGCGCGCGGGTCCGGGCGCTTCTCCGGCGGGGGGCGCGTCCCGGACCGCCGGGGGCCGTCCTCGAGCACGCCGGCGTGCACGTCGACCCGCGCCGGCGACGGGCGTTCCTCGGCGCGGAAGAGCTTCCCCTGACGCGGCGCGAGCTGGACCTGCTCGCGCGCCTCGTCCGGGCCGGGGGTGTCGTCGTCGCCCGTGAGACGCTGCTCGAGGACGTCTGGGGTGCCGACACGCCGGAGGCTGCCGCGAGCCTGGAGGTCATCGTCAGCCGACTTCGCCGAAAGCTCCGGCAGGGGGGGCGCGGGAGCCTGCTGCGCAACGTGAGGGGGATCGGGTACGCCCTGGACGAGGACGAGGCGTGATCGTGCGTTCGCTCGCTCGTCGCATCGTCGCGGCGACGCTCCTCACGGCGGCGGTCTCCTCCTTCGTCTTCGCGGTTGCATCGGTCCTCGCTCTGCGGCTCCTCTGGGACCGCCACGACGCCGCCGAGCTGAAGCGCACGGCCGAGGCCGCGGCCCGGATCTTCACGCTCGAGCAGGCGGAGGGTGAGCACGGCGCCGAGGAGTCGGCGCGCGAAGCGCTCGAGCAGGCGCTGGAGCCGGCGGACTGGGGTCTCATCCGTCGGGGGCGCACGCCTCTCGCGGAGCGGGGAGACCGGCCGGCGCGAGGGGAGGACGGCCGGCTCCCCGCGGGCTGGATCGGAGCGACGAAAGGCCTCGGGGACGACGTCGTCCTCGATGTCGCGCGCCGGCCGGAGGAGGGGCTCCCGCTCCGGCGGCTCTTCTGGGCTGCGCTGCTCGTCGCCGCGATCCCGTCGTCGCTCGTCGCGCTCGCCGTCGGCCGCCGTGCGGGACGGGCCGCGGCGCGCCCGATCGAGGACCTGGCGCGGCGCCTCGGGGAGATCCGGCATCCGCGGGACGTCGTCCCGGCGCCTCTCGAGGGCCTGCCGACGGAGGCCGCCGCCCTGGAGAGGAGCTTCGCGAGCGTCCTCGGGCGGCTCGGCGCGGCGCTGGAGCGGGAGGCGTCGTTCGTTCGGAACGCGGCCCACGAGCTCCGGACGCCGCTGACGCGGATCCGGCTCCGAGCCGAGCGGGCCGCCACGAGCGCTTCGGGCGCCTGCAGGCTCGAGCTGCAGGCCGTCACCGGAGAGGTGGACCGGCTCACGCGGCTCGTCGACGCTCTCCTCGTCCTCGCGCGCGACGAGTCCGCCTCCCTCGACCTGTCCGAGACGGTCAACCTCGCGGACCTGGTGAGGGCCTCGGCGGAGGCGGGGGAGCGGACGGTGGAGGTCGCCGCACCCGACGAGGCGCTCGTTCGCGGCGACGAGGAGCTCCTCCGGCTTGCCGTCGACAACCTGCTCGACAACGCCCGGAAGTACGCGCCGGCCGACCGGGTTCCCCGGGCGCTCCTGGCGGCGGAGCCGGACCGTGTCACGCTGACCGTCGAGACTCCCGGCGTCTCCCTTCCGGACGAGGAGCGCGAGCAGGTCTTCGAACGCTTCTACCGCGGGGCCTCCGCGCGCGAGACGGCGCCGGGCCACGGGCTCGGGCTCTCCCTGGCGCGGCACGTGGCGCGGGTCCACGGTGGAGACGTCATGGCCAGCGAGTCGGGCGGTGAGCGGACCGTCTTCGAGCTGCGGCTCCCGGGCTGGAGGGGCGCGGAGGGCTGATCCGGACGTTCGGCAGCCGTTCGGGAAAATTCGGACGCCATTCGGCCCGCCGGGCGACCGTGACAGTATGCCGAGCGCCCGCGCCCGTGTCCTGCCGGAAACGCTCCTCGCGATCCTCGTCGCGCTCCTCGTCCTCGTCGAGCCGTTCCGGGTCCCGCTGGTCGACCCGGACGAGGGGCGCTACGCCGAGATCCCGCGGGAGATGCTCGCTTCGGGGGACTGGGTCCTCCCGCATCAGAACGGCCTCGTCTACATCGAGAAACCGCCCCTCGCCTACTGGCTCGTCGCCGGCTCGTACGGCCTCTTCGGCGTGAACGAGGCGGCGGCACGCCTCCCGGGGAAGCTCGCCACGTTCGGCACCATGCTCGCGCTCTTCCTCTTCGCCCGCCGCCGGGCAGGGGAGCGGGCGGGAGCGCTGGCCGCGCTCTTCTTCGGCGGCTCCCTTCTCGGCTTCGGCCTCGCGCGGATCGTCCTCATCGACCCGATCCTGACGGCCGCGCAGACCGCGGCCGTCCTCTCGTTCGCCGCGCTCGGCGAGGAGGGCTCGAGCCGGCGGCGCGAGAGGGCGCTCGCGCTCGGGTTCGCCGTGGCGGCCGCGGCGGCCGTCCTCCTGAAGGGCCTCGTCGGCGTCCTCCTTCCCGGCGGCGCGGTGCTCCTCTGGACCGCGGCGACGGGGAGGACGCGGCCGCTCCGTGCCCTCCTCTCGCCGTGGGCCGTCCTCACGTTCCTCGCCCTCGCGGTCCCATGGCACGTCGCCGCGGCGAGCCGCGAGCCCGGGTTCCTCCGCTTCTATTTCGTCCGCGAGCACTTCGAGCGTTTTCTTCTCCCGAACCACCACCGCCCCGGCGCCTCGTGGTATTTCCTGGCGGTCGTCGCCGGAGGCTTCCTTCCCTTCACGCCCCTCCTGCCGCGTCTCCGATCGGTCTGGCCGGGGCGCCGCCGCGCCGCCTGGGCCGCGCGTCCCCTCGAGACGTTCCTGTTCCTCTGGGTCCTCCTCGTCGTCGCGTTCTTCTCCCTTTCGAAGTCGAAGCTGATCCCCTACGTCCACCCCGTCTTCCCCAGCCTCGCGCTACTCCTGGCGCTCGCCGTGGCGCGCGACGAGGAGGGGTCCGTCCTCAGGGCCGGCGAGCGCTGGAGCATCGCCGGGCTGCTCGGCGTCCTGGCGGCGGCCGCGGCGTGGGCCGGCGCCTCGGACGACCTCGCCGTCCCGGGCCTCGCCGGACCGGTCCTCGGCCTCGCCGTGGCGCTCCTCGCCGGCTTCCTCCTCGTCGGGATCGGCCCGACGCTGGCGCCGGAGCGGGGGCTCCTGCTCGTCGGCGCGGCCTGGGTCCTCTTCCTCGGCGGAGCGCACCTCGTCCTTCCGGCCTGGGCCCGGTGGGACAGCAGCTGGCCGGTCGCCGCGGCGATGAAGGAGACGCTGCGGCCGGGCGACCTCCTCGTCCAGCGCGGGGACTACGTCGAGTCCCTTCCGTTCTACGCCGGCCGTCTGACCCCGCTGAGCCGTATCGGCGCCGGGAGTGAGCTCACCTTCGGCAGGAGCCGCGACCTCAACGGCATCTTTCAGACCGACGAGGAGTTCTCGCGGCTCTGGAACGGCCCGCGGCGGGTCCTCGCCGTTCTCCACCGGGAGGTCCTCGGCGAGTGGGCGGCGCCCGGGAGCCGGAGACGGCCCTATCGGATCCTCGCGACGGCGCACCGGGACCGCTGGGTCCTCGTCTCGAACGACTCGGACGGACCTCTCGCCCGTTCCGCGGCCGGGGGCGGACCCGAGGCGGCGGCGATTCGCTGACGGCGCTCCTCACCGCAGCTTCACCGGTCCTTTCGCCCCGCCCATCATTCGCCGCCAGCGCTCGCGCTCGGCGCGGGCCGGCCCGAGGGCGCGACGCTGGGCGAGCGACTCGTCCTCGCGGCGGAGCTTCTCGAACGCGGCGAGGCGATCCGGGTCGATGACGCCCTCGTCCGCGGCCGCACGGACGGCGCAGCCGGGCTCTGCCTCGTGGCGGCAGTCGCGGAACCGGCAGCCCGGGGCTCGCGCCGCGATCTCGTCGTACGTCTCGGCGATCGCCTCCGCTCCGTCCCAGAGCGCGAGCTCGCGGAGGCCCGGCGTGTCGACGAGGAGGGCGCCGCTCGCGAGGGGGAAAAGCTCCCGGCTCGTCGTCGCGTGCCGGCCGCGCAGGTCGCAGTCGCGGACCTCTCGGGTCGCCTGGCGGCGCTCGCCGAGGAGGGCGTTGACGAGGGTCGACTTGCCGGCCCCCGAAGGGCCCAGGAGCGCGGCGGTTCGGTGCGGGGGCAGGAGGGGCTCGAGCGCGTCGAGGCCGGCGCCGGTCCGCGCGCTCACGACCACGACCGGCGCCTCGCCGGCGACGGCCCGGGCCGCGGCGAGGTCGGCGGCGGAATCGGCGGCGAGGTCGGCCTTCGTCAGGAGGACGGCGGGGCGGACCTTCGCCTCGCGTGCGAGGGCGAGGAACCTCTCGATCCTCCGCTCGCGCAGCCCTCCGCCGAGCGGCGCGGCGACGAGGAGGAGGTCGACGTTCGCCGCGAGGACCTGCGCCTCGTCCCGCCGGCCGGACGATCGCCGGACGAGGGCGGACCGGCGCGGCAAGACGGCGTCGACGACGGCCAGGCCGTCGCCGGGGTAGATCCGCGCGGCCACCCAGTCGCCGACGGCGGGGAGGTCGGCGGAGGACTCCGCGGCGAATCGGAGCCGGCCGGAGAGCTCGGCCGGGATCTCTCCGGCGGCGGTGGCCAGGCGATAGGCCTCGCGGGAAGCGGTCAGGACGCGGCCGGGGACGAGCCCCTCGCGCGCGTGTTTCTCGAACTGGGCTTCGAAATCGTGGTCCCACCCGAATCGGGTCAGGGGCATGGCGGGCTTCTCCATCTCGGTTTGCGGACGGGGAACGGGAGCGGGGCGCCGCGGCGACAAAAACATCGCCGGGCGGGTCGCCCGTCTCGATCAGGGGCGCGCTACGGGGCGCGCCGGCCCGTCAGGCAAGGACCGATCGCAGAAGCCGTCTCAGGCTCGCAATCATAGCGCGGGCGGTCCGTCCGGTCCCGGTCCGGGCGGGGAACCTCGGCGGCGCCTCGCACGGTCGCGCTCCGATCGAGGTCCGGCGCCGAGCGTCGGCCCCGATAGGAGCTTTTCGAGTGTTCGGATGTACGCCGGCTTCATCCCCCAGATCCTGGCCCTTCTCGCGCTCGGCCTCGGGGTCTTCCACAGGAGGGCCCACGTCGTGACCGTCAAGGAGGCGCTCGGCTAGTCCGCCTTCTGGATCGCGCTCGGGCTCGCCTTCAGCGGGTTCATCTACCCCGGATACGAGAATCACTTGCTGGGGCTCGGGCTCACGGGAGACCTGATGACGGCCCGGCCCGTCCCGGTCGAGAGGCTCGGCACCGTCTGCAACGACGGTGCGTCGGCATCGACGTCTTCGGAGGCCTCTTCATCCTGACCGGGATCAGGATGTTCCTCCTGAAGCAGGGCGAGACCGACCCGAAGAGGAACCTCGTCGTCCGCGCGACGCGAAAGCTCTTCCCGGTGACCGAGCGGTTCCGCGGCGAGCACTTCTTCGTGAGGGCCGGGACCGGCGCCTCGCACGAGGCGGAAACGCCGGGCGCGGCGGTCGTCGCGTCGCTCTGGTGGGGCCGGAGCGAGGCGCGCGCGGCGCAGTAATACACGATTTCACGCCTGGCACCGTTCCGGGCTCTGGAGGCGGCGCCAGAGGATGGCGGCGCCGCGGGGGACGTCGGAGAGGCGGGAGGCGACCTCGTCGGCGAGGGTGTCGTCGCCTGTGGCGAGGAGCTGGGTGACGTCCCAGAGGTCCTGGGAGCCGCCGGCGTGGAGCTTGAGGAGGACGAGGTCGGCCGTGCGGACGACCGGGACGCGGGTGTCGAGGAGGTCGAACGGCTCCGCACGCGCCACGACGCCGTCGAGCCAGGCGCCGCGGCCGACGAAGACGTCGACGGGGCGCTCGTCGCGCGAGAGGAGGCGGACGAGTCCCCGCAGAGGGTCGTCGCCGTCGCCGCGCCGGATCTCGATCTGCGCCCCGTCGCGAGTCACGACGGACCAGTAGGCATCGGCGAGGACCGACGCGTCGAGTGTCAGGAGGTCGACGTCGAACGTCGACCGGGCCACGCCCCGGATCGCGAGGGCGACGCCTCCGACCGTCGCGAACGGGGTGCGACGGAGGGAGAGGTGCTTCGCGACGACGGCGAGGAGGCTCATCCGGTTCCCGCCACGCGGCTCGGGATCCGTCCGGTCCGCCGCTTCGCGGCGAGCTCGGCCTCGGCCGCCGCGCGCGGCATCCCGCGGGGCCGGCGGAAGGCCTCGGCGTCGTCGTCCCCGAGGGAGAACGCCCTCGCGACCCGCTCGGCGGGCGTGAGGAGAGCATCCGCTTCGACGGTCTTCCGCCGGAATGCGTCGCCGATGGACGTCACGGGCCGATTATGAGTCCCGCGGCGGCGCCCCCGAGGACCAGAACGACCGAGCCTGTGCGGTATCTCACGAGGAGGACCGCCGCGAGGAGGCCGAGGAGCGCGGCACGGGTGTCGACGAGGGCGGCCGGCGCGAGCCGGGCCGTCACGACGGCCATCAGCGCCACGGAGGCGACGTTCACGCCGTCCAGGAACGCGCCGGCCGTCCGCGAGGCGCGCAGCCGCGGGACGAGCGGGGCCGACAGCGCCACGAAGACGAACGCGGGGAGGAAGATCCCGGCGGTCGCGGCGGCGGCGCCCGCGGGGCCGGCCAGGAGCCACCCGACGAATGTGGCGGTCGTGAAGACGGGGCCCGGTGTCACCTGTCCGGCGGCGACGGCGTCGAGGAGCTGCGCCTCGCTGAGCCAGCCGAGCCGCTCGACGAGGTCGGTCCGGAGGAACGCGACGAGGACGTAGCCGCTGCCGAAGAGGACGGCCCCGGTCCGGCAGAAGAGCCAGAAGATCGCGGGAAGCGTGACGGCGCCGACCGCGGAGAGGCCGGCGGCGCCGGCCGCGACGGGGAGGAGCGGCCCGAGGGCGGGCAGCGAGGCGCCCGGAGCGGCGCCGCGGGAGCGGCCGGCCCGCACGGCCGCGACGAGGAGCCCGGCGCCGAGAAGGACGACGAGCTCGTGCGCGCCGAGCGCGGCCGCGACCGCGGCGACGATGCCGAGGAGCCGGAGCGGGCCGGTGCGGGCGGCATGCGGAGCCAGGCCGACGATCGCCTGGACGACGACCGCGAGGATGACCGGCTTGACGCCCCAGAGGAGCCGTCCCGTCTCCGGGAGCGTCCCGAACCGGACGTAGGCCCAGGCGAGCGCCGCGGTGATCAGCGCCGCCGG
>CAZWRQ010000067.1:0-20140 GCA_964636395.1 uncultured Holophagales bacterium
CCGGGCTCGCACGGAGTCACCGGGGGAACCCGGACCGCCGGGTTCCCCCGGTGACTCCGTGCGAGCCCGGATTTGCGAGATTCCCGAAAGCCCCGGAACTGGCCGGGGGTCCGGGGGGCCGCGCGAAGCTCAGGCCCCCCGGGAAGCGCGAGCTGCCTTTCCGCGCGGAGGGGGTGAGGGGGACCGAACCGGGGGCGCCCCACGCGCTCCCGGTTCGAAGGCGAAGCCAACCCGGCGGTCCGGGTGCCCCCTCTAAAAGGTCGTCCCGATCGAGAACTGGAAGTCGCTGCTCTTCTCCGCGCCGCCATTGAGCGGCGATCCATCCGGCCCCTTGATCGTCTTGGGATCGAGGTTGATCCCGTAGATGAAGCGCAGCGGCGCCTGGAAGATCGGGAGGAACATCCGCAGCTCGGCCCCCGTCGAGGCGCGCGCCTTGAGCGGGTTGAAGCTCTGCCCCTCGAGCCAGGCGTTGCCGGCGTCGAAGAAGAGGACGAGCTTGAGAGGCCCCGCGATGGCGTGGACGAGCTCGGCGTTGAAGACGAAGTACTTGTCGCCGCCCAGCAGCGCTCCCGCGTCGGTGAAGAACGCCTTGTCGTCGTCGTCGAGCGGATAGATGCTTCCGTACTGGAAGCCGCGCACCGAGCGGTCTCCTCCGATCCGGAACCGCTCGAAGATCGGGATCTCCTTGCCGTCGTAGGCGCGGATGAACCCGCCCTCCACGTTCACGGCGAAGTGGGACTTCCGGCCCGTCCGGAAATACGACGTGGCCCCGCCGACCGGCTTGATGTACGAGAAGTTCCCGCCGAGCGGTCCGCCCGCGATCGTCGTCGAGAAGTTGAACCGGCGTCCCCGGTTCGGATCGAACGGGTCGTTCCGGCTGTCGTACCGGTAGCCGGGCGCGATCGCGGAGGTCTTTCCGATGTAGTCGGCGTAGGCGGCGGGCGGGATGCCCGAGCCCGGAGGCGGAGCGGCCGGGTAGACCTGGTATCGGCTCTTCGTGTCCGTATACCCGTAGAAGAGCGAAAGCCCGTCGAACAGCCCGAGGCCGAGGCCGAAGGACATGTTGACGCCCTTCGTCTGCTGGTCGACGTCGAGGTACTCGAGCGAGCGGTTGAAGACCGAGCCGCCGATCGACATCCGCTTGTCGAGGAACCAGGGCTCCACGAAGGAGAGGTCGAAGAAGTTCGAGTAGCCGCCGCGCTGGAACTGGACGCTGATCGTGTCGCCGCGTCCGAGGAAGTTCCGGGTCGAGAACTGGAACTGCCCGAACACTCCGTCGAGCTGCGAGTACCCGGCGCCGAACTGGACCTCGTTCCGGTTCGTGTCGAGCCCCTTGATCGTGACGTCGACGACCTTCTTCTCCGGGTCGACGCGGAAGTCGGGGTCTTCCTCGATCTTGAAGTAGCCGAGCTGGGAGAGCTTCAGAAGGCCTTTCTTGAACGACTCCATGTCGAGGACGTCGCCCTCGAAGAGGGGGATCTCCCGCCGGAGGACCTTGTCCTTCGTCGTCTTGTTCCCGGTGAACTCGACACGGCCCACGCGGAACATGTCGCCCTCGGTGACCCGAACGACGACGTCGACGAGGTTCCCTTCGCCCGGCCGCTCGGTGTACTCCGGGTTCATGAAGGCGTAGATGTAGCCCCGTCCACGGTAGATCTCGTCGAGCGTCTTCATCCCGTCGACGAGCGCCGACCGCTTGAGCGGCTTGCCCGGGCTCCAGTCGAAGAACTGGAGGAGGCGGTCTCCGGGGAACACCGTCGTCCCCTCGACCTTGACGTCGCCGAAGTAGAAGCGCTCCCCCTCGACGAGCGGGATCTCGATCCGGGCCCGGCGCTTGACCTTGTCGCGGCGGGTCTCGCCGGGGTTCACGACGAAGGTCTCGATGACCGGGTCCTTCGCGACGATGTCCTTATACCCGGCGTTCTGGTAGACCTTCTTGACGGACTCGATGTCCTCTTCGTAGTTCGCCTGGTTGTAGACGTCCTTCGAATCCCAGAACTGGTAGAAGTTCCGCTGCCGCGTCTTCTTCATCGCGAACCGGAGGCGCCGGTCGGAGAAGACGGTGTTGCCCGTGAAGTCGATCGACTCGATCTTGATCTTGTCGCCCTCGTCGACGAGGAAGACGACGCGCTTCTCGTTCTCCCCCATCGGCTCCAGGGCCGTGTCGACGACCGCGGAGCGGAACCCGTCGCTCCGGTAGGCCTCCATCAGGACGCCCTTCCCCTTGGAGACGTCGCTGAGGGAAAGGGGCGACCCGACGCGGATCTCCACTTTCCCCTCCTTCAGCTTGTCCTTCAGCTGTGAGGTCGTCAGCTTCTTGTTCCCGCGGAACTCGAGGTCGCCGATCCGGGGGCGCTCTACGACGACCGCGACGATGCGCGCCCCGCCCGGGACGCTCTCCCGCTCGAGGCGGAGGTCCTCGAAGAGACCCGACTCCCAGAGCTTCGGGAAGGCGCGCCGGAGCGACTCGACGTCGTACGGGTCGCCGACCTTCACCCCGAGGTAGAACGCGATCGTCTCCGCGGTGACGGTCCGGCCGCCGCGTACGGCGACCTCGGCGATCCGCTCCCTCCCGTCGGCCGCCGGAGACGTCCGGAGCTCCGGAGCAGGGGGAAGGGCCCCCGCGAGAGGAGAGGCCGGAGCCTGCGGCGCCGCCGCCCCCGGCCGGAGGTCGAGCGTGGCGGGAGGCGCCGACGGAGCGGCGGGCGGTTCCCCCTGCGCCCGCGCCGAGACGGGGAACGCGAGGCCGAGGAGGACGGCGAGGGCCACGGCGGCGCGGGCGCCGCACGCGGGCTGCCGCGCCCCGAACGGGAGCGCCGGGGCGCCCGTCGTCGCGTCAGGGACGATGTCCAGTTCCTGCACGTCGTTTACCGCTCGGCCGCCAGCGCGGCCGTCGAGCGGACGAGAACCTTCAGTTCGCTGTCGATCACGGTGACTTCGAGGCACTCGAGCTGCTCCCGGGCACCGATAAGCAATTCGGATACCGCATCCTCCACATGGCGTTGGATCGTCCTTCGGAGCGGCCGGGCGCCCGAGTGGGCGTCCTGCCCCGACATCGAGAGGAGCCAGTCGACAGCCTTCTCATCGGCGACGAGCTCGAGGCCCCGGTGCTTCAGGGTCTGGGCGACGTCGTCGAGGAGGAGCCGGCAGATGGCCCGGAGGTTCTCCGTCGTGAGCGGGCTGAAGACGATGACCTCGTCGATCCGGTTCGTGAACTCCGGTGAGAACTCGCGGCGGAGCTCCTTCAGGACCATCTCCTCCACCTCGCGGGCGGGCGGCGCGTTCTTCCCGTCGCCGAAGCCGACCCGCGCCTGCGTGACGAGGTACTTCGTGCCGATGTTCGAGGTCATGATGATCAGCGTGTTCTTGAAGTCGACCGTGTTCCCGTAGGCGTCGGTCAGCTGCCCGTCCTCCAGGATCTGGAGGAGGAGGTTCGCGATGTCGGGATGGGCCTTCTCGATCTCGTCGAGGAGGATCACCGAGTAGGGCTGCCTCCGGATCCGCTCCGTGAGCTGCCCCCCCTCCTCGTGCCCGACGTAGCCGGGCGGCGAGCCGATGAGCTTGGAGACCGCGTGCTTCTCCATGTACTCGGACATGTCGAAGCGGACGAGCGCCTTCTGGGCGTCGAAGAGGAACTCCGCGAGCCGCCGGGCCACCTCGGTCTTTCCGACGCCCGAAGGGCCGAGGAAGATGAACGAGCCCATCGGGCGGTTCGGGTTCTTCACGCCGAGGCGCGAGCGGCGGATCGCTCGCGAAATGGCGTCGATCGCCCGGTCCTGGCCGATGACCCGCCTCCGGAGCGTCGTCTCCATGTTCAGGAGCTTCTCGGCCTCCTCGACCTGAATCGAGGTGACCGGAATGCCGGTCCAGCTCGCGATGATCTCCTCGATGTCGCCCCGGACGACCTCGGCCCAGGAGCCCTCGTCGAGCTGGGCGTTCCGGGTCCGTTCGATCTCCTCCTTGATCTCGACCTCGCGCTCGCGGAGCGAGACGGCGTGCTCGAAGTCCTTGTCGGAGATCGCCTTCTTCATCTCCTTGACGATCTGGCGGGCCTCGCTCTCGAGGCGTCTCAGGTTCTGCGTGTCCGCCGTCATGCGGAGCTTCACCTTCGCACCCGCCTCGTCGAGGAGGTCGATCGCCTTGTCGGGGAAGAAGCGGTCGGGGATGTAGCGGCTCGACTGGTAGACGGCGGTCCGTACCGCGTCGGGGGCGTATCGCACCCTGTGGAACCGCTCGTACCGCTCGCGGACCCCCTCGAGGATCTCGAGCGTCTCCTCCTCGCTCGGCGGGTTGACCGTGATCGCCTGGAAGCGCCGGAGGAGCGAGCGGTCCTTCTCGATGTACTTGCGGTACTCCTTGAGGGTCGTCGCGCCGATGCAGGAGATCTCCCCCCGCGAGAGCGCCGGCTTGAGGATGTTCGCGGCGTCGAGCGAGCCCTCGGCCGAGCCCGCCCCGATCAGGGAGTGGATCTCGTCGATGAAGATGATGAGGTCCTGGTTCTCCCGGAGCTCCTTCAGGATCCCCTTGAGCCTCTCCTCGAACTGCCCGCGGTACTTCGTCCCGGCGACGATGAGCGAGAGGTCCATCGCGAGGATCTTCCGGTTCGCGAGGAAGAGCGGCACCGCGCCCTCGACGATCCGCTGCGCGAGCCCCTCGACGATCGCCGTCTTGCCGACGCCCGGCTCCCCGAGGAGGATCGGGTTGTTCTTCGTCCGGCGCGAGAGGATCTGGATGATCCGCTCGACCTCCTTGTCGCGGCCGACGAGCGGGTCGAACGTCCCCTGAGCGGCCAGCGCCGTCAGGTCGCGCGCGTACTCGGCGAGGAACGGGAGCTCCTTCTTCTGCTTGGAGGCCTCGCGCTCCTTGATGAGGGCGATCGCCTCCTCCCTCACGCCGTAGAGGTTGAAGCCGTGCCCTGTCAGGAGGCGGGAGGCGACGCACGGGTCGACCCGGAGGATCCCGATGAGGAGGTGCTCCGTCCCGACGTAAGGGTGCATCATCGACTCCGCCTCGTGGGAGGCGTAAGCGAGGATCTTCTTCGACTCCTCGGAGAGCGGGAGCTCCTGGGTCGAGGAGACGCGCTCGACGAAGACCCGGTCCCCCTCGATCTCCTTCCGGACGTCGTCGGGCTTCACGTTGAAGCGGGCGAAGATCTCGCGGGTGACGTCCTCCCCCTCCCGGAGGATGCCGAGAAGGACGTGCTCCGACTCGATCACCTTCGAGCCGAGCTTCGAGGCCTCGTATCGGGCGAAGAAGAGGGCGCGGCGCGCTTTCTCGTTGTACTTCTCGAACATGGCTCGACCTCGACGAGGCCGCTCGGAAAGCGGACTTCGACCGTCTCCCGATCCTAGCACAGGGGGTGCCAGCGACCGGGCTCCGCTCAGGCCGCGGAGAGGCCCTCCGGGGTCAGCGTCCTCACGGTTCCGCACCGCGACGCCACGCCGGGGTCGTGGGTGACGAGGAGGAGCGCACCCGCCCGCTCCCGCGCCGCGCCGAGGAGGAGCTCGAGGACGTCGGCGGCGTGCGCCGCGTCGAGGCTGCCGGTCGGCTCGTCACAGAGAAGGAGCCGGGGGCTGCGCACGACGGCCCGGGCGATCGCGACGCGCTGGCGCTCGCCGCCCGAGAGGACGCGCGGGAAGGCGCCCGCCTGCCGGGAGAGCCCGACCCGCGAGAGGAGGTCGCGGGCCGCCGACCGCGCGGCGCCCTCCGGAGAGCCGGCGAGGAGGAGCGGCAGCGCGACGTTCTCCTCGGCGGTCAGCTCGGGAAGGAGGTGGTGGAGCTGGAAGACGAATCCCACGGCCTCCCCGCGCCACTTCGCTCGCGGCTCCGGGGCCAGCGCGGTCCAGTCCCGCCCGTCCACGAGGACACGGCCCGAGTCCGGCTGGTCGAGTCCCGCGAGGAGGTGGAGGAGCGTCGACTTCCCGCAGCCTGACGGCCCGACGATCGCCGCCGCCTCTCCCGGTCCGAGCTCCAGGGAGAGGCCGGCGAAGAGCTCGACGCGGGCCGCGCCCTCGCCGAAGCCCTTCGCGAGCGACTCGGCCCGGAGCAGATTCTCAGCCGGCACGGAGCGCCTCCGCGACGTCGACGCGCGCCGCCATCCGCGCCGGGACGAGCGACGCGACGAACGACCAGAGGAGCGAGAACGTCCCGACCGCGAGGAGGTCCCTCGGGGTCACCCGGAACGGCACGTGAGCGAGCGAGAAGAGCTGGGCGGGAAGAGGGAGCGCCTTCGTCGCGTCGAGGACGATCGCGAGGAGCGCGCCCACGGCGAGGCCGCAGAGCGTACCGGCCGCGCCGAGGAGGAGTCCGGCAAGGAGGAATATGCGGGCGAGGAGGGCGGGCGTCGCGCCGAGCACGGTGAGGACGGCGGCGTCGCTCCGGCGGGTCGCCGCGAGGACGGCCGACGTGGCGGCCAGGTTCAGGCCGGCGACGACGACGACGAGGAAGACCGTCGCGAAGATCGCCAGCCTCTCGAGCTTCAGCGCGAGGAGGAGCGGCCGGTTCGCCTCCTGCCACGTCGTCGTCGCCGTGCCCGCCGCGCCGAGCGCCTCCCGTGCGCGAGCCGCGACCCGGCCCGCCGCGTCGGGGTCGGCGAGCCGGAGCTCGTACCCCGTGGCGCCGGCCGCCGGGAGACCGAAAAGACGGCGGGCCGTGTCGGCGGGAAGGACCGCTTCCGGCTGGTGCCGCCCCGTCGAGGCGACCGCGACGTCCGACACCGGGAGCGAAGCGGTGATCGGGACCGGGCCGATCGGAGAGAGCCGGGAGCGCGAGGAGACGAGGACGACCTCCTCGCCCGGGAGGACCGAGAGCTGGCGGGACTGGGAGGGGTCGAGCGTGATCCCGTCGGCCCCCTCGCGTCCCGTGAGGACGGCGGGGACCGCCTGGCCGCGCGCCGTGATCCAGCCGCGCCCCCTCACGACCGGCACGACGGCGGCGACGCCCGGCAGCGCGGCCAGCGTTCGCCGCGCTCCCTCCTCCCCCTCGAAGTCGGGGCGCCCGGCCGGCGTCACGAGGACGTGCGGCGTCTCCTCGGCGAGCCGTGAGAGGACGTGCGACTGGAAGCCCGAGAGGAGGGCGAGCGCGCCGACGAGGGCCGCGACGCCCAGGACGAGGCCGACGAACGCGGCGAGCGCGACGACGCCCACCTGCGCGTCGCGCCTCGAGGCGAGGAGGTAGCGGCGGGCGAGCAGGGCTTCCGTCAGCGCGCCGCCGCCTTCGGCCGCATGAGCGGGAAGAGGATCACGTCGCGGATCGAGCGCGAGTTCGTGAAGAGCATCGCGAGGCGGTCGATCCCGACCCCCTCCCCCGCCGTCGGGGGCATGCCGTACGAGAGCGCCTCGACGTAGTCCTCGTCGAAGAGCATCGCCTCGTCGTCGCCCTTCGTCCGCTCGGCCACCTGCGCGCGGAACTTCTCCGCCTGCTCGTCGGGGTCGTTCAGCTCCGAGAACCCGTTCGCGAGCTCCATCCGGCCGACGAAGAGCTCGAAGCGGTCGGCCGTCCGCGGGTCGTCCGGGCGGGTCTTCGCGAGCGGGGAGATCTCGGCCGGGTAATCGACGACGAAGGTCGGCTGGAGGAGGTTCGGCTCGGCGAGCGTCTCGAAGAGCTCCGCGAGGAGCTTCCCGGGGACTTCGCCGAAGCGCTCGATCGACTCGACCCCCGCGCGCTCGGCCGCTGCCTTCAGCCCCTCGAACGTCTCCAGCTCCTCCGCTCGAATCGCCCCCCCCGCGACGCCCTTCCCGTACTCGACGACGGCGTCCTTCATCGAGAGCCTGCGGAACGGCGCCTCGAAGGAGATCGTCTCGTCGCCCCAGGGGAGCTGCGTCGTCCCGAGGATCTCGAGGGCCGCCCCGGCCAGGAGCTCCTCGGTGAGTGCCATCTGGTCGCGGGCGTCGGCGTACGCCGTGTAGAACTCGAGCATCGTGAACTCGGGGTTGTGCTGGGTGGAGATCCCCTCGTTCCGGAAGTTCCGGTTGATCTCGTAGACCTTCGGGAAGCCGCCCGTGATCAGCCGCTTGAGGTAGAGCTCGGGGGCGATCCGGAGGTAGAGGTCGACGTCGAGCGCGTTGTGGTGCGTCACGAACGGCCGGGCCGCCGCCCCGCCCGGGATGAGCTGCATCATCGGGGTCTCGACCTCCAGGAACCCCTTCTCGTCGAAGAAACGTCGGATGTACGAGACGACGCGCGCGCGGACCTCGAACGTCCGGCGCGTCTCCTCCGAGACGATCAGGTCGACGTACCGCTGGCGGTACTTCCTCTCGACGTCCGTCAGCCCGTGCCACTTGTCGGGGAGAGGCCGAAGGCACTTCGCGAGGAACGTCAACGACTCCGCCTTCACGGAGAGCTCGCCCGTGCGGGTCCGGAAGACGACGCCCGTCACGCCGACGTGATCGCCGAGGTCGAGGTTCTCGAGGAGGGCCCACCCCCCGTCTCCCACGCCGTCCTTCCGTACGTAGGCCTGCACGCGCTGCCGGCCGTCGGAGAGGTCGAGGAAGACCGCCTTCCCCATCTTTCGGATCGCCAGGACCCGGCCGGGGACGGCGATCCGCCGGTCCGGCTCGGGCTCGGCCTCGAGCGCGGCGGCGTCGCTCCCGCCCCAGCGGGAAACGACTTCGGAGACGAGGCAGGTGGCGGCGAAACGATTCGGGTAGGCGGGATGGCCCAGCTCGACGATGCGCCTGCGGGCCGCCCTGCGGTTCCCGACCTGCTCGGCGAGGCTTTGCTCGGGCTGCTGAGGAGTTTCTTCGGGCATCGGGCGCCGATTCTCCGCGCCCCCCCGGCGCGGGTCAAACGAGCGCCCGCCGCTGGGCGGCTACTCCCCTGCCGAGGCGCGCGCGTTGTGGAGAAGCCAGAGGCCCGAGAAGGCCCGCAGGAGGCGGAACCGGGACCGCGTGAGCTCGTTGAGGCGCTCCTGCGGACCCTCCGTTCCGACCGCTTCGAGGCTCTGCCGGAAGCGACGGTCGAGGTCCTGCGCCCGACCCAGGCATTCCGCCGCCGTCTCGAGGACCCTCACGTCCCCCGCCGAAGCGGCCGGCGCCTTGAGGACCTGGGCGGCCTCGTCGATCCGGAGGCGGAGCGCGGCCCCCTCCAGGAAGAGGTCGTCGTTCGCGGCCGTCTCCGCGTCCGGTGCGCGGTCGTCCTCGGACTGGACCCTGCGCGCCGCGCGGACCTCCCACGGCTCGAGCCGGAGCCTCGACAGCGAGCTTCCGTACGCCGCTTGTCCCGAGCCGGCGCCGGTCTGAAGCATGTCGACGGAATAGAGGACCTTGGACGCGACGTCGCCGAGCAGCGGGTCCGTCGCGACCGCCGGCTTCGGCCGGACCGCCTTCGCCGGCACGGGGGGAGCGATCTCCTCGCTCCTTCCCGGGAAGTAGCCGGACACCGTCTCCTGCGCCTCGGTGAGCTCCTCGTCGGGTGCCGGCAGGGCATCCGGGATCGGCTCGCCGGGGACCTCTCCTGCCGCGTCCAGCTTCGACATGAGCTGGTCGATCGTCTCGGCAAGGCGGGTGACCTGGGCGTGTCGGATCTCCCCCTCGCCCCGGTTCTTGTCGAACTCGTCCTTGAACTGCCGGAAGCGGCGGAACTCCTCCTGGAGCTCGGCGTCGGCGACCTCCGGTCTGCGGGCCAGCTCCCTCTCGATGTCGAGGAGCTGCTGCGACGACTCGAAGATCCGCTTCTCCTCGCTCCGGTAGAGGGCCTGGAAGCGGTTCTTCGCGGAGAGGTTCGCGTCGAGGATCGCCGACAGGACGTTCGTGTCGTAGAAGGCCGGGCCGAGCCGGTGCTTCACCGTCCGGAGGCTGTCGAGGATCTTCTTCTCGGTCAGGTCCTCGAAGCGCTCGCACGAGTCGATGTCTTTCCGCAGGAGGCCGAGGGCCTTGACCGCCGCCGTCAGCTCGGCCGCGGGCGCTGGATTGCGACGGACGAGGCCGAGGAGCGCGGCGAAGAGCTTCGTGAGCTCCTGCGGGAACCGGGGCAGGTAGCGCCCGTCGTCGAGCGAGCGCCGCGAGCCCACCAGCGTCAGCAGGAAGTCCATCTTGTCGAGCGCTTCCGGCGAGACCTGGCGCGCGTGGAAGTAGAAACGAAGGATCGCGAGAAGGAGCTTCTCGTCCTCCGTCCGGACCTTCTCGAAGAACCGGCGGACCCAGCTCGCCGCGATCTTCTCGTCGTCCGCCGAGAGCGCCCGGTAGACGACGTCGAGCCGCCCGTCGAGCTGATGGATCCGGTCGATGACGACCGGCGGCGGCTCGACGTTCATGACCGTCGTCACGGCCCGGATCTCGTCGTAGAGCCCCTGGAAGTCCAGGTTGTAGCCCGGCGCGTCGCCGAAGAAGGTCTTGTGCACCCCCTGGAGGAACTGATGGAACGTCCAGAAGGTCTTGAACTTCTCGGTCAGGCGCGTATAGGCGTCGTGAATGGTCTTCAGGTCGACGATCGACGTGCTCACGTGAACCTCTCGGAGTTGCGCTTGCATTATAGTTTCGCCCCGTGATCGACCGCATCCTCATTTCCGAGCAGCAGATCGCGACCCGCCTGAACGAGCTGGCCCGGGAGATCGACGCGGCCTACGCGGGCCGGGAGATCCTCGCCGTCGGCGTCCTGAAGGGCTCCGTCTTCTTCCTCACCGACCTCCTGAAGCGTCTTTCGACCCCGGTCGCCGTCGACTTCCTCCAGGTGAGGTCCTACTCCGGGACCGCCTCCACGGGGAACTTCGAGCTCGTCCGCGACCTCTCCTCGGACATTGCGGGGCGCGACGTCCTGATCTTCGAGGACGTCGTCGACACCGGCCTGACGCTCCGGAAGCTCCTCGGCCTCCTCGGGACGCGCGGACCACGCTCCGTGAGGATCGCCGCGCTCCTGAAGAAGGACCTCCCCGAGAACGCCGACCTCCCGGTCGACTTCCTCGGCTTCACGATCGGCCCCGAGTTCGTCGTCGGCTACGGCCTCGACCTCGACGAGAAGTTCCGCAACCTCCCCTACGTCGCCATCTGGGACCCGAGCAAATGAGCCAGCTGAAGACCATCGCCGTCGAGAACGCCCCGAAGGCCATCGGCCCCTACGCCCAGGGGATCGTCGCCGGCGGGTTCCTCTTCACCGCCGGGCAGGTCCACCTCGACCCGGCCACGATGAAGCTCGTGTCGGGGACGATCGCCGAGGAGACGAACCAGGTGTTCGACAACCTCCAGGCGGTCCTCGCCGGGGCCGGGTGCACGCTCGCCGACGTCGTCAAGACGACCGTCTTCCTGACCGACCTGGGGAGCTTCGCCGAGATGAACGGCGCCTACGCCGCCCGCTTCGGCGACCACCGCCCGGCCCGATCGACGGTCCAGGTCGGCGCCCTCCCCGGGAACGGCCGCGTCGAGATCGAGCTGATCGCGAAGCTGCCCGGCGCCTGAGGAGCGGAGCAGGCTCCGCCCCGTCCTCAGCGCGCGCCCGCGGACTCCCGGAACGCCGCCACGCAGCGGTCGACGTCGGCGTCGCCGACGTCGGCGTGCGTCACGAGGCGGACGGAGGCCGGTCCGGCCGCCCCGGCCAGGACCCCTCGCTCGCGCAGCTTCCCGAGGGCGTCGTTCGCCGAGCCCCAGACGCGCGGATCGAGGTCGACGATCAGGATGTTCGTCGGGAAGGACTCCGGGTCGACGGATACGCCCCGGACGCCCGCCAGCTCACGGGCCAGCCGGGCGAGCCGGGCGTGGTCCTCGGCGAGGCGACCCCGCTCCTCCTCGAGGGCGACGAGGGCCGCCGCGGCGAGGACCCCGGCCTGGCGCATCCCTCCTCCGAAGAGCTTCCTCACGCGGCGAGCCTCGGCGACGAACGCCTCCGAGCCGGCCACGGCGCTCCCGACGGGGGCCCGGAGCCCTTTCGAGAAGCAGACCATCACGGAGTCGACGCCGGCCACCAGCGAGGCCTCCGCGACGCCGAGCGCGGCCGCGGCGTTCCAGAGCCGCGCCCCGTCCACGTGAACGGCGAGCCCTTTCCTCCGTGCGAGCGCCAGGACCTCGTCCACCGCGGCCCGAGGCAGGACCGTCCCCCCTGCGAAGTTGTGGGTGTTCTCGAGGCAGACGAGGGAAGTCCGCGGGAGGTAGTAGACGGACTCGGGCCTCACCCAGGCCTCCGCCTCGGCCGCCGGCATCCGCCCTCCCGGGCCGAACACCGGGCGCGGGAGGAGCCCCGACAGCGCTGCCATCGCTCCCATCTCGTAGTGGAACACGTGGCTCCGCGCCTCGACGATCACTTCCGTGCCCGCCCGGGCGTGGACGCGGAGCGCGATCTGGTTCCCCATCGAGCCGGTGGGGACGAAAAGGGCGGCCGGGAAGCCGAGGAGCTCGGCCGTCCGCGCCTCGAGGCGGGCGATCGTCGGGTCCTCGCCGTAGACGTCGTCCCCGACCTCGGCTTCGGTCATCGCGCGGCGCATCGCGGGGGTCGGCTTCGTGACGGTGTCGGAGCGGAAGTCGGAGATCGGAGCGGCGCTCATCGGCCGGAGTGTAGGCCGAGGCGCCCCGCGTCCGTGTGGCAGACTCGCCGGCCATGGGCCTCGTTCTCGTGGAGACCTTTCCCGTTGCCCCTCTCGGCTGCAACTGCGCGATCGTGGCCGACCCCGGGACGAAGGCGGCGATCGTCCTCGACCCCGGCGGCGAGCCGGACCGCGTCCTCGCCTCGCTGGCCCGCCACGGACTGAACGCCGTCGCTCTCGTCCACACGCACGCCCACCTCGACCACTGCCTCTCCTCGGCGAGACTGTCGAAGGAGACGGGCGCGCCGATCCTGATGCACGAAGGAGACCTTCCGCTCTACGGCGACCTCGCCCGCTGGGGACGGATGTTCGGCCTGATTCCCGAGGCTCCCGGTCCCGTCGCGAGGATTCTCGGCCACGGGGAGCGCGTCGCGTGCGGTGGCGGGGCTCTCGAGGTCCTTCACACGCCCGGTCACACGCCCGGGAGCGTCTGCTTCCGACTGGAGGGCGACAGCTCCCTCCTCTTCTCCGGCGACACTCTGTTCCGCCGCTCGGTCGGCCGGACCGACCTCCCGGGCGGCTCCTGGGACGACCTCGTTTCCTCCATCGAGACGCGTCTCCTGACGCTCCCGGGCGATCTCGTCGTCCTGCCGGGCCACGGCGAGGAGACGACGATCGGAGAGGAGTCGCGGCTGAACCCGTTCCTCGGCGATCGCGCGCGCCCGCTGGCCTGAAGGGCGGGCCGATTCAGCGCCCGGGCGAATAGGGTCGAAGGGACCAGGGATCGGCATCAGGCTGGAGCAGCCAGACGGTCCGCCCCGTCTCGTGTCTCGAAAGCAGCGCGTCGGCCGGCTCTCCCATGCTTCGCGCCCAGAGCACGGGAGCGGCGGCGAGGTCGGCCCCGTTGTAGACCCACTCGAGGTGGGGCGAGTGTCCGGGCGCGTAGCGGACGAAGACGAGGTGCCGCCCGCCCCGCCGGACCAGCTCCTCCTGCAGCGCGTTTCGGGTGTAGCCCGCGTACCGGACCGTCGAGTACCAGGCGGGAGGCCAGCCGCCGACCTGGAGGCCGAGCGGCCGGGCCGCGAGCCGGGCGGCGGCGACGACGAGGAGCGGGAGGAAGACCGCGACTGCCGCCAACCTCCCACCCACGCGGCGAGGTCCCGGCCGGAGGGTCGCGAGGCGACGGACCCCGTCGACGACGAGGAGGAGGATCGCCGCGAAGACCGGCGCCGCGTAGTGCGGGTAGAAGCCCCACGCTACTACGAGCCAGCCCGCCGCGGCCGCCGCGAGGAACGCCCTCGGCAGGGCGCGCCGACGCGATCGGAGCCGGAGCACGCCGAGGGCGAACGGCACGGCGAGCGCGGCTCCGGCGAAGAACAGGAGGAAGGTCGTCGCCTTCTGCCGCCAAAGCGCCAAAAGGTCGACGAATCGCCGACTCCGCTGGAAGCCCTCGAGCTCCCAGCCGGCGTAGAAGCTCCGGAGCTCGGCATGGCGATAGGCCGGCTCCGGGCCGGGAGGCTGCCAGACGAAATGGCGCCCGATCGCGTACGTCGACCGCTGCAGCTGATACGGCAGCGTGAAGACGTCCCCCGTGACGGCGGCGTCGTAGCGCAGGAGGAAGGCGCCGGCCGCGCCGAGAACGAGGAGCGACGGCAGCCCCGCGCGAAGCGCTACGCGGCGCCGCTCGCCGCTACCGAGGCCTCTCCAGCGCGACGCGGCGGCGAGCCAGGCGGGGACGGCGGCGAGAAGGCCCTCCAGGGGCCGAGTGAGTCCGAGGAACGCCGTCCCGAATCCGGCGGCCAGTCCGAGCCCCGGCCCCGTTCGACTCGACAGCCGGGCGACGGAGCCGAGGAGGAGCGCCCCGGCGGTCGCCGCGACCGAGCCGCCCCAGTACGTCGTCGACCAGTAGCTGAAGACGCCGATGCGCAGGGCCGCGAGGAGCCCCCCGAAGAGCGCCCACCTCGGCGCGACGAAGGCCTGCAGCGCCCAAGTCGAGGCGGCGCACGCGGCCGCCGCGGAGAGCCACACCCCGACCGCGGGCTCTCCCCAGAAGAGCCTCGCCGCCGCGAGTACGAGAGGCGCGCCGGGCGGGTGCATCGCCATGTAGGTCGGCTGCTGCAGCACGTGGAAAGTCTCGAAGTGCGGCCAGAGCGGATGCGGCGCGTTCGTGAGCCGGCCTTCCGAGAACGTCTCGGCCGCCAGGAGGTACCCGAACTCGTCGCCGACGTTCGGCTCGGGCAGGCCGAGGAACGGCTGGACGAGCAGCTGCCCGAGGAGCGTCGCCGCGAAGACCATCGCAACCGCGACGGGCCGCCGCGCCGCGAGCCTCGCGAACGCACCGACCGAGCGCCTGCCCTTCGGCCGGACTCGACGGGCGAGCAGCAGCGCGCCGAGGAGGGACGCCGAGGTGGCCACCGCCTCCACGAGGAGGAGCCCGTGCGCCGTTCCCGGTGCGGTCACGCCCGAGTCCGCCCCTCCCCGTCCCTCATGCCGCGGCGCCTCGCTCCTCGAGGTCTCCGCCTTCGCGTGGCCTCCGGGCCCCCCCGGTTTCGCTCATTCGTATCTCAGCGCCTCGATCGGATCCAGCCTCGAGGCTTTGAGCGCCGGGTAGAAACCGAAGGTGACGCCGATGACGGCCGAGAAGACGAAGGCGAGCGAGACGGAGCTCGTCGTGACGGCGACCGGCCAGCCCGCGAACTTCGCCACGACCTGCTGGATCCCGACGCCGAGCGCGATCCCGAGGACGCCCCCGGCGATCGCGAGGACGACCGCCTCGACGAGGAACTGGGCCCGGATGTCGGCCCCCTTGGCGCCGATCGCCATCCGTACGCCGATCTCGCGCGTCCTCTCGGTGACGGAGACGAGCATGATGTTCATGATCCCGATCCCGCCGACGAGGAGCGAGACGCCCGCGATCGACCAGAGGAGGATCGCCATCGTCTTCGACTGCTCCTCGGCGCGGGCCAGCATCTCGGTCTGGGACCGGATCATGAAGTCGTCTTCCTGGCCGGCTGCCCGGTTTATCCGGTGACGCTGACGGAGGAGGGCCGTGATCTCCTCCTGGGCCTGCGGGACGAGCTCGGGAGTCGAGACCGCGGCCATGATCATCCCGACCGCCGTCGTTCCCATGATCTTCTTCCGGACCGTCTGGTAAGGGGCGATGACGGTGTCGTCCTGGTCCTGGCCCATCATCGAGCCCCCCTTCGGCTCGAGGACGCCGACGACGCGGAACGGGATGTTCTTGATCCGGATCGTCTTCCCGACAGGGTCCTCGTTCCCGAACAGGGTCGTCGCGACCGTCTGCCCGAGGACGCAGACTTTCGCGGCCGCCCGGTTGTCCTGGTCGGTGAAGAACTGCCCCTGCGCGACGTTCCAGGAGCGGATCGCCGGCCAGTCGACCTCACCTCCCTGGATCGACGTCGACCAGTTCTGGTTGCCGTAGACGACCTGCGCGACCGAGCGGATCGACGCCGAGACGTAGGAGACGCTCGGGACCTCCGCGCGGATCGCCTCGACGTCCTCCTCCGAGAGCTTCGAGTTCGAGCCCCAGCCCGCCCGTGCTCCGGAGGACGTGACCGTCCCCGGGTGGATCATCAGGAAGTTCGTGCCGAGCGACTGGAGCTGCTGCTCGGTCTGGACCCTCGCCCCTTCGCCGATCCCGATCGTCGCCACGACGCAGGCGACGCCGATGATGATGCCGAGGGCCGTCAGGAGCGACCGCATCTTGTTCCGACCCATCGCGCGGAACGCGACCTTCAGGATGCTCGTCGTCTTCGTCATCGCGTCCCCTTCGCGGATCGGCGGTCCTTCACCGTCTCGTCGGAGACGATGCGGCCGTCGCGAAACGCCACGACCCGCCTGGCGTACTCGGCGATGTCGTGCTCGTGGGTGATCAGGACGACCGTCTTCCCCTCCTCGTTCAGCTCCTGAAAGATCCCCATGATCTCGTCAGAGGTCCTCGAATCGAGGTTCCCCGTCGGCTCGTCGGCGAGGAGGATCGCCGGGTCGTTCACGAGGGCTCGGGCCACGGCGACGCGCTGCTGCTGCCCGCCGGAGAGCTGTGCGGGCGTGTGGTCCCACCGCTCCGCGAGGCCGACCTTCGCGAGGCAGCCCCGGGCCTTCTCGAGCTGCCCGGCGTCCGAGAGCCGGTGCTTGCGGGAGTAGAGGAGCGGCAGCTCGACGTTCTCGAGCGCCGAGGTCCTCGAGAGGAGGTTGAAGCTCTGGAAGACGAAGCCGATCTTGTCGTTCCGGATCTCGGCTCTCTCGTTCCTGCCCAGCGTCGAGACGTCGGTCCCTTCGAGGACGTAGGTCCCGGAGTTCGGCCGGTCGAGGCACCCGAGGATGTTCATGAACGTCGACTTGCCGGAGCCCGACGGACCCATGACGGCCAGGAACTCGCCGGGAGCGACGTCGAGCGTGACGCCGTCGAGGGCCCGCACCTCGGAGTCCCCCATCCGGTATACGCGCGTCAGGTCGCGGATCCGGATGACCGGCTCGACCGAGCTCGCCGCCACGCCTACATCCGCCCCATGCCGCGCGGCGCGCCGCCGCCCGCGCCGCTCGCCGCCCGGGCCGTCGCCAGGCCGAGGACGACCTCGTCCCCTTCCTTCAGCTCCTCCGACTCGACGGCCGTCAGGTTCCCGTCGGTCAGCGTCGTCTTCAAGCGAACGGCGCGGAGCTTCCCGGTCGGGAGCTCCACGTAGACCTCGCCCGACCGGGACGGGCCCGAACGTCCGGCACCGCCCCGGCCGGCCCCTTCACCGCCCGGACGCCCTCCTTCCCGCCGGCCCGGCCGCCCGCCGCCGGGGGCTCCGGCCGTGGCGTTCCCGGTTCCGTCGGCCGGCGCCCGGCCGGAAGCGGCGGCCGAGTCCGTCTTCTTCTTCCCGCCGTCCGCGAGGTCGGCCGGATCGGGCTTGAAGCGGAGCGCCGCGTTCGGCACGCGCAGGACGTCGTCCCGCCGGTCGACCGGGACGAGGACGTTGGCCGTCATTCCGGGCCGCAGGCGCAGCTCCGGGTTCGACACGTCGAGGAGGACCGGATAGGTGACGACGTTCTGGACCGTCTGGGGAGAGAGGCGGATCTGCGAGACCCGTCCCGTGAACGTCCTCTCGGCGAACGCGTCGACGGTGAACGTCGCCTCCTGGCCTTCCTTCACGCGGCCGATGTCGGCCTCGTCGATGTTCGTCAGGACCTGCATCTTCGTCAGGTCCTGCGCGATCGTGAAGAGCACCGGCGCCTGGAAGGAGGCGGCGACGGTCTGGCCGATGTCGTACTGCCGGTCCACGACGACGCCGTCGATCGGCGAGAGGATCCTCGTGTAGGCGAGGTTCGTCTCGGCCTGCTTCAGGCTCGCCGACGACTGGGCCACGGACGCGGCGGCCCCGTCTCGGTTCGCCTTGGCCGTGTCGTACTCCGACTGCGCCTGGAGCTGCGCCTCGAGGAGCTTCTTCGCCCGGGCCAGGACGAGCTCGGCGTTGCGCAGCTCGACCCGACGCCGTTCCAGGCGACGGTCGAGCTCGGCGAGGAGCTGGCCCCGCCGGACCTCGGAGTTGAAGTCGGCGTGGAGCCTCGCGATGATCCCGGAGACCTGGCTGCCGACCTTGACGGTGGTGACGGCCGAGAGCGTCCCGGTCGCGGTGACCGTCGCGACGACGGAGCCCTTCGTCACCTTCTCCTTCCGGAACTTCGGCCCGCTCTTCGTGTCCTTGGAGAGGAGGAGGACGGCCGCCACCACGACGGCGGCGACGATCACCGCTCCGACCAGAGCCTTCTTCATCGGTTCAGCCTTTCGCGCCGCGGCTTCGGCCCGTCGAGCCCCCGAACGGGAAGCGAAGGACCAGGCCGAGACGGAACGCATCGAAAGTCCGAACGGTCTCTCCGGTCCGGATCCGTCGCGCGGTGTACTCGACGATCGCCTCTATTCCCTTCCGGCCCTTCCAGACGGCCGCGGGCTGGTGGATTCGCTCGTTCGACGCGGCGCCGTCGTAGCGCCACTCGCTGTAGACATAGCGGAAGGTCGATTCCGGGAAGTCGACGCCGGCCCCGACGAGGAGCGCGCGGCCGTCCCGTTCGGCCTCCGGCCGGACCTCCCCAAGGGCCGCGTCGCCGGCCCGCCGCACGAGACCCTGGACCTGCAGGGAGATCGGCCCGAGCGTCGCCGAGAGGTCGGCCGAGACGTCGCTCCGCCGGTACTCCGGCCTCCCGTCCGTCTTGACGATCCTCGCCGTGGCGCCGGAGAGGCCCGGGCGCACCGTCCAGAGCCCCCTGTTGAAGAGGAAGGAGACCCGGCCCGAGAGGCCGTCGCGAAGCCGCGCGGCGGGATCCGATTCGACGCCCTTTCCGTCCTCTTCCCAGGCGACCCGGTCGTTGCCCCCGGCCCAGCGCGCCGCCCAGTCGAGCGAGTGCCAGCCGAGCGGCCGGCTCCCGACGATCTGGACGCCCCAATCGGGATTCCGGTTGACGCCGTTCAGCGAGAAGAGAGTCCCGCCGAACGTCTCGTCGGCGAGGCCGACGACGCTCGGCACCTTCCCGGCGCGCAGCTCGCCGACCGGCGTCTCGACCCAGACGTAGCCCTCCTCGAGCCACACCGGTCCCGGGAAGTAGTCGCGGAACCGTCCTTCGCGCGCCCGCAGCTCCAGGCGGGCGCCCCAGCCGTCCTGCTCGACCTCGGCCGAGAGGAAGGCGAACAGGAGCTCGCCGTCGCGCAGCTCCCGGTCCCGGATCGGCTCGAGATCGGAGAGCGTCGCCCCGAGGACGAAGCGCGGCATCTCCTTCTCCGCCGGCGTCTCGGCCGGAGCAGGCGAAGCGGCGAGGAGGAGCGACGGGAGGAGCACCCGAAGGGGCCGGAGGACTCTCAAGCCAATGGATGATACGGCGCGGCCGTGGCGGGGCCGCGCGGCGTGCACCTTCAGGGCTCGGCTTCGCCGGCGACCTCGGCGAAGCGGGCCCTGCGCCCCTCTACTGCCCGACGCACCCGGGTCCGGAAGGCGAGGACCTCGAGCTGCCGGAGCCGGACCGCCTCGCCGGTTCTCCGGCGCTGCTGCTGACGCGCGACCGCGAGGAGGAGCGCGCTCCGGACGTACTCGCGGCGCTCGTCCGCGCGCCCGAGACGGGCTTCCCGCCGTCTCCGCCACGGGCTTCCGAGGACGGTCAGGTCTTCCTCGGGGAGGATCCCGAGACGGGCTTCCTCGCCGAGCTCGCTGCGAACGCGGGCCCGCTCCAGGAGGAGGGCCGGGAGCCAGGCCAGGAGCGCGACGAGGACCGCCGCGGCGGCCGCGAGGAGCGTGAGCCATGCCGGAAGGCGGTCCGCGAGCGCCCCGATCCCCGCTGCGACGGCCCCGGCTAGGATCGCGCCGCTCCCCCACGCTGCGCCGCGCCTCCAGCCGGCCTCGGCGCAGGCGCGGGAACCCTCCGCGCCCCAGACGCCGACCCCCGCGAAGACCGCACCTGCTCCGACCGCCGCGCCCGTCGGCCCGATGCCCGCGAGCGCGAGAGCCGTGACGGCGCCCGCCCCCGACGCGAGCGAGAGCGTGAAGGCTGACGCCTCCGACACGAGAGGCGAATGGAGGTCCGCCCGGAGCGCGGTCAGGACGAGCGCAGCTGCCAGCAGGACGCCCCCGAAGAGCAACGGGGAAGGGAGCACGGGCAGCGTCGCCCCGGCCGCCGCGGCGGCCGGGGCGACGCTGCCCGTGC
>CAZWRQ010000068.1:0-20068 GCA_964636395.1 uncultured Holophagales bacterium
ACGCAGGACAGCGGCCTCCTCGACGACCTTCTCCCGCGCTTCGAGAAGGCGACCGGGGTCCGCGTGAAGACGATCGCCGTCGGCTCCGGCGAGGCGCTCGCGATGGGACGCCGCGGCGACGCGGACGTCCTCCTCGTCCACTCGAAGGCCGCCGAGGACGAGTTCATGGCCGGCGGCTTCGGTGCGCTCCGCCTCGACGTCATGTACAACGACTTCGTCCTCGTCGGCCCGCCGTCCGACCCCGCCGGCGTCCGAGGCCGGCCGGTCCTCGAGGCCCTGAGGCGGATCGCCGCGAAAGGCGCACTCTTCGCCTCGCG
Source organism: uncultured Holophagales bacterium (assembly GCA_964636395.1). Taxonomy (GTDB): domain Bacteria; phylum Acidobacteriota; class Thermoanaerobaculia; order UBA5066; family UBA5066; genus UBA5066. Next base: position 318 of record CAZWRQ010000068.1, read on the forward strand.
CGACGACCGCTCCGGGACCCACGCCCGCGAGCTCGCCCTCTGGAAGGAGGCCAGCGTCGACCCGGGGGGCAAGCCCTGGTACGTCGCGACCGGCCAGGGGATGGGCGAGACGGCGCGGATCGCCTCGGAGAAGGAGGCGTACACGCTCGCGGACCGCGGGACCTTCCTCGCGCTCCGGAAGTCGCTCCACCTCGCCGTCCTCGTCGAGGGGGACGCGACGCTCCGCAACTCCTACCGCGTCCTCGTCGTCAGCCCGGAGAAGCACCCGATGGTCCGCGCTGCCGCGGCCCGGCGGTTCGCCGAGTGGCTCGTCTCGGAGGAGGCGCAGCGGGCGATCGGCGCGTTCGGCCGGGAGCGGTTCGGTCAGCCGCTCTTCGTCCCCGACGCGAAGAAGGGATGACGACCCTCCTCGCGCCGCTTGGTGCGCTCCTCCCGGCGCCGGGAGAGCTTTTCGGGATCGTCCTCCTCTCGCTCCTCGTCTCCGGCGTCGCGATCGTCGTCTCGATGCTCGTCGGCGTCCCCGTCGGGATCTTCCTCGGGCTCCACCGCTTCCCGGGACGCTCCTTCCTCGTCACGCTCGTGAACACCGGGATGGGCCTCCCGCCGGTCGTCGTCGGCCTCGGCGTCTTCCTCCTCCTCGCCCGCTCCGGGCCGCTCGGCGGCCTCGACCTCCTCTACACGCCCGGCGCGATGGTCCTCGCGCAGGTCGTCATCGCGACGCCGCTCGTCGTCGGGATCACGCTCGCGGCGATCCAGGGGCTCGACGAGCGGCTTCACCTCCAGATCCTCTCGCTCGGCGCCTCGCGACCGCAGCTCTACCTGAAGCTCGTGAAGGAGGCGCGGCTCTCTCTCGTCGCGGCGCTCGCAGCCGGCTTCGGGTCGATCATCTCGGAGGTCGGCGCCGTCATGATGGTCGGCGGGAACATCAAGGGGCAGACGCGCGTCATGACGACGGCGATCGTCCTCGAGACGCGCCAGGGAGAGTTCGCGAGCGCGATCGTCCTCGGCGTCGTCCTCCTGGCGATCGCCCTCGGCATCAATTGGCTCTTCACGTGGGTCCAGCAGAGGAAGCCGGCGTGAACCTCGTCGCGCTCCTAGGCGTCGAGGTCGTCCGCGACGGGACGGCGATCCTCTCGCTCGACGAGCTCGAGGTCCGCGAGGGGGAGCTCGTCGCCCTCCTCGGCCCGACCGGCGCCGGCAAGAGCACGCTCCTGCGGCTCCTGCATCTCCTCGAAAAGCCCGCGGCGGGGGCCGTCGAATGGCGCGGCGCGCCCGTGGCGTGGCCGGCACCGCTCGAGATGCGCCGCCGGATCGCGATGGCCTTCCAGGACCCGCTCCTCTTCTCCGGGTCGACGCTCGAGAACGTCCTCTACGGCCTTTCGGTCCGTGGCGAGACGGGGGCCGCCGCCCGCGAGAAGGCGATGGAGGCGCTCCGGCTCCTCCACGTCGACCACCTCGCCGAGCGGCGCGCGCGCACGCTCTCGGGGGGCGAGGCGCAGCGGACGGCTCTCGCCCGCGCGCTCGTCCTCCGTCCGCGGCTCCTCCTCCTCGACGAGCCGTTCGCCGCGCTCGACGCGCCGATCCGCCGGCACCTCCTCGAGGAGCTGACGCAGGTCGTGAAGGCGCACGGGATCACCTGTGTGTACGTGACGCACGAGCAGGGGGAGGCCTTCTCCGTCGCCGACCGGATCGCCGTCCTGCGCCGTGGGAGGCTCCTCCAGGCCGGGACGCCCGAGGACGTCCTCCTGCGCCCGGCGAGCCGCACCGTCGCCCGTTTCATGCAGGCCGGCAACGTCCTCTCAGGCGTCGTGACGCGCCGGACGGAAGCCCTCTCCGAGGTCTCCGTCGGCGAACGGCTCCTGTTCTCCCGCACGGCGCTCGCCGAGGGGACGCCCGTCGACGCCTGCGTGAGGCGCGAGGAGGTCCTCGTCGAGACGCCCGGCCTCGCCGCCCCCGCCCCCGGCCTCAACCGCTTCCGAGGCACGGTGGACGCGGTCGTCGACCACGGCTCGACGCTGCAGCTGAAGATCGACGCGGGCTTCCCCGGGGGACCGCTCCAGTCTCTCATCACGCGCCGCGTCGCCCACGATCTCGGGCCCCGGCCGGGCCTTCCGGTCGAGGCGACCTTCTCGGCCGCCTCGGTCCATCTCATCCCCCGCGAAGGGAGCCCCGATGACGACCTGCCGTGACGCCCTCGGCCTGATCCTCTCCTCGGTCGCCCCGCTCCCGGCGCGGCCGACTGCGCTCTTCGACGCCCTCGGCCTCGTCCTCGCCGATCGCGTCGTCTCACCCGAGACCGTTCCGCCGTTCACGAACTCGGCGATGGACGGCTACGCGGTCCGCGCCGACGACCTCGCGAGCGCTCCCGTCGAGCTCGCGGTCCTCGCCGACCTGCCGGCCGGGAGCGTCGCGACGCACGACGTGACGGCGGGCACCGCGATCCGGATCATGACCGGCGCGCCGCTTCCGGCCGGCGCCGACAGCGTCGTGCCAGTGGAGGCGACGACTTCGGAGGGGAGCCGCGTGCGGATCGCTTCGTCCGTGAAGCGGGGCGCGAACGTCCGGCTCGCCGGCGAGGACCTCCGCGAGGGCGAGGAGCTCCTCCCGGCCGGCTTCGCCCTCACGCCCGCCGCCCTCGGTATCCTCGCCTCCGTCGGGCTCGCCCACGCGCCCGTCCGCCCGCGCGTCCGCGTCGCGATCCTGACGACGGGCGACGAGCTCGTCGACGCTTCGGCGAATCCCGGCCCGGGGCAGATCCGCGACTCGAACGTCCAGACGATGTGCGGGCAGGTCGCCGCGTTCGGCGGCGTGCCCGTGCCGGTCCCGCGCGTCCCCGACACGCGCGAGGCGGTGACGGCCGCCCTCGCCCGCGCCCGCGCGGAGGCCGACGTCATCGTGACGAACGGCGGGATCTCCGTCGGCGACTACGACTTCGTCAAGGCGGTCCTCGTGGGGTCGGGTGCGCGCGAGGTCTTCTGGAAGGTGAAGCAGAAGCCGGGAGGTCCGCTCGGCTTCTGGCTCTGGGACGGGACCCCGGTCTTCGGCATCCCCGGAAACACCGTCGCCGCGATGGTCTGCATGGAGGAGTACGTCAGGCCGGCGCTCCGAAAGATGATGGGCCGCGAGAAGCTCCTCCGCCCCGAGATGACGGCGACGTTCGAGGGGGATTTCCGGAAGTCGGCTCCCGACGGCAAGGTCCACCTGATCCGCGTCCGCGCGCGGCGCGAGGGAGGCGGCGTCGTCGCGAGCCCCTCCGGCCCGCAGGGCTCAGGCATCCTCTCGTCGATGCTCCGGTCGAACGCACTCGCCCTCGTCCCTGCCGACGCCCTCGCGCTCCGGACGGGCGACGAGGTCGCCGTCCACCTCATCGAGGAGCCCGAGGACCGCTGACGTCCGGCACGGGGGCGCCCCGCCTCAGACCGGGAACCGCGCTTCGGCCCGGAGGCGCGGGAGGAACGACGCGTCGACCCACCAGACACCCGAGCGGCCCGAGCCGGGCGAGCGCGCGTGGGTCCGAAGCCGCTCGAGCGTCCACGGCCCCGGGCGCTCCGCCGACTCCTCGACGCCCCGCGTCGACATGAAGAAGAGGACCGACCCGTCGGGCGAGAGACTCGCGCTGAACTCCTCGCTCCCGCGGGTGCTCACCGGCGGGGCCAGGACGACCGGCTCGCTCCAGACGTCGTCTGCCCGTCGGAACGAAACGAGGTAGTCGACGCCCCCGGCGCCGCCGCCCGCCGGAACGGCGCTGAAGAGAAGGAGGCTCTCGTCCCGCGCGACGAACGCGTTGAACTGGCTCGGAAGCGCGTTCAGCGGGGCCGGCAGGCGGGCCGCGGCCGGATAACGTCCCGCGCCGTCGGGCCGCGCGCGGTAGAGGAAGTGAGCCCGCCCGCGGGGCATCTCGTCGCGGCAGAAGTAGAGCGTCCCGTCCGCCGTGAGCGACGGGAAGTACTCGTTCGCCTCCGTGTTCACCGCCCCCTCGACCGGCCGCGGAAGGCCCCAGCCGGACGGCGTCCGCGAGACGACGAAGAGGTCCCAGTTCGTCCGGCCGTCCGGCGTCTTCCCGCCGTCGCCGCCGAAGAAGAGTGTCTTCCCGTCCGGGCCGAAGCACGGCTCGAGGAAGGAGCGCCCCGGCTCGCGCGAGAACGGAAGAACCTCCGGGACGGTCCAGCCCGCCTCCTCCTCGCGCGTCCCGACGAGGACGGTCGGCCCGCCTCCGAAGCAGACCGCCCAGACGATCTCCCGTCCATCCGGCGAGATCGCGAGGTCGCGCACCGGGAGCCCGTCGTTCACGCGCCCCGGGGCGAAGAGCGCCGGGACGGGGCCCGGCCGCACCTGCCCGAGGTACGGCCCTTTCGGCGCCGCTCCGGACGCTGCGAGCCCTGCGACGGCGGCGAGGACGAGAAGGCGTGCATGCGTCATGGATCCTCCTGCCGGGCTCCTCCGATTCAGCGACCGGGCGCGCTCCGGGCCTTCTTCAGCTCCGCGTCGAGGAGGTTCCTCTCGGCGAAGTTGCGGCTCGTTCCCCGAAGGGCCTCGAGCGCCGCGATACGGACCGCGAGGCCCGGGACCGACGACGGCTCGCCCGCGAGGAGCGCGTCCGCGAGGCGCAGAGCGGTCGGGGCGTCGCCCGCGTCGAGCTGCCGGCGCGCCTCCGCGGCGACTGCCGCCGCACCTGCGAGCCGGACGAGCGCCGCCTCGGCGTCGTGCGACGCCGCACCGACGAGCCGCGCCGGGTCTCCGTCCCACCATCCCGCGTAGCCGGCCCAGATCCCGCGGACCGCCCACGAGACGCGACCGTAGAACTCCCCGACGGTCGAGCCGGGTGGGAGAGTGACCTCCTTCACGAGGGTCTCGACGTCCTTCCCCTCGTTCATCCCCTTCACGACCGCGTCGTGGACGAAGAGGAGGGCGGCGCGGTACTCCGTGAGCCGTCGTTTCACCTCTGCCTTCCCGACGACCGGATCGCCGTGCCCCGGGAGGAGGAGCTCGGGCTCGCGCGCGAGCGCGGCGTCGAGCGCCTTCACGTAGTCGAGGGCCGGTCGCGGGCGCGAACCGCGCGGCGGGGCGAGCATCGGGAAGGACTCGTAGAAGTCGTCCGCGAGGAAGGCGGCCGAGAGCGCCGGGACGAAGACGAGCGACGTGTCGGGCGTCTCTCCCCCGACGTGCGTCATCTCGAAACGGACACCTCCCCGGGTCCCGCTCCACTCCTCGCCGAAGAGGACGTTCGCCTGGAGCGGCGCGGGAGGCGACGGGGGCTCCGCCGCCTTCCCGGCCTGGGCGGCGTCGCGGGCGGCGAAGAAGCCGGCGAGGCGCCCACGGTACGCGAGCTCCTCCACGACCTCGCGCTGCGCGACGACCGGGACGTCGCGCCCCGCACGGAACGAGTCGACGCCGAGGCGGTGGTCGTCGTGACCGTGCGTCGTCAGGATCGCCTCCACCGGCCACTTCCGAGCGAGGCGGAGGAGGTAGCCGCCCGGCCGCGCGGCCCCGGCCGGGTCGATCACGACGCTCCCCGTCGCCGTCCGGACGAGGTAGGTGTTGCACGACCCTTCCTCGCGGTAGAGCCTCTCGGCGACGCGGTGGAAGCGCTCGAGGGCCTCGTCGAGCCACGCGCCACGCTCCGGGTCGATCGGGAGGAGGCCGCTCCAGTCCGGCCGGCGCTCGAGGAGGTCCTCGTGGATGACGACGGGCGCGTCGCCGAGGCGCGTGAGCCGCTTCCCCTCCGGCACCCTCTCGTGGAGGTGGAGCGGGTACCCGACCGCGTCGCCGAGCGTCCTCCGCTCCCCGGCCGTCGTCCGTGCCAGGAGGACGGCGGAGAAGACCGCCTGGTGGAGGAAGATCCTGTGGAGCCGGTCCGGCGCGGCCGAGCGGAGGAAGGCGGCGTCGTTTCCCGCCGCCGCGAACACCCGGGCCCATTCGCGGCAGATCCCGCGCACGGGGCGCACCGCGAAGACGCCGCAGTTTACGTAGAAGCGTATCGCCTCGCCGTCGACGAACGTCGTGACGACGGGAGCCGAGGCTCCGCTGACCCCGGCCTCGCGGAGGATACGGTCCCAGAACGGGCCGGGCGGGTCACCCGGCGAGAGGCCCACCGCGTTGCGCAGGAAGACGGGTCGCACCGCGACGCTCTCTCCGCGCGTGAGACGGAGCGCTTCGGGCGGGGAGAGGACGAGAGTCTCCGGGTCGAGCCAGACGAGCGTCCCGGACGACTTCGCGACGAGAGCCTCGACCTGCGCGGCGGCGAAGACCTTCCGCGCGAACGGGACCGGCGGGATCGGCGCCTCCGCCCGAAGAGGGAGAACCGTGGCCGAGAGCTCCGCGGCTCGCGCCGAGAGGCCGGGGAAGCTCCCGTCGACCACGACGTAGACCGGCGCGTTCGCGAGCGGCCCGCCGAACCGGCGGAGCGACGCGACGAGAAGCTCCGCCTTGCGGGCCTGTGCCGCGCTCTCGACCGAGGTCGCAAAGACCACCGGAGCGTGACGCGTCGGGGCTCCGGCGGCGGCAGCGGAGGTGCAGGAGACGCCGAGGACGAGGGCGGCGAAGCAGCGTCGCCCGGCACGAGCCTTCATGACGGTCCTCCCGAAGCGAGTTACGTCGGGAGGACGATCCGGTTTCCGGGAGCAGGACGCTGCTCATCTCGCCCTGCCCTCTCCCGGGAGACGTCCGGCCGGCGCCCTCGTGCGTGACGGCGTCTCAGCGAGCGATCAGGACGCGCACCTCGGCGAGGTTCCGGACGGAGCGGTCGACGAAGAAGTCGGCCCGGGCGTACGACTCGAGGCGTCCGGACTTCCGGAGGAGCGGCTTGCCCCCCTCGGTGTCGACGAGAAGGACGTTCTCCGGATAGCGCGACAGGAAGACCTCGCCGCCGGAGTAGAGGGAGCGGTAGCCGTCGCTCGCCGTGACGACGACGAAGAGGAGACCCGGGTCGGTTCCGGCCGGGAGCTTCGACCGCAGGAGCGCCGCGAGGCTCGCCCCTTCGAAGGCCCGGTGGCCGTGGAAGCCGCGCCCGAGGCCGATCCCGTCGTCCGCTCCCCCGGCGCGCGCGACGGCCTTCAGGGCCGCGACGGTGAGCGGAGTCGACGTGCCGTCGGGGAGGACGAGCGCCGGCGCCTCCACCCACGGGTCCTTCTGGTCGCGCTCCCTCGGCGGCGCCGGGTAGCCGGCCTGGCGGACCTCGATCGAGACGATGTCCTCGACGAAGCGGCGTCCCGTCGCGTCGCGCGTCGGGACGAGGCAGACGCCGCGCGGGACGTCGATCTTCTCGAGCTTCCCGACGCCGTCGTGGCATCCGGCGCAGCCGGAGACGTCGAGCTTCTCGCGCGCCTCCACGCCGAACCAGGCTCCCGGCGCGAAGCGCGCGTCGTCGATCGCGTCGTGGTGATGCGGGACGAGCGGCCGGATCCTGTCGACGAGCAGGGCGGCCCCGGCGTCCCCGCCGAGGAAGAGCTCGCCCCAGGAGAAGAGGGCCTTCCTCCCGTCCCGTCCCGTCACGATGACGGCAAGGTCGAGCGGCCGGTCGAAGTTGTCGTTCGTCGCCTTCGCGATCTCGGCGCTCTCGAGCAGCTCCTTCAGCGAGACACCGTCGGTCTCGAACGTCCCGCGGTAGCGCTTGGCCCCGGGCACCTTCGCGAGGACCGCGTGGCGCGGGAGAGCGGCGAGCCGGGCGGCGTCGACGACTCCGGCCTTCTTCACGGAGCCGGTGAGGACGATTCCCTTCGGCGCCGGCGGGGCCGGCGGAGCGGCCGGCTCCTGGGCGTGCAGCGGGAGGATCGCCGCCCCCGCGAGGAGAAGGGCGGACGCGGCGGAGAGGACGCTCCTGGGGACTCGGGTCACTTCGGGCCTCCTGCGATCTCTGGGGTCAGGCGTGAAATCGTGTATTGTCTTCGACAATACACGATTTCACGCCTGACCCCTAACCCCCGCTGATGAGGTGGACGACCTTGACCTCGGCGCCAGCCGGGACCAGCGCCTCGTCGTACGAGCCGCGCGGGATCAGCGTGCCGTTCACCGTGATGATGAGGAGCTTGAAGACGTAGTTCTTCGCCCGGAGGACGTCGCGGACCGTCATCCCCTCGTTCCAGTCGAGGGGGTCGCCGTTCACGACGAGCCGGGTGCCCCGATCGCTCGCAGCCGGCGCCGGGGCGCCCGGGTTCGAGTCCACCTCGTCAGCCCCCGTGTTTCTGCACGAGCTCGACGAGCTCGGGGAAGTCCATCCCGAGCTTCCGCAACGTCTCGACGGTCGGAACGCCGTCCGTCGTCCAGCCGCGACGCTTGTAGACCGCGTCGCAGAGCTTCGAGTAGCGGTCCTCCCGATACTTTCGGGTAATGGCGATCTTCTCCTCGGTCGTCTTCCCCTCCGGGTCGACGCCGATCTCCTCGCGCATCTGCTTGTCGTAGCGCTCGGCGCGCGACTCGTACTCCTCGACGGTCACCGGCCCGACGGAGCGGTACGGCGGCCAGTCGTGCTCGCGCTTGCCGTAGCCGCGCCTCAGGTTGAAGACGCGCTGGAAGTTGTAGACCTTCTCCGACTGCTCGATGATCTTCTCCTTCGTGATCTCGAGGCCGGTCACGCCGGAGGCGATCTCGCAGTAGTTGTGGACGTGCTCGGGGACCTTGGCCGGCTCGGCCTGCTCGGCGTTGTTCGCCGGCTCGATGTCGTTCCAGGGGAGCTTGCAGAGTCCGTTCAGGCCGAACCACGTCCTGAAGAGCGGGAAGTAGTGGAGCGCTTCCGCCTTGTCCTCGAACGTCGGCAGGTGCTTGTTGACCATGTCCATGAAGATGAGCCAGGCCTCGTCGTGCTGGGGACCCTTGTTCGTCAGGGCGTAGCCCCCCTGCTGAGCGAGCGACTCCTTCGACTGGTACTGCGAGTACTCGAGCCCCTTGACCTCCATGCCGATGTCGTTCATCAGCTTCGGGTCGCCCCAGCCCTTCTCCGCGAAGATCCGCTTCATCTGGCGGATCCCCTTCCCGGCGATGACGCCGAATCCTTCGCCGCGCGCCATCTGGTGGAGCATCTCCATCTGCGCCTCGGCGTTCCCCCAGGTCAGGTCGAGGCCGCCCGTCCGCTCCGCGTTCAGGATGCCGCGCTGCCAGCACTCCATGACGAACGCGCAGAGCGTGCCGAAGGAGATCGTGTCGACGCCGTACGTGTCGCAGTAGAAGTTCGACTCGAGGAGCCAGTCGGGGTCGAAGATGCCGCAGTTCGCAGCGAGGCCGGCGGCGTTCTCGTACTCGGGCCCGTCCACCGTCACGACGTCGCCCTTGTAGGGGCCCGTCTTCACGACGTGGCCGTCCGCTCCCTTCGAGCACGACATCGTGCAGCCGTACCAGCAGCCGTCCGGGATCCCCTGCGTGAAGCGCTTGTCCCAGACCCACGACGCGATGTTCTTCGTGTCGGGGTGGTTGCCGTACTGGAAGTTCTTCACCGGCAGGAGGTCGTAGGCGTCCATCACCTCGACGAGGTGGGCCGTCCCCTGGCGGCGCATGTTGCACTGCGAGGAGTCGAGGTCGTGGATCTCCTTGTTGATGACGCTCCCGACCTTCTGGATCCGCGCCCGGTCGGCGACGTGGTTCAGGTCCGCTTTGATCACGGGCCCGCGGACGACGAGGGCCTTGAGCCTCTTGTCGCGGAAGACCGTCCCGACGCCGCCGCGCCCCGCCTGCTTCAGGCGCGCCGCCTTGCGGCGGAGGTCCCAGAAGGAGAAGTTGAGGCAGCCGATGTACGAGTGGTCCGAGCCCTTCCCCGCCGAGACGACGGAGACGTTCTTGTAGTCCTCGGGGCCCGTCGCGTACATGTGCGTGAAGATCTCGGAGAGGATGTGGCTGTCGGGCGGCTCGAGGGGGCACTCCTCGATCCGGATGACGCCCCGGGGCCCGTCGACGACGACGACGACCTCGGCGGCCGCCTTCCCCTGGATCTCGATCGCGTCGAAGCCGCAGAACTTCAGGAGAGGCCCGTAGTAGCCGCCGACGTTGCAGTCGATCGGGATGTCGGTGAGCGGCGAGATCGAGACGACGAGCGACTTGCCGGTCCCGGGGTACTGCGTGATGCCGGCGATCGGCCCGGGGGCGATCACGATCTCGTTCTCCGGGTCGTTCCACCGCGTCGCCTCTGTCGTCGCGTTCCAGAGGTACCAGAGGCCGAAGCCGCGCCCTCCGACGAACTTGTCGACCATCTCCTGCGTGACCTTCTTCTCGGTCACCTTCAGGTTCGTCAGGTCGACGTGGAGCGACCGCATGTTGTAGCCACGCAGAGGTTCGCTCGGCGTGAACGGCACCTCGAGGAGGACCCTGTGGGCCGCCCTCATCTCCTCGAGGTTCTCGGTATAGCTCGTGCGGACGGTGTAGTCGGGCGTCGTCGTCGACATGCTCGCCTCGTCGCGGCCGGCCGGCGCGCCCCGGAACCGGGGCGTCGGGAGCGGCTGGTCGCCCTTGGAACGGTAGCATTCGGCGGCGAACGAGGGCAAGAATAGGCCGCATTCCCTGGCACCTCTTCGCGAGAGAATCGGTCGCGATGACCCGTTCCCCCGACGACCGTTACTCCCGCCAGGTCCTCTTCAGCCCGTTCGGCCCCGAAGGGCAGGCCCGCGTCCGGGCCTCCCGGGTACTGGTCGCGGGCTGCGGGGGCCTCGGGGCCGAGTCGGCGAGCCTCCTCGCCCGGGCGGGCGTCGGCTTCCTCCGCATCGTGGACCGGGACGTCGTCGAGCTTTCGAACCTCCAGAGGCAGGCCCTCTTCGACGAGGCGGACGTCCGCGAGGGGCTCCCGAAGGCGGTCGCCGCGGCCCGCCGGATCGCCCGCGTCAACGCGGAGGTCACGGTCGAGCCGGTCGTGGCCGACGTCGACCCCGGAAACGTCCGCGATTTCCTCGACGGGATCGACCTCGTCGTCGACGGCTTCGACTCGTTCGAGGCCCGCTTCCTCCTGAACGACGCGTGCGTCGAGAAGGGCACGCCTTTCGTCTACGGCGCCTGCATCGCCTCGACGGGCCTCGCGGCGCTCCTCGTCCCGGGCGTCACGCCGTGCCTGTGCTGCCTCCTCGGCGAGATCCCCGAGCCGGGGAGCTCGGCGACGTGCGACACGGCCGGGATCCTCGGTCCCGCGGCGCATCTCGCCGCCTCGATGCAGGTCGGCCGCGCCCTCCGCTTCCTCGCGACGCGAGAGGCGCCGGTCGAGGCCGAGCTCGTCTACGCCGACGTCTGGGAGGCGCGCTTCACCCGGATGGCCGTCCCGCGCGACCCGGCCTGCCCCTGCTGCGCCGGTCGGCGGTTCGTCTTCCTCTCGGTGGAGACGCCGCAGGCCGCCGTTCTCTGCGGGCGCGACTCCGTGCAGGTTCGCCCGCTCGTCCCCTCGAGGCCCGACTTCGCCGCGCTCGCCGAGCGGCTTCGCCCGCTCGGGGAGGTCGTCGCGAACGACTACCTCCTCCGCTTCCGCGCGAACGACCTCGAGCTGACCCTCTTCTCCGACGGCCGCGCGGTCGTGAAGGGGACGGCAGACCCCGTGCGGGCACGGAGCCTCGTGGCGCGGACGTTCGGGGTGTAGCGGGACGTCGCCGCCCGCCCCGGTCAGTCCTGCGTCAGCGTCCTTCGGTCGACCAGCGACCAGTGTCGCCACCGCCCGCTCATATGCGACCCGACCGAGGCGAGGATCGTGGCCGCGAGGTAGAGCTCGAAGCGCACGACGGGGAACGCGACTCCAAGGCCGAGGAGCGCGAGCTTCAGGATCGAGGCGACGCCCGCCCCCGTGTAGAGGAAGACGCCCGTTCGCGCGAGCTCGACGGCGAGGAGCCCGACACCGCTCGCGACGGTGACGACGCCGGCCGCGTGGAGCCGCGCGTCGGGGACGTCGAACGCGAGGCCGCCGAGGACGAGCGACATTGCCGCGATGTGGACGGTGCGGAGCACGACCTGCACGGGGCGGGCCCACGGCAGGCGCCGCGGCGGCCAGGGGAATAGGAGCCGGCCTTCGCGCTCCTTCGACTCCCCGCCGGAACGGGCCTCCGATCGACTCTTTCGCATGCCTCGATCGCTCGATTCCAATACGGACGCGACGTGGACGGCCCCGGGACTCCGCCCCCGCCGCGCGGCAGGCGAGTCTAGCAACCCGGCCCTTGCCGGTCCGGAACCCCGCACCGCGATCCGATCCGCACCGGTCCCGTACGGATTGTTCGCGCTTCTCGCTCTCCGCTTCGGGGACTACGATCCGCGGTCGGACTTTCAGAGCTCGCTCCTGGCGAAGGAACCGGAGGACCGTCGGAAATGAGGACTCACGGAACGGACGCTCCCGCGCACGGCTCGCTGTCGCTGCGCGCGGAGATGAAGGAGCGGACCGGGAAGAACACCGCCCGCTGCTACCAGTGCGGGAAGTGCTCGGCCGGCTGCCCGATGGCCGGCGAGACCCGGCTCCGCCCGCACGACGTCATGCGCCTCGTGAACCAGGACGCGCGCGACCGTCTCCTCGCGGACGAGTCGATCTGGCTCTGCCTCACGTGCGAGACGTGCACGGAGCGCTGCCCGAACGGCTGCGACCCGGCGCGGACGATGGACGCGCTCCGCGAGCTGGCGCTCGAGGCCTCGCCCGGCGCACCGCCCCGCGCCGTCCTCGCCTTCCACCGTGCCTTCCTCGACCAGGTGCGGTGGACGGGGCGTTCCTTCGAGCTCGGCCTCGTCGCCGACTACAAGCTCCGTACGGGCGCGCTCCTCCAGGACGTGGCGACGGCGCCGGGCCTCGTCGCCCGCGGGAAGCTCGGCTTCGTCCCGCACCCGATCGACGGCGTGAAGGAGGTCCGGCGGATCTTCGAGGCGTGCGAGGAGGCGGCCCGCGCCGCTTCCGGGAAGAAGGAGGGCGCGTGAGAGTCGGCTACTACCCCGGCTGCTCGCTCCACGGCACGGCGCGCGAGCTCGACGAGAGCCTCCGGGCCGTCGCCCCGCCGCTCGACCTCGAGCTCGTCGAGGTGAACGACTGGTCGTGCTGCGGCGCGACCTCGGCCCACGCGACGAGCCACCTCCTCTCCGTGGCGCTCCCGGCCCGCAACCTCGCGCTCGCCGAGGAGCAGGGGCACGACCAGCTCCTCGCCCCCTGCGCCGCCTGCTACAACCGCCTCGCGAACGCCCGGCACGCCGCCGCCTCCGACGCGGCGCTCGCGGGGACGATCGAGGACGTCCTCGGCCGCCCCTTCCCCTCCGACGTCGCCCCGAGGAACCTCGTCGAGGTCCTCCGCGCCCGGCTCGACCTCCTCCGCGAGCGGACCGTCCGGCCCCTCACCGGGCTGAAGGTCGCCTGCTACTACGGCTGCCTCCTCGTCCGCCCCTCCGAGGTCTGCTCCTTCGACGACCCGGAGGATCCCGTCTCGATGGAGGAGGTCGTCGCCGCGACCGGCGCGAAGCCCGTCTCCTGGCGCCGCCGCCTCGACTGCTGCGGCGGGGCCTTCTCCGTCGCGCGGACCGGCTCCGTCGTGAGGCTCTCGCGCGCGATTCTCGACGACGCGCGGTCTACCGGCGCCGACGCGATCGCCGTCGCCTGCCCGATGTGCCACTCGAACCTCGATTTCCGGCAGAAGGCGCTCGTGAGGCGCGGCGAGGAGGAGCTCCCGGTCCTCTATCTCTCCGAGCTCGTCGGCCTCGCGCTCGGCCTCGACGCGGAGACGCTCGGCCTCGGACGGCACTTCGTCGACACGAAGGCCTTCGTCGAGAGAGCCCTCGCGCCGAAGTCTGTGCCGACGGCGAAACCCGGCCCGAGGCCTCCCGCGCCGGCCGCGGTCGCGCCGAAGCCCGCCGCGCCCGTGGGCGCCGGGACGGAGGCCGTCTGATGGCCCGCATCGGCGTCTTCGTCTGCCACTGCGGCGAGAACATCGGCCGGACCGTCGACTGCGCCCGCGTCGCCGAGGAGGTCGGGACGCTCCCGGGCGTCGTCCACTCCGTCGACTACAAGTACATGTGCTCCGACCCGGGGCAGCTCCTCATCAAGCAGGCGATCGCCGAGAAGGGGCTCACGGGCGTCGTCGTCTCCGCCTGCTCGCCCCACATGCACGAGAAGACCTTCCGGCGCGCCGCGGCCGGGGCGGGGCTCAACCCGTTCCTCTGCGAGATGGCGAACATCCGCGAGCACTGCTCGTGGATCCACGAGGACCGCGAGGCGGCGACCGACAAGGCGATCGACCTCGCGCGCGTCATCGTCGAGAAGGTGAAGCGGAACGTCCCCCTCGAGACGATCCGGATACCGGTCGAGAAGCGGGCCCTCGTCATCGGCGGCGGCATCGCCGGCATCCAGGCCGCCCTCGACCTCGCCGACGGCGGCGCCGAGGTGATCCTCGTCGAGAGGGAGCCCTCCATCGGCGGGCACATGAGCCAGCTCTCGGAGACCTTCCCGACGCTCGACTGCTCGCAGTGCATCCTGACGCCGCGGATGGTGGAGGTCTACCAGCACCCGCGGATCAAGCTGATGGCCTACTGCGAGGTCGATGCCGTCGAGGGTTACATCGGCAACTTCAGGGTCACGATCCGGCAGAAGGCGCGGAGCGTCGACGAGACGAAGTGCAACGGCTGCGGCGCGTGCCAGAAGGCGTGCGCCGTGAAGAACGTCCCGAGCGAGTTCGACGAGCGGCTCGGGAAGCGGACGGCGATCTACGTCCCGTTCCCGCAGGCCGTCCCGAACATCCCCGTCATCGACCGCGAGCACTGTGCGTACTTCAAGGGGAAGGCGCGCGGCATGAAGAAGGACGCCTGCGGCAAGTGCAAGGAGGCCTGCTCCCGCGGCGCCGTCGACTTCACGCAGGAGGACCGGCTCGTCGTCGAGAAGGTCGGCGCGATCGTCGTCGCGACCGGCTTCGAGCTCTACTCGATCGGCAAGGATCAGCCCGCCGCCGGCCTGAAGGGGTACGGCGAGTACGGCTACGGGACGGTCCCCGACGTCCTCGACGGCCTCCAGTTCGAGCGGCTCGCCTCGGCCTCGGGGCCGACGGCCGGGAAGATCCTCCGCCCCTCGGACGGGAAGGTGCCGAAGCGGATCGTCTTCCTCCAGTGCGTCGGGTCGCGCGACCCGGCGAAGGGGATCGAGTACTGCTCGAAGGTCTGCTGCATGTACGTCGCCAAGCACACGATGCTCTACCGGCACAAGGTGCACGACGGCGAGGCGACCGTCTTCTACATGGACGTGAGGGCCGCCGGAAAGGGGTACGACGAGTTCACCCGGCGGGCCGTCGAGGAGGACGGCGCCGTCTACGTCCGCGGCCGCGTTTCCCGCGTGTACCGTGACGGCGACGTCGTGAAGGTCCTCGGCTTCGACACCCTGAACGGGTCGCCCGTCGAGATCGACGCCGACATGGTCGTCCTCGCGACGGCGATCCGCCCGAGGACCGGGATCGAGAAGCTCGCCCAAACGCTCTCGGTCTCCTACGACCGCCACGGGTTCATCAACGAGGCGCACCCGAAGCTCCGCCCGGTCGAGACGAACACGGCCGGCGTCTTCGTCGCGGGCGCCTGCCAGGCCCCGCGCGACATCCCCGACTCCGTCGCGATGGCGAGCGCGGCCGCCTCCAAGATCCTCGGCCTCTTCTCGAACGAGATGCTCGAGCGGGAGCCGACCGTCGCCCGCGTCGACGCCGCGCTCTGCGCCGGCTGCTTCCACTGCGAGCGGGTCTGCCCCTACGGCGCCGTGGAGCGGAAGGAGGTCCGCGACCGGAAGGGGAACCTCCTGAAGGTCGTCGCCGACGTCAACCCCGGCGTCTGTCAGGGCTGCGGCACCTGCCAGGCGACCTGCCCGTCGAAGAGCGTGGAGCTGATGGGCTTCACCGACGAGCAGATCTACGCCGAAGTGAACGCCCTCGCCCTCTGAGGACCGAAGAGATGAACGCGACGCTCGACAAAGAGAGCCCCTTCCGGCCCCGGCTCACCGCCTTCGTCTGCAACTGGTGCACCTACACCGGCGCCGACCTCGCCGGGACGAGCCGCCTCCAGATGGACGCGAACGTGAGGATCGTGAGGCTCCCCTGCACGGGACGGATCGACCCGCTCTTCATCGTCAAGGCGTTCGAGAGGGGGGCCGACGGCGTCATCGTCAGCGGCTGTCACCCCGCCGACTGCCACTACACCTCGGGCAACTACCATGCGAGGCGCCGCTTCGCGTTCTTCAAGGAGCTGATCGAGTTCCTCGGCCTCCCCGAGGGGCGGATCACGTTCTCGTGGGTCTCGGCCTCCGAGGGCCAGAAGTGGCGTGAGGTCGTGAACGACGCGACGGCCCGGGTCCGCGCCCTCGGCCCGTTCTCCGGCTACCCGGGGACGGAGCTTCCCGCGTGGCCCGCTGCGGGTACGCCCGCGCCGAATCCCACGCCGGGCGGCGGAGGTGCGCGATGAAGGAGCTCGGCGACCTCGCCACGAAGCTCCTCGCCGAGGGAACGGTGAACGTCGTCCTCGGGTGGGAGGAGGGGCCGCGCGGCGTCCGCCCCGCCTTCGCGACGGACGCGGCCGCCGCCGAGCGGCTCGTCTTCGACCACCGCTGCACGCAGAACCTCGTCCCCTACCTCTCGCCCCGCAGGGCGCAGGTGAAGAAGATCGGGAAGGCCGCGGTCGTCGTGAAGGGGTGCGACGCCCGGGCCGTCGCCGGCCTCGTCCGCGAGACGCAGCTGAAACGCGAGGACGTCGTCGTCATCGGCGTGCGGTGCGGCGGCGTCGCCGCCGACCCCGCCTCTCCCGAGCCGCTCTCCCCCGCGACCGTCGCAGACCGCTGCTCCGGCTGCACCGCGAGAGAGCCGAGGCTCGCCGACCACCTCGTCGGCGAGCTGCCCCCCGCCCCTCCCGGCGAGAGCCGGCGCGACGCGCGGATCGCCGCCCTCGAGGCGATGACGGCCGACGAGCGCTGGGCCTACTGGCAGGAGGAGCTCGGGCGCTGCGTCCGCTGCCACGCCTGCCGCGAAGCCTGCCCGATGTGCTTCTGCGAGCGGTGCGTCGCCGACAAGACGCAGCCGCAGTGGGTCGACTCGTCCCCCCACCCGCGCGGCGCCTTCGCCTGGAACGTGACGCGCGCCCTCCACCTCGCGGGGCGCTGCGTCGACTGCGGCGAGTGCGAGCGGGCCTGCCCCGTCGACATCCCGCTCGGCCTCCTGAACCGGAAGCTCGCCCGGGTCGCCTCCGAGCGGTTCGGCTACGCCGCGACGGACGACCCCGCCGTCCCCTCGCCCGTCGGCTCCTTCCAGAAGGACGACGCGCAGGAGTTCATCCTGTGAACGGACGCACGATCTCCCGCAGCCAGCTCGCCTCCCTCGTCTCGGACCTCGTCGGCGCCGGCGTCGGCGTCGTGGCTCCCGTCCGGGCATCCGACGGCCGCCTCGACTACCGCCCCGTCGCGCGCCTCGAGGAGGCCGTGCTCGACGGCGGCCTGCCGCGCCTCTCCCTGAAGTCGCTTTTTCTCCCGCCGACCGAGCCGCTCTTCTCCTTCCGCAAGAGCGGAAGCGACGTCGCGATCGACTCCGTCCCGACGGCGTTCCCGCCCCGCGTCGTCCTCGGCGCCGTGCCGTGCGACGCCGCGGGGGTCGAGGCGCTCGACAAGGTCATGGGCTGGGACTACCGCGACGAGCTCTGGTTCGGCCGGCGCGAGGCGACGACGATCGTCTCCGTCGCCTGCGGCAAGGGCGACGCGTCGTGCTTCTGCGGCGCGACCGGGAACGGTCCGGCCGGGACCCGCGGCGCCGACCTCCTCCTCCTCCTCCTCGACGATAGATTCGCCGTCGAGGTCGTCACGCCGAAGGGGGAGGCGCTCGTCTCCGCCCATGCGGGGCGCTTCGGCGACGCGCCCAACGAGGCCGACGTCGCGAGGCGGCGCGCCGCCCTCCTCGAAGGGCGGGCCGAGCCGGTGGGCCCGCTCGACGCCGTCACCGCGTGGCTCGGTGCGCACTTCGACGACCCCGTCTGGAACGGGATCGCGCTCCGCTGCCACGGCTGCGGGGCCTGCGCCTCGGTCTGTCCCACCTGCCACTGCTTCGACATCGTCGACGAGCCCGAGGGGGTGACGCGCGGGACGCGCCGCCGCAACTGGGACACCTGCCAGACGGCCCGCTTCACGCTCCACGCTTCCGGGCACAACCCGCGCTCCGTCCAGGACGCCCGGTACCGCCAGAGGGTCATGCACAAGTTCTCGATCTACCCCGAACGCTTCGGCGAGCTCCTCTGCACCGGCTGCGGCCGCTGCAGCCGCGCCTGCCCCGGCGGCACGGACCTCCCGGAGGTCCTCCGGGCCGTCGCCGCTCGCGCTACAGCCCCCGCCGGAGGTGCCGCGTGAACCTCTACGAGCCGTACCGCGTGAGGATCGCCGACCTCGTCGACGAGACCCCCGACACGCGCACCTTCCGCCTCGAGTTCCTCGACCCCGAGGTCGCCCGGACGTTCGACTTCAAGACGGGGCAGTTCGGCGAGTACTCCGCCTTCGGGGCGGGCGAGTGCACCTTCTGCATCGCGTCTGCGCCGACGCGCCGGGGCTACATCGAGTGCAGCTTCAAGACCGTCGGCAAGGCGACGACGGCCCTGCGCGACCTGAACGTCGGCGACACGATGGGCTTCCGCGGCCCCTACGGGAACCACTTCCCGCTCGAGAGGATGGAAGGGTCGAGCCTCGTCTTCGTCGCCGGCGGCATCGGCCTCGCGCCCGTCCGCTCCGTCATCTGGAACGCCCTCGATCTCAGGGACCGCTTCAAGGACGTCACGATCGTCTACGGCGCCCGCTCCGTCTCCGACCTCGTCTACAAGCGCGAGCTCGAGGAGTGGGCCGCGCGCGCGGACGTGAGGCTCCACCAGACCGTCGACCCCGGCGGCGAGACGCCGGACTGGGCGGGCGAGGTCGGCTTCGTCCCGACGGTCCTCGAGAAGGCGGCGCCGTCCGGGACGGACGCCTTCGCGGTCGTCTGCGGGCCGCCGATCATGATCAAGTTCACGCTCCCCGTCCTCTCGAAGCTCGGCTTCCCCGACGACCGCATCTACACGACGCTCGAGAACCGGATGAAGTGCGGCATCGGGAAGTGCGGCCGCTGCAACATCGGCCCGGTCTACGTGTGCAAGGACGGGCCCGTCTTCACCGCGGAGGAGCTCGCGAAGCTGCCGCCGGAGTTCTGATCGGCGGGAGCCCGGCCCCTCTGACCCGGAAGCCGCGAAGCATCGTCACGATCGCGATCTCCGCTCCGATGAACGGGCTCGAGGAGCGGAACGGGAGCTCGTTGGCGACCTCCTCGCGGACGAGTCGCAGCCCGCAGCTCATGTCGCGGGAGCGCGTCCGAAAGGGCCACCGGGGGGCCTCGTGGCAGACCCATGAGATGTGGATCAGGGCGCTGGCGCAGCGCTTCGCGTACCGGAACGTGAGGCGGCGAGATCGGTCCGCAGAGCCCGCCCCTAGCCGAGTCTCGTGCCATGGTGGACGGAGCGGACCCGCTGTTCGTTCGGGCGAGCTGCTCGGCGATCTCCTTCTCGCTGGCGGGCCTCGCTCTGTGGTGGTCGTTCCAGGCGTGGAGCTTCGGTGCGGCGGACGACCTCTTCGGACGCGTCTCGCGCGAGTCGTGGCTGCAGGCGCCTTTCCTCGCGACGGGCGTCCGCTCGAGCGCCTCCATCACCTGCGCCGAGAACGCCCAGGCTCCTCCGCGGTGTTCCCAGCGGTGATCTGGTCGTCCGCCATCTCGATCCGCTCGCGCGACACGGAGTCGGGGCCGGTCCTCGAGGCGACCGCAGCGGGAGCGTACCCGACCTGCGCCCGACGGGTGTAGCCCCCGCATCGGTCG
>CAZWRQ010000069.1:0-19871 GCA_964636395.1 uncultured Holophagales bacterium
GCGCCGTGGTGTGGAAGTAGGTGACGTAGACCGTGGACGGCTCGGGAGCCGGCCGCGGGGCGGGGGCTTTCGCGCCCGGCGGCGCGGGGCGGGGCGTCGCCGCGGGAGGCGCCGTCGGCACGGGAGCGGCGGCGGGCAGCGCGACCTCCGTCGCGGCCACCCTCTCCGCAGGCGCCGCGGCGGCGGGGGGCGACGGGGGCTCTGCGATCGCGGCCGAAGGAACGGGCTCCGCGGGCCGGGCGGCGTCAGCCGCGGCCACGGCCCGAGCGTGGCGGGTCTCCTTGACGGCGAGCGTGATGCTGGTGACGGCGACGAAGGCGAGGAGGGCGCCGGTGACGAGGTGCTTCTTCTCGATGCTCATGACGCGAACGCTCCGAAGACCAGACCGGTGACGGTGGACATGACGACGACGAGGGCGACGTAGACGACCGTCTTCTTCGTCCCTAGGTACGAGTTGATGACGATCATGCTCGGCAGGGAGAGGGCCGGGCCGGCGAGGAGGAGCGCCAGCGCGGGCCCTTTGCCCATTCCCGACCCGAGGAGGCCCTGGAGGATCGGGATCTCGGTGAGCGTCGCGAAGTACATGAAGGCGCCGGCCACGGAGGCGAAGAGGTTCGCGGCGAACGAGTTCCCGCCGACGGCGCCGGCGACCCACGCGTCGGGCATCAGGCCGGAGTCCTGCCCCGGCCGCCCCATGAGCCACCCGGCGACGAGGACGCCGCCGAGGAGGAGCGGGAGGATCTGCTTGGCGAACTCCCAGGAGCCGAGGACCCAGAGCCGGAGCTCCTCGCGGTCGTACCAGCGGAGCATCATGAAGAGGAGAGCCGCGAGGGCCGCGCCCGCGAGATACCAGTGCGCCTCGTAGACCGCCGCGAAGAAGCCGACGGCCCGGTTCGAGGCGCCCCAGTTCGCGAAGACGAGGAACGCGATCATCGAACCGAGGAAGGAGGCGTCCTGCCACCCTTCGCGCGTCCGGCCGCTCGCGGCAACTCCCGCCGCGGCGAACGGATCGGGGCCGTTCTTCACCCGCTCGGCCTCCTCTTTCCGGAAGATCAGCGCCATGAGGAGGCCGATGACGACGGCGAAGACGACGGCCCCGACGATCCGGGCGACACCGAGCTCGAGGCCCAGGACCCGCGCCGTCAGGATCATCGCGAGGACGTTGATCGCGGGCCCCGAGTAGAGGAAGGCCGAGGCCGGTCCGAGACCGGCTCCCCTCTTGTAGATGCTTCCGAACAACGGGAGGACGGTGCAGGAGCAGACGGCCAGAATGCCCCCCGAGACGGACGCGACCCCGTAGGCGACCGGGCGCTTCGCCGTCGCGCCGAGGTACTTCATGACGGCGCCCTGGCTGACGAACTGGCCGATCGCTCCCGCGATGAAGAAGGCCGGTACGAGGCAGAGGAGGACGTGCTCGCGCGCGTAGTCGCGCAGGAGGACGAACCCTTCGGGGACGGCCCGCTGGAAGCGGGCGCTCTCGACCGGAAGGAAGTACGCACCGAGGAACGCTCCGACGATCAGGAGGAGCTTCGTCCTCTCCTTCATGGATGGCCTCCGGGCGGGCGCCGCGGCGGGCGCGGCCTCGCCCCGTCGGGAGCGGTCAGAGCGAGGCGAGGGCCGCGCGGAGCTCCTCGGCCTTCGGGATACGGCCGGAGAAGATCACCTTGCCGTCGACGGCGACGCCGGGGGTGGCGAGGAGGCCGAGCTCGATCATCCGTTCCATTCCCTCGACCTTCTCGACCGTGAAGGGGAGCTTCTCGGTCTCGACGACGTGCGCGACGACGCGGAACGTCTCCTTGCAGCGGGTGCAGCCGGGGCCGAGGACTTCGATCTTGCGGGGGGTGGCTTCCATGGGAGGTTCCTTTCTTCAGGCGACCGGGGCCGGCACCCGGCCGTCGATTCGGTCGATCACGAATCATAGTTTATTGATGGATGGGCGTCCAGGCCGATCCCGGGAGGAGCGGCGGGGCAGCGCGGAGCGGCGGCTATCATCGGGTCGTGAGCCTGCGCAGAACGGCCTCCCGGTGCGTGGAAGTGGCGCCGCGAACCCGGTTCCTCTCGCCGACGGCCCCGCCCCGATGAACAGGCGCACCTTCCTCGCCGCGCTCCCTGTCGCGCGCCTGCTCGGCGCCCCCGGGACCGCACGCGAGATGCGCGTCTTCGGGACCCTCCCGCGCCCCGGGCGTATCCGGCGCGTCTTCGCCGCCGGCCCTCCGGCGGCAGTCCTCGCCCACGTCCTTTCGCCGGAGCGCCTGATCGGCTGGCCGATGCCGCTCTCGCCGGAGGCGCGCGCCCTCCTCGCGCCCGCGGTCCGCGAGCGTCCGTTCCTCGGGCGGCTCTCGGGGCGCGGCAGCACGATCCCGCTCGAGAAGCTGCTCGCGCTCGAGCCCGACCTGATCCTCGACACCGGGACGGTCGACGCGACTTACCTCTCCGCCGCGGAGAGCGTCCACAAGCGGACCGGCCTCCCGTACCTCCTCGTGCCGGGGCGCCTCGCCGACAGCCCGTGGCAGCTCTCGGAGGCGGGACGCCTCCTCGGCGTGCCGGAGCGGGGCGCGACGCTTGCGCGCGAGGCGGAGCGGCTCCTCGCCGAGGCGCGCGGAGCGCTCCGCGCAGGCGCGCGGGAGCCGCGCGTCTACGTGGCCCGCGGCGCGGACGGCCTCGAGACGGTGAAGGAGGGCTCGCTCAACGCCGAGTCGCTCGCCCTCGCCGGGGGACGGAGCGTCGCGAACGGTCCGGGCGGCGGCGTCGCGCGCGTCTCGTTCGAGCAGGTGGCGGCCTGGGCGCCCGAGGTCGTCCTGACGCAGGACACCGGCTTCTTCGCGAGCGCGCGGAGCGACGACCGCTGGAGGCGGCTTCCCGCCCTTCGTGCGGGGCGGCTCCACCTCGTGCCGAGCCTGCCGTTCGGGTGGCTCGACGGCCCTCCGGGCGTCAACCGTCTCGTCGGCCTCCCGTGGCTCGCGTCGCGCCTCCACGGCGCGCCGCTCGGGAAGGAAGAGGTCGAGAGGGTCCGCGCGTTCCACGTTCAGTTCTACGGCTTCGCATCCGAGAAGGCGGCGCTCGAGAAGGTGCTGGCGGGGGCCTGATGCCGCGGTGGCCCTGGCTCCTCCTCGGAGTCCTCCTCGCGCTGGCGGTCCTCGCAGGGCTCGCCGCGGGCCCGATCGCGCTCGGTCCCGGCGAGCTTCTCCGGGCGCTTCTCGGAGGCCCCTCCGCGGAAGGGCAGGCGACGATGGTCGTCTGGAGCCTCCGCCTTCCACGGCTTGCCGCGGCCCTCCTCGTCGGCGCGGCCCTCTCGGCCGCTGGGACGGCCTACCAGGCGATGTTCCGCAACCCGCTCGTCTCTCCCGACATCCTCGGAGCCTCGGCGGGGGCGGGAATGGGAGCGGCCCTCGCGATCCTCTTCGGTCTGCCGACGCTCGGCATTCAGGGAGCCGCCTTCGCCGGCGGCCTCGCCGCCGTCGGCCTCGTCACGCTCGTCGCGGGGCGCGTGCGGCGGCACGACCCGGTCCTCGTCCTCGTCCTGGCCGGTATCGCGATCGGGACCCTCTTTTCGGCCGGGATCTCGCTCGCGAAGGTCCTCGCCGACCCGACGGTGCAGCTCCCGTCGATCACGTTCTGGCTGCTCGGGGGGCTCAGCGCCTCCTCTCCGGACGACGTCCGGCGCGCGACGCCTCTCGTCGTGGCGGGGCTCCTTCCGCTCGTCCTCCTCCGGCACCGGGTCGACCTCCTGACGCTCGCCGACGAAGAGGCGGCCGCGCTCGGGGAGGACGTCTCTCGCCTGCGCTTCACGCTCATCGTCTCCGCGACGCTCGTGACGGGCGCCTCGGTGGCGATCGCCGGGATCGTCGGCTGGGTGGGGCTCGTCGTGCCGCACGCGGCGCGGCTCCTCGTCGGGCCGCGGTTCGCGCGGTCGCTGCCGGCCGCGCTCCTCCTGGGCGCCGCGTTCGTCGCGATCGCCGACACGCTCGCCCGCAGCGCGGCCGCGATCGAGCTGCCGCTCGGCATCCTGACAGCCCTCGTCGGTGCGCCCGCCTTCCTCTGGCTCCTCGCGCGGGGAGGGCGCTTCTCGTGACGCGGCTCGAGGCGCGCGGCCTGAGCTTCGGCTACGACGGGACTCCCGTCGGCGAAGGGATCGACCTCGACCTCGCGGGCGGCGAGATCGTGTGCCTCCTCGGCCCGAACGGGGGAGGGAAGACGACGCTCTTCCGGACGCTCCTCGGCGTCCTGCCGCCGATTGCCGGCGAGGTGCGAGTCGCGGACCGGCCGCTCGCCCGCTGGTCGCGGCGCGAGAGGGCGCGCCTGCTCGGCTGGGTGCCGCAGGCGCACGCGGGCCTCTTCGCCTTCACCGTGGAGGAGGTCGTCCTGATGGGCCGGACGGCCCGCCACGGCCGCTACGCCGCCCCGTCGCGGCGCGACCACGACGTCGTCCGCGAGGCGCTCGAGCGCCTCGGGATCGGCCGGCTCGCGGGGCGCGTCTACACGCAGATCTCCGGCGGCGAGCGCCAGCTGACCCTGATCGCGCGAGCCCTCGCGCAGGAAGCGGGCGTCCTGATCCTCGACGAACCGACCGCGAGCCTCGATTTCGGGAACCAGCTGCGCGTCCTCGGGGAGATCCGCCGCCTCCGCGACGACGGCATCGGCATCCTGATGTCGACCCACCAGCCCGAGCACGCGCTGGAGGTCGCCGACCGGATCGCCCTCCTCGAGGGAGGGCGGATCGTCGCGCACGGAGAGCCGCGAGAGACCGCGACGCCCGAGCGCCTCGCGCACCTCTACCGGGCCGATCTCGCGGCCGTCGCCGCGCGGCTCGCTCCCTCGGAGTCGAGGCGGTGAGCACGCCCCCGCCGGCGCCGGAGGAGCTGGTCGCGCGGTGGGGCTCGCTTCCGGCGGGCTCCCTCGCGCTCCTGACCGGCGGGCGCGGCGCGGGGAAGACACGCTGGTGCGAGGCCGTGGCGCGCGCGGCACGGGGCGCGGGGCTCGCCGTCCGGGGCCTCCTCTCGCCGGCCGTCCTCGCAGGCGGCGAGAAGCGCGCCATCGACCTCCTCGACCTCGCCACGGGCGAGAGCTGCTTCCTGGCCGAGCGGGCTCGCCCGGACCTCCCGGGAACGGAAGGGCTCGGCTGGCGCTTCGACCTCGAGGCTCTCGCCGCGGGCAACGCCGCGCTCGAGAGGGTCGGGGCGTGCGATCTCCTGATCATCGACGAGCTCGGCCCGCTGGAGCTCGGCCGAGGGAGCGGCTTCACCGCGGCGTTCGACCTCCTCGACGCCCGCCGGTACGGCCTCGCGATCGTCGTCGTCCGGCTGGCGCTCGTCGCCGCCGTGCAGGCGCGCCGGCCCGATTCCGCGTCGCTCTGGGACCTCGGGGGAGACCGATGACCGACGCCGACGGGAAGCTCCCCGAGACGATCCTCGACGTCGACTTCGGACGCCTCTACCGACAGCACTACGCCGCGAGCGGCGGGCGCGAGAAGCCGCCTGAGGCGTGGGACGCGCGCGCTCCCGACCTGAGCCGCGAGCTGGAAGGGAGCCCCTACGTCGAGGAGCTCCTCCGCCTCGTCGACCTGACGGGCTGCCGCACGCTCCTCGACGTCGGCTGCGGCCCCGGGACGATCGCCCTCGCCCTCGCCCCGCGCCTGGAGCGCGTCTGGGGCCTCGACTACAGCCGGGGGATGCTCGACGCGATGACGCGCCACGCCGCCGCGCGCGGCCTCACGAACGTCGAGCCGATCCTCCGCTCCTGGGAGGAGCCGTGGGACGACGTCCCGGTGTGCGACCTCGTCCTCGCCTCGCGCTCGACGCTCGTCCGCGACATGGAGGACGCCCTCGCCCGGCTCGACGCGAAGGCGAAGCGGCGCGTCTGCCTCACGAGCCTCGCCGGAGGGCGCTTCGTCCGCGCCGACCTCCTCGCGCTCCTCGGGCGCGAGCGGCCCTCGTATCCCGACTACATCTACGTCGTGAACCTCCTTCACCGGATGGGTCGGCACCCGCGGCTCGACTTCATCCGCGCCGGGCGCCGGCCCGACGGAAAGCCGGGCTTCGAGCAGCTCGCCCGGCGCGTCGAGTTCTCGCTCGGCGCCCTGACCTCCGAGGAGCGCGCGCGCCTCGAGGCCTGGTACCGCGAGGACCCCGCGCGCGCCGGCACCGGCCGCGAACCGTCCTGCTGGGCGTTCGTCTCGTGGGAGACGGAGGGAGGAGGGGCCTGAGCCGCGGACCGGCGGCATCGGCGGACGGCGCCCCAGAGTCGCCGGAGAACGCCAGCGCTCGGTGTCGTCGTGAGAAGGGAGCGCCGAGCGGGCGCATCATTCGCGATGGCCGTCGGAGACGGGCGGCGATCCGGTGAGGTGCAGGTGACGCCGATGTCGAGTGATCGAACGACGGAAGATGGCGCGTGGGGCGTCGCGAGCGGAACCGGATGCGGCGCCGTCGCCGGAGCAGGCCGTTCGACTGCCCTCCTCGCCGCAGTCTTGGCTGGAGCGGTTGCGGCGGGCTCCGCAGGAGGCTGCACCTCGGTCGGCTCCGACCCGGCGGCGAGGACGGTCGCGCTTGCCGTCGGGCTCGCCCCTGCCGCGGGCGATGTCGCCGCCGCGGCGACCGCCTGCAACCTGGCTTTCGTCAGCTCGCGCGAGGAGGAGGGGGGGCGAGCAGCGCGCATCGTCCTGCTTGCGGACGCGCACGCCGCCCGGCCGGAGAGCGCGGTCGTCGAGGTCTCGCTCCTCGCCGGACCGGTGGGAACGACGGTGAAGGCCGTCGGGCGCCCCCTGGCCGAGTACGGGATGAGGGCGCCGGACGCGGAGGGCGCGTCCGGCTGTACGCCGTGCCAGATCACCCAGACGAAGTTCGGATTCGTCCAGTACAGCCGGGGACTGGCGACGGGGAATTCGATCGCCGCGGTCCGTTGCCTCGCAGAGGCGCTGGAGGGGCAGACCGGGAAGTGAGCCGCCCGTCTGCCCGTACGCCCCGGCGAATCTCCCGCGGGGCGAAGGTGACGCCACGACGGCGATGAGGGCGAGAAGGGCCCGGAGAGCCGGCGGTCGTTTTCAATCGTCCTGTGCCCGCGTCCGATGGCTGACCCGGGGCGGACGGGGCATACTGAACGGAGGCCGGACAGTGCTAGACGAGACGCCTCCCTCGCGTTCGCGCCCCGACCGTGGGACGGCCGAGGCGGCGTCCTCCTCGGAGGGCTCCGGCCGGACGGCGGCCGCCGGCCTGATCTGCGCCCTGGTGACCATGGCGTTCGGCGCTGCGGCTCTCCTCGGATGGGCGACCGGCCGGAAGGCGCTGACGGCATTCGATCTCGCGAGCATCCCCATGGCGCCGAGCACGGCGCTCCTCTTCGTCGTCCTCGGGGCCGTCGCCGCGGTGGCGACCCGGCCGTGGAGGGGAAGCGGGGCACGGCTCGCGACGAGCGGGATCGCCGGCCTCTCGGCGCTCGCGGCGGTGCTCCTCCTCATCGGCAGCGTCGGAGGACACTACTGGGGCGTCGAGCATCTCGGGCTTCGGATCGACGGGAGCGTCGCCGGCTGGCCCATAGGGCACATCTCCCCCGTGGCGTCGGCAGCCTTCCTCCTCGTGGCCCTCGCTCTCCTCGCCCTCCAGGTCCCCCCGGGCGGGGGCCGGAAGCGAGCCTGGCTCGCGGCCGCTGCCGGGCTCGTCGTCCTCGCCGGCGGGGGCGTCTTCTTCCTCGCCTACGTGGTGGGCGAGCCGCTCCTCTACCGAGGATCGGTCCTGCCGCCGTCCGCCCCGACGAGCATCGCCCTCGCCACTCTCGGACTCTCGGTCGTCCTCGCTGCCCGCGCGCGCGCGCCTCGAGCGGACGACGAGGTGCGCCTCCCGCGAAGCGCCGAGGCGATGCTGGCGGCGCTCTACCTCCTCCTCGCCACGGGGATCGTCCTCTCGGGAGCGACCTGGTTCCGGGAGCAGGAGAGGCGGCTGAAGGAGCGGGTCGACCTGCAGGTCTCGACGATCGCGAAGCTGAAGGCGACCGACCTCGCCCGATGGCGGACGGAGAGGCTCGGCAACGGCCGGGTCCTCCAGGAGAGCTGGGCGTTCCGGCGCCTCGTCGACGAGCTCCTCGCGCGGAATACCTCGCCGGACGACGAGCTGGTGCTCCGGCAGTGGCTCGGGAGCGTCCGGGAGGCCTACGGCTACGTGAGCGCGGAGGTCCTGGGCGCGGACGGCGTGCGAAGGCTGTCGATCCCGAGCGACACGGCCCCCAGGGACCGGGACGACGGCCCGCATCTCTCCGAACTCGTCCGGTCGGGCGAGGCACGCCTCATCGACCTCCACGTTCACGAGCCCGGGGGATCGCTCCGGATGGCCGTCGTCGTTCCGGTCGTCGTGGAGGGACGGCCCCGGGGCGCGGTTCTCCTCGGGATCGACGTGCCGGCGTACCTCGAGGCGTTCCTGTCCGACTGGCCCGTCCCCTCTCAATCGGCTGCGACGTTCCTCGTCCGGAAGGAAGGCGATTCGATCGTCATGACGCGAGCGGCCGAAGCGGAGGGACGTCCGCCGGAGATCGAGCAGGTCCCGATCGCCCGGGTCGAGTCGGTGTTCGTGCGGGCGGCCCTCGGGGAGGAGATGGTCGGACACTTTTCGCGAGCCGACGGGAGACAGGTCGTCGCCGCAGCCCGCCGGGTCGCCGGCTCGCCCTGGAGCATCGTTGCGCACGTCGACGCCGAGGAGGCCTACGGCCCCCTCGGGGAAAGGCTCTGGCTCACGGTCCTCGCCATGGCGGGGCTTCTCGCCGCGGTCGCCGCGGGCGTCTGGACGGTCTGGCGCCGTCAGCTGGCGCGGGTCGAAAGGGGGCGAAGGCTCGCGGAACGCGAGGGGGCCTCCCTCCGCGACGTCATCGAGCGGAGCCTGAACGAGATCTTCGTCTTCGACCCGGTCACCTTCCGCTTCCTCTTCGCGAACCGGGGGGCGGTGCGGAACCTCGGTTACTCGGAAGAAGAGCTGCGCGGGATGACCCCGATGGACCTCGTCCCGGGCATGACGGCGGACGAGCTCGGCGCGATGCTCCGAGCGACCGATGCGCGACCGGGCGAGGTCCACAGGTTCGAGACCACGCACCGCCGGAAGGACGGGAGCGTCTACCCGATCGAGGTCCACCTCCAGCGGGTGAGCGCCCCCGCCGGCGACGTCTACCTCGCGGTCATCAACGACATCACCGACCGAAAGGACGCGGAACGGAGGATCCGGCACCTGAATCGGGTCTACGCGGTCCTCAGCGACGTGAACCAGGCGATCGTCCGCGAGCGGGACGTCCCGTCCCTCGCCGCGGAGGCGTGCCGGATCGCGGTCTCCGTCGGGGGGTTCCGGGAAGCGCGGCTCCTGCTCGCGGAAGGCGAAGCGATCCGGTGCGTCGGCCGGGCTCCGGCCGGGAGCGCGGACGAAGCCGCGGATGCGGCGGCCTGGGCCGACGCGCTCGCCCGGGAGTCGATCCGGAGCGGTCGCTCCGCGACCGCGCCGGCTGGGCCCGAGCGCGGTCGGGCGGTCTCGCTGCCGCTCGTCGTCGAAAAGAGGGCCACCGGCGCCTTCGTCCTCGCCGCGAGCCCTGAGGACCCGCTCGACGCCGAGGAGATGAAGCTCCTCGAGGAGATGGCCCTCGACGTCTCGTTCGCTCTCGAGACGATCCGGGGGGAGGCCGCCCGGAGGGAGGCGGAGGCCGAGGTCCGTCGCCTGAACGCCGACCTCGAGCGGCGCGTCGAAGAGCGCACGGCCGAGCTCGCGAGCGCGGTGCGCGAGCTCGAGACGTTCGCCTACTCCGTCTCTCACGACCTGAAGGCGCCGCTCCGGGCGATCGACGGATACAGCCACCTCCTCGTCGAGGAGCACGGCGGCGCGCTCGACGGGAAGGCCCGCGACTACCTCGAGAGGGTCCGGAGCGGGGCGCGGCGGATGGCCGAGCTGATCGACGCCCTCCTCGCCTACTCGCGGGTCGAGCGGCGGGCCCTCCTGCCCGAGGCGATTCCGCTCGGCGAGAGCGTCCGCCTGGCGCTGACGCACGTGCAGGAGGAGGTCGCCTCCACCGGCGCCTCCGTGAGCGTCGCCGTCGACGGCCTCGTCGTACGCGCCGACCGGGAAGGGCTCGCGATCGTCCTCCGCAACCTCCTCGGCAACGCCCTGAAGTTCCGCCGCGGCGACGAGCCGCCTCGGGTCGAGATCGGCGGCGAAGCCTCGGGGGGCGTCTGCCGCTTCTGGGTCCGCGACGACGGGATCGGCTTCGACGCCGCCTATCGCGAGAAGATCTTCGAGATCTTCCAGCGCCTCCACCGGCAGGAGGAGTTCCCGGGGACCGGCATCGGGCTCGCCCTCGTGGGGAAGGCCGTGGAACGGATGGGCGGCTCGATCCGCGCCGAGAGCGCGCCGGGTCGCGGCGCGACGTTCTTCGTCGAGCTGCCGGGGGCCGGGGACGGGAAGGCCCCCGGCGCCGAAGCGCCGGGGGCCGAGAGGACGTCCGGGAGCGGGGGCTAGAAGGAGATCTGGGCCGCGACGACGGCCTGGAGGTACTTCTCGTCGAGGACGCCGCCCACGGAGCGGCCGTCGTCCTCGATCGACTCGACATTCAGCTTCAGGTTCGCGTTGTTCCCCTTGATGAAGTAGTGGAGTCCGCCGGTGAGGATCTTGATCTTGTTGTCCGTCGCGGACTCCTTGTTCCGGTCGAACTCCTCGTAGCGGGCGGCGAGCTGGTACTTCTTCGCGAAGGTGTAGAGGACGGTGCCGTACCAGCCGTTCCGCTTCAGCTTCGTCACGACGCCGCCGGTGGCCTGCTCGTCCCGCCCTTCGGCGTACTCGAAGCGGAAGCCGAGCGGGAGCTCCTCGGTCCCCTCCCAGCGGACGTGCGCGGCGTAGCGCTCGCGGCCGAGGTAGGCCGCGCCCTCGCCGGCGCTGTAGCCGCCGGAGGCGCCGACGACGAGCCCCTTCATCGGCTTCACGTCGAGGCGCGCGTTGAAGTTGAGGGCGTCGTTGTTGTCGTTGTTGTTGAGCGTCGTCCCCTGGGTCACCGACACGCCGGTCGTCACCATGGGGCTCCAGTCGGCCTTCCAGAAGAGGCCGATTTCGCGCTTGTCGGAGAACTGGCGGGCGACGACGGAGCGCTCGGCGAAGTCGAGGGCCGAGGAGGAGCGGTTCCCTTCCTCCATGAGCCAGACCTTCTTCTGCCCCAGCTGGAGGTCGTGGCCCTCGAGGCCGGAGTAGGAGATGGCGAAGTCCTGGAGGATCTTCCCGTCGGCGCCGGCGGTGACGCTCGGGCTCTTCGTCGGGTCGATCATGACCTCGAAGCCCCACTCCTTCGTCACCTTGCCCGAGAGCTTGATCTCGGCGCGGCGCAGGCGGAACGTGTTGACGCCGGTCGAGTTGCCGAGCTGGCTCGAGCCGCTCCCGGTCGCCGAGTCGTCCATGACGTACCAGCCCTGGAGGAGGCCGCCGAGCTTCAGCTCGCCGTCGCCGATCTTCAGGGTCGTGGGCGGGACGGGCTTCGGGGGCTTCGGCGCGGAATAGGGCCGGACCTCGGGCTCCTTGCCGTGCTTGAAGACGTAGAGGTCGAGGGCCGTGTCGTTGTCGAAGACGACCGTCTCGCCGTTCGGGCCGAAGCCGATCCTCGTGATCGACTTCCCGAGCTCGCCCGAGCCCTCCCAGGCCTTGAACTCGTTCGGGTCGTTGAAGACGTAGATCCGGCCGTTTCTCGCGACCTCCTTGTACCAGAGCAGGTTCACCTGGGCCTGGGCGGCGCCGGCGAGGAGCAGGATGCCTGCGAGGGCGGTTCCCGCGAGGCGTCGAAGCATGCGATCCATTCCGTCTCTCCTTTCGGGTCCTACCAAAACGCCGCGAGTCTCGGGGGCGCGTCGGAGGGTCCCGTGGAGGCGGAGTGAAGGCCGTGTAAAGAGACGTGCCGCGCGGGAGCGCCGCTTCACACGGAATTTACCTGGCCGTAACAACGTCCCGGCCGGCCTCGGGAAGACTCCCCGTCGGTTTGGAATCCCGAAGGAGGAATCTGATGAAGAAGACCGCCACCCTCGCCGCCGCCGTCCTGCTCGCCGGCACGGCCGCCGCGCAGACGACCCAGGTCGACCCTGCGATCAAGCCGTACAAGGCCGTTGCCGGGGTCTCGGGGAACCTCAGCTCGATCGGCTCCGATTCGCTGAACAACCTGATGACTCTCTGGGCCGAGAAGTTCAACAAGATGTACCCGAACGTGAAGGTCCAGATCGAGGGGAAGGGCTCCTCGACGGCCCCGCCGGCGCTCATCTCGGCCACGGCCCAGCTCGGGCCGATGTCGCGCGCGATGAAGGGGAGCGAGATCGACGAGTTCGAGAAGAAGTTCGGCTACAAGCCGACGCAGGTCCGCGTCGCCGTGGACGCCCTCGCCGTCTTCGTCAACAAAGACAACCCCGTCGCCTGCCTGACGATGCCGCAGGTCGACGCCGCCTTCTCGAAGTCCCGGCGGGCCGGGTACAAGGAGAACGTCAAGACGTGGGGCCAGCTCGGCCTGACGGGCGACTGGGCGAACCGCCCGGTCAGCCTCTTCGGCCGCAACTCGGCCTCGGGCACGTACGGTTTCTTCAAGGAGCACGTCCTGAAGAACGGCGACTACAAGGACGAGGTGAAGGAGCAGCCCGGCTCGGCCTCCGTCGTGCAGGGCGTCACCGTCGACCGGTTCGCGATGGGCTACTCGGGCATCGGCTACGCGACGGCAGGGGTCCGGGCGCTCCCGCTCGCGGCGAAGCAGGGCGACAAGTGCCACCCGGCGACGCCCGAGGAGGCCTACTCCGGCAACTACCCGCTCGCGCGATTCCTCTACGTCTACGTGAACAAGGCTCCCGGCAAGCCGCTCGACCCGATCGTCGGGGAGTTCCTGAAGCTCGTCCTCTCGAAGGACGGCCAGGAGGTCGTCGTCAAGGACGGCTACTTCCCGCTCCCTGCGAAGATCGAGCAGGAAGAGCTCGCCAAGCTCCTGAAGTAGAGGACCGGACGTGTCCGCCACGACCGAGAGCGTCGCCGCCGGACGGCCCCCGGCGCCCGCGAGGACGACGGGGGCGGCCCGCCCGCTCGGGCGGCGGCTCCTCGCGGATCGCTTCGCCGCCCGGTTCGTCACGCTCTCGGGCGTCGCGATCATCGCGGCGATCCTCGCGATCCTCTTCGTGATCGTGGCGGTCGTCTGGCCCCTCTTCGTCCCGCCATCCGCCCGGACGGTCCCGGCCGGGAGCCTCCCGGCCGGGACCGTCCCGCTCGCCCTCTCCGTCGACGAGTACCGCGAGGAGGCGTTCGTCGCGACGAAGGCGGGGCTCGTCGACCTCCCGGTCGCCGGAGGCGAGGTCTTCACGCGGGAGCTCCCCGGGCTCGGAGACGCGACGGTCGTAAGGGCGGGCGCCCCGGAGCCGGAGCTGATCGTCCTCGGCCTCTCGGACGGGCGCCTCTATCCCGTCGAGGTCTCGACGGAGGTCGCGTACGAGGACGGCAAGCGGCGGTCGACGCCGGTGGTCCGTCCCGGGGACCCGGTGACGGTTGCTCCCGAAGGGAAGCCCGTCGAGGTCTTCAAGTACGTCCGCGGACCCGACGGCCCGATCGCGCTCGCAGCGACGGGTCCGCGGGAGATCACCCTCGTCCGGGTGACCGAGAAGACGAGCCTCATGGGGGAGACGACGCGCGAGAGCTCCTCGCTCGTCCTTCCGATCGAGGCGCGCGGAGAGATCCGGACGCTCGCGCTCGACGTTCGCGGGCAGGACGTCTTCGCCGGGACGTCGGCCGGGGAGATCGTCCGGCTCGACCTGCGGGACGAGCAGAGCCCGAAGCAGGAGGAGACGGTCCCGGCGTCGGCCGCGGGCCGCGAAGTGACGGTCCTCGGCTTTCTGAACGGCGACCGGACGCTCGTCTCGGGAGACGCCGAAGGCCGGGTCGCCTCCTGGCAGGTCGTTCCGTCCGAGAGCGGGAACAGCCGCCGGCTGATGCGGATCCACGACTTCCGGAGCCACGGCGCCGCGGTGACCGCCTTCTCGCCGTCGCGGAGGGACAAGGGATTCGTCACCGGGGACGCCGCGGGCGGCGTCGCGGTCCACTACGCGACGACCGGGAAGACCCTGCTCGCGCTCTCCGCGGGGACGGCTCCGATCGGCGCCGTCGCCTTCGCGCCGAAGGCGGACGGGGTGCTCGCGGCCGCCGCGGACGGACGGCTCCACCACTTCGAGCTGAAGAACCCCCATCCCGAGGTGACCTGGCGCTCCCTCTTCGGGAGAGTCTGGTACGAGGGGTACGCCCGGCCCGACTACGTCTGGCAGTCGACGGGCGGCACGGACGACTTCGAGGCGAAGTTCAGCCTGACGCCGCTGATCTACGGCACGCTGAAGGGGACCTTCTACGCCCTCGTCCTCGCAATCCCGCTCGCCCTCGCGGCGGCGCTCTACACCGCGCAGTTCATGCACCCGGGCCTCCGCTCGGTCGTGAAGCCGGTCGTCGAGGTGATGGCTGCGCTTCCGAGCGTCGTCCTCGGCTTCATCGCCGGCCTCTGGCTGGCGCCGGTCGTCGAGAGGTTCGTCCCCGGGGTCCTGGTCATGCCCGTCGTCATCGCGGCGTTCGCCGCCCTGGGCGCCGTCGTCTGGGGGAAGCTGCCGGTGCGTGTGCGGGCCCGGGTCCCGGCGGGCTGGGAGTCCCTCCTCCTCGTGCCGCTCGTCGTCGCGGGCGGAGCGGTCTCCCTCTGGATCGGCGGCGGGTTCGAGCGCTGGCTGCTGGGGGCCGACTACCGGCACTTCCTCCTCGAGGCGCTCGGCCTCACGTACGACCAGCGCAACTCGCTCGTCGTCGGGCTCGCGATGGGCTTCGCCGTCATCCCGATCATCTTCACCGTCGCGGAGGACTCCATCTCGGCCGTGCCGCCGGGGCTGAACGCCGGGTCGCTCGCGCTCGGGGCGACGCGCTGGCAGACGGCCCTCCGGACGGTCCTGCCGACGGCCTCGCCGGGGATCTTCTCGGCGATCATGATCGGGTTCGGGCGCGCCGTCGGAGAGACGATGATCGTCCTGATGGCGACGGGGAACACGCCCGTCATGGACCTCTCGATCTTCAACGGCTTCCGCGCGCTCTCGGCGAACATCGCCGTCGAGCTGCCGGAGGCCCCGGAGGGAGGGACGCTCTTCCGCGTCCTCTTCGTCGCGGCCCTCCTCCTCTTCGTGATGACCTTCGTCGTCAACACGGTGGCCGAGCTCGTGCGGCTCCGGCTGCGGAAGAAGTACAGGACTTTCGAATGAACGCGTCCGAGGGGAGACCGTCCCTCGCGCGGAAGAGCGGCGTCTTCCGGAGCGGGGAGCCCTTCATCTGGGTGACCGGGAGCGGCCTCGCCGTCGCCGTCCTGATGGTGTTCGGGCTGCTCTGGCTCGTCCTCGCGAACGGCCTCGGCTTCTTCTGGTCGGCCGACGTACACCTCTTCGCGCTCGAGGACGGGCGCGCCCTCGCCGGGCGCGTCGCGGCCCGGGAGAGGATCCCCGCCCCCGATGCCGCCCGTGGGACGCCGGACCGATGGCGCATCAAGGTCAAGCAGGGGAACCGCGACCTGACCGGGGAGGACTTCGTCTGGGTCGACGAGTCCGCCATCCGGTCGCGGACGACGCCCGCCGACCTCGTCGTCCTCGAGCGGCGGGAGTGGGGCGACTTCTACGGCTGGGTGAGAGAGGTGCGGGACGGCGAGACGCTCCTCGCGTCGGGACGTGAGGCCTCCTGGAAGAAGGTCGTCGAGCTCCTCCCGCGGGCGCGCGAGGTCCACGAGGAGGCTCTCCGGCTCGAGAAGGGGCCCATCGGGGCCGTCAACTTCGAGAAGGAGAAGCTCCGCCTCGAGCGGAAGAAGCTCGAGCTCGAAAAGGCGGCGAGCGGGCCGAGAAGAAGCGCCCTCGACGCCGAGGAGCGCGCGCTCCAGGCCGAGTACGACCGGCTCTTCGCCGAGCTGCAGGCGGTCCGGGCCCGGGTGAAGGCCGTCCTCGTGCTCGAGACGGCGGGAGGCCTGACGAAGGAGCTGCCGCTCTCGCAGGTCGTCCGGGCCGACCGCGTGAACGGGATGGGGCGGCTCGCGAAGGCAGGGCGCTACGCCGCGAACGTCTGGGGCTTCGTGACCGAGGACCCGCGCGAGTCGAACACCGAGGGCGGGGTCTTCCCGGCGATCTTCGGGACGGTCCTGATGGTCCTGATCATGAGCGTCGTCGTGACGCCGCTCGGCGTCCTGACGGCCTTCTACCTCCGCGAGTACGCGAAGCAGGGGCCGGTCGTCAGCGCGGTCCGGATCGCCGTGAACAACCTCGCCGGGGTCCCGTCGATCGTCTACGGCGTCTTCGGCCTCGGCTTCTTCATCTACTTCGTCGGCGGGTCTATCGACCGCCTCTTCTACCCGGAGGCGCTCCCGGCGCCGACGTGGGGGACGGGAGGGATCCTCTGGGCGTCGCTGACGCTCTCGCTCCTGACGGTCCCGGTCGTCATCGTCTCCGCGGAGGAGGGGCTCGCCGCGATCCCCCGCGGGATGCGCGAGGCCTCGCTCGCCCTCGGTGCCACGAAGTTCGAGACGATGTGGCGGGTCGTCCTTCCGGCGGTCATGCCGTCGATCCTGACCGGCCTCATCCTCGCGATGGCCCGCGCGGCGGGCGAGGTGGCGCCGCTCATGATCACGGGCGTCGTGAAGCTGGCGCCGTCGCTCCCCGTCGACGGCTTCGCCCCCTTCTTCCACCTCGACCGGAAGTTCATGCACCTCGGGTTCCACATCTACGACGTCGGGTTCCAGTCGCCGAACGTCGACGCGGCCCGCCCGATGGTCTTCACGACGACGATCCTCCTCATCCTGATCGTCGTCGCCCTCAACCTGACGGCGATCGTCATCCGGGGACGGCTCCGCCGGAAGCTCCGTTCCTCCGGGATCTGAGGTACGTCATCATGGAAGCCCAGACGATGGCCCCGCCCGTCTCCGCAACGCCGCTCGAGGTCCGGACCGCCCCGGGTCCGGAGGCCGCGCCCGTGGCCGCGCCGCCGCTGATCGAGCTCGAGAAGTTCAGCTTCTGGTACGGGGAGAAGCAGGCGCTCTTCGACATCGACCTGAAGGTCCGCGAGCGCTCCGTCACGGCTTTCATCGGGCCCTCCGGCTGCGGGAAGTCGACCCTGCTCCGGTGCCTGAACCGGATGAACGACCTGATCGACGGCGTCCGCCAGGAGGGCTCCCTCCGGGTCGCCGGGGAGGACCTCTACGCGCCGGACGTCGACGTCGTGAGCGTGCGCAAGCGGCTCGGGATGGTCTTCCAGAAGTCGAACCCGTTCCCGAAGTCGATCTTCGAGAACGTCGTCTACGGCCTCCGGATCCAGGGGGTGAGGAACAAGACCGTCCTGCGCGACGCGTGCGAGACGGCCCTCCGGGGCGCGGCGCTCTGGGACGAGGTGAAGGACCGGATCGACGAGAGCGCCCTGGCCCTCTCCGGCGGGCAGATGCAGCGCCTCTGTATCGCGCGGGCCCTCGCCGTCGAGCCGGAGGTGGTCCTGATGGACGAGCCCTGCTCGGCCCTCGACCCGATCGCGACGGCCAGGATCGAGGAGCTCATCTTCAGCCTGAAGGAGCGCTTCACGATCGTCATCGTGACGCACAACATGCAGCAGGCCGCGCGCGTCTCCGACGAGACCGGCTTCTTCATGCTCGGCAAGCTCGTCGAGTTCGACCGGACCGACGTCATCTTCACCCGCCCGAAGGAGAAGATGACCGAAGACTACATAACCGGGAGGTTCGGTTGATGAGAGGGTGGGGGGTCCGGGGGGGCGCGCGAAGCCAAGACCCCCCGGCGAGCGACCACATCACCGGGAGGTTCGGTTGAAGGAGAACGGCGGCACGCCGGCGCGGTGGCGGATCGCGGTCGTCGAGGACGACGAGGACCTCGCCTTCACGCTCGTCTACAGCC
This sequence comes from uncultured Holophagales bacterium, assembly GCA_964636395.1. Taxonomy (GTDB): domain Bacteria; phylum Acidobacteriota; class Thermoanaerobaculia; order UBA5066; family UBA5066; genus UBA5066. The sequence goes on from CAZWRQ010000069.1 coordinate 17,909, forward strand.
TGCGGAAGGACGGGCGGTTCGAGCCTGTCCGGTTCGCGGGGGGGCTCGTCGCGCTCGACGAGATGACGGAGCGGCCGCCGGACCTCGTCCTCCTCGACCTGAACCTGCCCGACGTCGACGGCCTGACGATCTGCCGGGAGCTCCGGAAGCACGACGCGACCCGCCGCGTGCCGATCCTCATGCTGACGGCCCGCGCCGAGGAGCGCGACAAGCTCCTCGGCTTCGACCTCGGCGCGGACGACTACGTCACGAAGCCGTTCTCGATGAAGGAGCTGCTCGCCCGGATCGCGGCTCGGCTCCGGCGCGGCGAACCCGGGGCCTCGGCGCCGGACGAGCTCTTCGACGACGGGAAGATCCGGGTCGACCGGGCGCGCCACCTCGTCGAGCGCGGCGGGAAGTCCGTCCACCTGACGAAGAAGGAGTTCGACCTCCTCTGGCTCCTGATCCGGAGCGGGGGGCGGGTCGTCAGCCGGGAGACGGTCCTCTCGCGCCTCTGGGACTACGCCGCCGACGTCGAGACGCGGACGGTCGACGTCCACGTCCGCTCGATCCGGAAGAAGCTCGGGGACGACGTCGTGGAGACGGTCGTCGGCGTCGGCTACAGGTACCCGGGATGAAGCCGTCCGTCCCGGTCCGGCTTCGCCCGGCCGCCGAGGCCCTGGCGCTCGGGGCGATCACGGTGGCGGTCGTCGGGCTCGAGCCGCGCGCGTTCCTCGCGGGAGCGCTCGTCGCGGCGGCGTTCTTCGCGATCCGGCTCCGTCGGATGCGGGAGCTCGACAGGGTCCGACAGGGGGTCGCCCTGGCGGCCACGGGGACGCGTCCCGAGGAATGGCGGGGCCTCTCGCCCGAGACGGCCGAGGTCTTCGAGGCGCTCCACCGCTTCGCCGACCTCGTCGCGCGCGAGCGGGAGGGGAGCGAGCGGGCGCGCGTCCTTGCCCGGACGGTCTTCGAGGAGGTCCCCGTCGGCCTCGTCGTCGTCGACCGGGGGCTCGCCGTCCTCGACGTGAACCCGGCGGCCCGAGTCCTTTTCGGCGTGCCGCCCTCGGCCCGTTGTTCCGCCCTCCACGACCTCGTCCGGGCCCCGGAGGTGCATGCCCTCTTCCGGTCCCTCGACGGGCCGACGGAGGACGGCGCTGCGCCGGTCGTCGTCCGCATCGAGGGCAGGGAGGGGGGCGAGCGCTTCCTCGAGGTGGCCGCGCGCGCGGTGCCGGGCCGGCCGGGCGCCGGGGAGCCGGCCGCGATCGGCGTCGCCCGCGACGTGACGGAGCGGGAGCGGACGGAACGGATGAGGCGGCAGTTCGTCGCGGACGTCTCGCACGAGCTCCGGACGCCGCTCGCGACGGTCCGCGCAGCGGCCGAGACGCTCTCCGGCGAGGAAGGGCTCGGAGGGGATGCCGCGCGCCTCGTCGGAATCGTGGAGCGGCAGGCTTCTCAGATGCAGGACCTCGTCTCCGACCTGACCGACCTGTCCCAGATCGAGGCGGGCTCGGTGACGATCCAGCTCGAGGTCGTCCCGGTTGCGGGCCTCCTCGCGAGCGTGGCGAAGGACCTCGAGGCGGCCGCCCGGGCGCGGGAGGTCGAGGTCTCGATCGAGGCGCCGCAGGACCTCGCGGTCCACGGCGACCGGCGGCGCCTCGCGCAGGTCTTCCGGAACCTTCTGGACAACGCCCTCAAGTTCTCGCCGGCGGGGGCGCGGGTCGAGCTGCGGGCCGAGGCCGCGACGGAGTCGGGCGCGCAGGTCGCCCGGGTCCACGTCGTCGACCACGGCATCGGGATTCCCGCGAGCGAGCATGTGAAGATCTTCCAGCGCTTCTACAGGATCGACCCGTCGCGGGCGAAGACGGTGCCGGGGACCGGCCTCGGCCTCTCCATCGTCAAGCACCTCCTCATCCTCCACGGCGGTACGGTCCGCGTGGAGTCCGAGCCGCTCTGCGGGAGCTGCTTCACGGTCACCCTCCCGGCC
>CAZWRQ010000070.1:0-19844 GCA_964636395.1 uncultured Holophagales bacterium
CCTCGCGGCGGGGGCGAAGGCGTCGAGAGCCGGGGCGGCGGCGAACGGATCGGCCGCAGGCGGCGCGGCCGGCGCCGGATCCCCGAAGGAGAAGTCGGCGGCGGGCGGCGGGGCGGCGAACGGGTCCTGGGACGGAGCCGCGGCGAACGGGTTCGCCGCGAGGTCGTCGAAGCTCAGGCTGTCGAGGCCGGCGCCCGGGGCGGCGAAGGGATCGACGGCGGGCGCGGCCTCCGCGGGCGGCGGCGGAACGCCGTAGCCGGACGGCGGCGTGGCCGGAGGCGCCTGGGCGGCGGGCGCGGGGGGCGCGCCCCCGTCGAAGTAGGGCGCGAAGTCGGCGAGGTCGACGACGGTCCCTGCGGCGATCCCCCGGAGCGAGGCGAGGAGCTGGCGCGCCGGGGCGAAGCGCGCGTCCATCTTCAGGATGAAGTCGCAGCCGAGGAGCGCGTCCTCGTTCCGGCCGGCCCGAGCCATCTCGAGCGTGTGGCGGAACGTCTGGAGGACCTTCTCGCGGGCCTCGGCGGAGAGAGCGGGACTCCCTGGATAGGCAGCGAGCTCGGGCATGCGAACCTCTCGAAGTCAGCGTAACAAGCCGTCTTTCCGGCGGCAAGCGCCCTGACGGCCGCACGGTATGATCTTCGGCCCCCGAACGGGGAGAGGTTGCCATGACGACACTGATCGAGTGCATCCCGAACATCAGCGAAGGGCGGCGGCCGGAGGTCGTGGAGGCCGTCCGGAAGGCTGCCCTCGGGGCCGGGCCAGGGGTCCTCCTGCTCGACTGGACCTCGGACGCCGACCACAACCGCTCCGTCCTGACCTTCCTGGGCGACGGGCCCGGGCTCCTCCGCGGCATGGAGGCGATGGTCGACGAGGCGGTGCGCCACGTCGACCTGACGAAGCACGAGGGCGCTCACCCGCGTCTCGGTGCCGTCGACGTGATCCCCTTCGTCCCGATCCGCGGCGCCACGACGGCCGACTGCGTCGCGCTCGCGAAGGAGCTCGGCGCGCGGCTCGCGTCGAAGCACGGCCTGCCGATCTACCTGTACGAGGACGCCGCGACGAGCGAGGCGCGGCGGAACCTCGCGACGATCCGGAAAGGGGAGTTCGAGGGGCTCGCCGAGAAGATGAAGAGCCCCGAGTGGAAGCCGGACTTCGGACCCGAAGCGCCGCACCCGACCGCCGGCGCGACGGTCGTCGGCGCGCGGTCGCCCCTGATCGCCTACAACGTCAACCTCGGGACGGCCGATCTCTCGATCGCCGACCGGATCGCGAAGTCGATCCGCCACCTCTCGGGAGGCTTCCGGTTCGTGAAAGCCATGGGCGTCCGGCTCGAGGCGCGCGGCATCGTCCAGGTCTCGATCAACATGACGAACTACGAGAAGACGCCGCTTCACCGCGTCTTCGAGACGGTTCGCTCCGAGGCCGAGCGGTTCGGGGTCCCGGTCGTCGGCTCCGAGATCGTCGGGCTCGTTCCCCAGGCGGCGCTCGTCGGCGCCGCCGAGCACTACCTCCGCCTCGAAGCCCCCGCCTCGCCCCAGGTCCTCGAGAACAAGCTCCTCGACGTCGCGTTCGCCGGCCGCGAGTAGGCCGGCACGCCCCGGGCCGCGCGGGGAGGGACGCGCCCTCGCGTCCCTCCTCTCGTGCGGAGGGTGCGTTCAACGGATCCGTTTCGCCGGCATCTCGCGGCCGCCCTGCCGGAGGACGAGGCTCGTCACCTTCCCGTCGGTCCCCTTCACGAAGGTGATCCGCGCGTCGACGACCTTCAGGAAGAACTCCGTCTCCGAAGCGGGAAAGACCTCGAGCTCCTCCTGCCCCGTCGCGCGCGTCAGCAGGCGGTTCCCGTCCCTGCGGACCGTCAGGACGAAGCCCGGTGCGAGCTCGTATTCCCCTGTGTAGAGGTCGTAGAGGGCCGGGTCGACTTTCGTCTCCGACGGGGGCGCCGGGACGTCGCCCTCGCGGACGCCCTTCTCCGCCTCGTCGGCCCCTTCGGGGTAGAAGAGGGCCTCCTTCGCCTTCCCGTCGGGGCCGGCGACGAACGCGATCCGGGTGAGGGAGCCGTCGAAGAAGAACTCGCTCTCGGAGAGGGGCTTCACCTCGAGGCGCGGACCGCCCGAGCGCTGGGAGAAGAGCCTTCCTCCTTCCGTCGTGATCGTCCGGGTCGTCTGCGGGTCGAAGCGGTAGACACCGACCCAGCGCTCGAGGACCTTCGGGTCGACCGGAACGGGGACACGCGCGGGGAAGGGCTTCCCGATCAGGATCGCGGCGATCTCCTTGCCGAGAGTCCCCGGGTCGGCCGCGGGGGCGTCGCTGTTCGCGAGGACGGCGACGTAGACCTTCTCGTCCGGAAGCCTCACGGCGTACGTCGAGAAGCCGAAGATCCCGCCGCCGTGCTCGATCGAGCGGGTGCCGCGAAGCGTCGAGACGCCGAAGCCGTAGCCGTAACGCGTCGGCTTGCCGTCGCGCGTGACGGCCGGGGTCCACGCCTTCTCGAGCGAAGCCGTCTTCACGAGCTTCTCCCCGTAGAGGGCGGCGTCCCAGAGCGCGAGGTCGTCGACGGTGGAGACGAGCGCGCCGGCCGCGTGGGGCTGCGTCATGCTCAGGAAGCGGGCGTTCGCGACGTTCTCGCCGTCGCGCGTGTAGCCGGCGGCCCTCTTCGCGAGGATCGGTCCGTCGTCGCCGACCCGCGTCGACTTCATGCCGAGCGGTCGGAAGATCCGCTCGGCGAGGAGCTCCCCGTACGGCTTGCCGGAGACTTTCTCGATCAGCGCGCCGAGGAGGACGTAGCCGGAGTTGTTGTAGCGCCACTCCGCCCCCGGGGCGAAGTCCATCGGCTCTTTCGAGAAGACCTCGACGAGCTCCGCGGTCGTCAGGTCGGCCCGGATCTTCGGCCCGGTCATGTAGCCGGGGATGCCGGTGTAGCTCCGGATCCCCGACGTGTGCGTCAGCAGGTGCTCGACGGTGATCACGTGCCCTTGCGTCGGGTACCCGGGGAGGTACTTCGTGATCGGGTCGGCGAGCGAGAGCTTCCCTTCCTCGGCGAGCATCAGGACCGCGACTGCGGTGAACTGCTTCGTGATCGAGCCGAGCCGGAAGACGGAGTCGGGGGAGAGCGGCACGCCGAGCTCGAGGCTCGCCATCCCGCGGGCCTTCCGGAAGACCGTCTTCCCGTCCTTCACGGCGATCACGGCGACGCCCGGGCCGTCGGCGGGGATCGCCTTGGCGAGGAGGGCGTCGATCTCCTGAGCCGGCGCGGCGGGCTTCGCCGCGGCGGCGGGAAGGGCCGCGGCGAGGAGAAGGACGAGGAGGGCGGACGCCGGCGCGGGACGAGGTCGGGGACGAGTCATCGGGACACCTCTCTTCGATCGGACGTGGGACGCCATGCGGACTGTAACGGAAGGGGCCTCCGCCCGGTTCCGGGCCTCCCCGCGCGTCGGCGGGGCGCGCGTCAGACCTTCCGCGCCTCCTCCGTCCAGAACGGCGTCTCGAGGCCGATGTCCCGTGCGGAGACGAATCCCTCCCGTCCTCCCGTCCGCTCGTAGTGGCGGAGCGCGGCGACGACGTGCTTCCCGCCGGCCAGGAGGATCGGCACGTTCGCCGAGGCGACGAGGATGTTCACGAGGTCGGTGACGTACCAGATGTTCCCGAGCTGCAGGTCGGCGAGGACCGTCAGGACGCCGAACGGGACGAAGACGAGGGCGCCGAGCGCGCGCAGGCCGAGGATGAAGCGGGGCCGCCGCGAGAGCATGTTCGCGCTGATCTCGGCGAAGACGATCATGCCGATGAGCGTCGTGAAGGCGAAGAGGGCGTAGCTGACGGAGAGGGCGACCTGGACGGCCGGGTCGAAGCCGGTCCCCGGCGTCAGGTGCCGCGCCGAGGACATGAAGACGAAGAGCTTGTCGGCCTTCTGCGCCTCCCACGCGAACGCCTCCGGGGCGGCCCAGAGCTTCGCCATCACGGTGACGAAGCCGGCCATCGAGCAGATGACGACCGTGTCGAACCAGACGCCCATCGACTGGACGAGCCCCTGCTCGACGGGATGGCGGTTGTCGGCGGCGGCCGCGGCCATCGTGATCGTCCCCTGCCCCGCCTCGTTCACCATCAGCCCGCGCTTGATCCCCTGCTGGAGCGCGATGCCGAAGCTCCCGCCGAAGACCGCCTCGGGCGAGAAGGCCCCGGCGAAGACCGAGGCGAAGAACCACGGGACGAGCCGCCAGTTCAGGACGACGAGGAGGAGGACGACGCCGCAGTAGAGGACGGCCATGAACGGGACGCAGAGGTCGGTGAAGCGGATCACGCGCTTGAGCCCGCCGAGGACGAGCGCGGCGACGGAGACGACGAGGAGCGCGCCGATCGCGTAGAAGACGCCCGACGTCCGTCCGTACGTCGTCCCCGCGATCGTGCTCGCGACGGAGCCGAGGGCCGTGAAGAGGTGGAACGTCTGGCTCGGGACGTTCAGGAGGGCGTACGTGATGAAGAGGACGGCGAGCGTCACGCCGACCCAGCGGCGGTTCCCGAGGATCCGCATCCCGTAGAACGGCAGCCCGCCGACGAACTCGCGCTCCTTCCGCTCCTTGAAGAGCTGCGCGAGCGTCGCCTCGGCGAAGCCGGTCGCCATGCCGAACGTCCCGGCGACCCACATCCAGAAGAGCGCGCCGGGGCCGCCGACCGAGACCGCCCCCGTGACCCCCATGATGTTCCCCGGGCCGGCTCGCATCGCCGAGCTGAGCATGAAGGCGGCGAAGGGGCTGATCCCCGTCTCCGACGCCTTCCGGTCCATGACGATCCGGACGCTCTCGCCGAAGCGGCGCAGCTGCACGCCCCCCGTCCGGAGCGTGAAGAAGAGCCCCGTCCCGAGAAGGAGGAGCATCGCGAAGGAGAGCTCCCCGAGGACCGGGATCGCCGCCCACGCGGCGACGTTCTTCGGGAAGTCCCAGAGGAGGTCGGAGACCGGCACGAAGAAGGCGAAGAGGTCGTTGACGACCTCGAAGACGTGCTGCATCCCGCTCCCTTCAGCTCTCGCCGGCGGTCTCGACCCGGTCCCGGCCCAGGCGCTTCGCATCGTACAGGGCGCGGTCGGCACGCTCCCGCGCGGCCTCGAAGCCTGCCGCCGGGTCGACCTGGGCGACCCCGAAGCTGGCCGTGACCGGCACCGCGATCGCCCCCCGCGTCACGGGCCGCCCCCTGAGCGCCGCCGCGAGCCGGCGGGCGGTGTCGGCGGCGGCGGGAGACGGCGTCATCGGCAGCAGAACGGCGAGCTCCTCGCCTCCGACGCGGGCGAGGACGTCGAGCTCCCGGAGCTCCCGGCGAAGGCGGTCGACGACCTCCACGAGAACGGCGTCGCCGACGCCGTGCCCCCAGGTGTCGTTCACCGCCTTGAAGCGGTCGAGGTCGAGGAGGACGAGGGAGAGCGGCATCCCGAACCGGCGCGCCCGCTCCGTCTCGCGGATCGCCGCCTCGTCGAACGCGAGGCGGTTCGCGGCGCCGGTCAGCGGGTCGGTCGTGGCGAGCCGGCGGAGCTGCTCGTTGTCGAGGTAGAGGGACGGCACGGCGAGCCCGAAGTAGGCGGCGCCCGCGAGGACGATCATCGCGAACTGGTACGCGGTCGTGTGATCGCCGGCGCCGGCGAGCGCGCCGGCGCCGGCGATCGCGACGCTCAGCGCGGCGACGGCGCCGAACGCGCGGTTCGACCCCTCCGTGTGGACGATCCACATGAGCGGGACGATCGCGAAGAAGACGAGGAACGCGGTGGCCAGGCCGCGGAGGCCGAAGCCTCCGAGCAGGACGAGCGATCCGGCGAGGGGGAGGACGCAGAGAGCGAACAGGAGCGCGAATCGGTGCCATCCCGGGTGCGCCGGGCGAAGCCGGGAGACCGCCCCGAAGAAGGGAGTCGAGCGTAGACGGAACGTGGCGGCAAGGCGCTCGAGGACTGCGGCGAGGGCGGGGCCGAGGGCGACGACACCGACGAAGTCCCCGACGAACCAGGGGAGGAGGATCGCGCGCGCCTCCGCGCGCTCGATGACCCCCGCCGTGGCGAGCGCCACGGCGCCGCCAACGGCCGCGAGCGCGGACGAGGCCGGCGCGACGACGAGGAAAGCGGTGACCGCCTGCGGCACGCTGTTTCCGGACCAGCGCCGGAGCGCCGCCGCCCCGAGGCCGAAGGCGCCGACGTGGGCCGCAGCGAAGAGCACTCCCGCGACGAGGAGGGCCTCCAGGTCGTAGTCGACGTCGTAGACCTCGCCGAGCCGGAGCGTGACGAGGATCGCCGCGACCGCCACGCCGGGGACGGCGCGCGGCCCGAGGACGGCGAGCGCCGCGAACGTGAGGCCGGCCGGCGGGAACCAGAGGCTCGCGTGCGGCGCGTACTCCTGGATCCGCCCGAGCGACCAGGCCGCGACCCAGACGAGCGCGAGCAGGGTCGTGACGAGGGCCTCCCGCCGGAGCGCCGGCAGGCGGGTCGGCGGCGTCCCGCCCGCCGGGCGGACGGCCGGGTCGGAACGGGGCGGCTCCTGCACCGGCGGGGACGCTAGCAGATCGGCGCGGGTGCCGGGAGGCCGGTCAGGCGGACAGCTCGGCCCAGCGCGCGTAGAGCCGGTCGACCTCGGCCTGCGCCTCCTCGATCTCGCGGGCGAGCGCGACGAGGCGCGGGCCGTCGGAGACGACGTCCGGTCTCTCGCACTCGGCCTTCCGCGCGGAGAGCCGCTCCTCAGCCTCGAGGATCCGCGCCTCCATCCCGTCCAGCTCCCTCTGCTCGAGGTAGCCGAGCCGGCGCTTCGCGGCCTTCGGCGGCGGCGCGGCCGGGGCGGCCGCAGGCAGGACTTTCGGCGCCGCTTCGCGCCGCTCCCTTCGCCAGGCCTCCCACTGGTCGAGGCCGGCGAGGGCGGTGACGCCTCCCGACGTGTCGAAGGCGAGAAGCGTCTCGGTCGCGCGGTCGAGGAAGGCGCGGTCGTGAGTGACGAGGAGGAGCGCGCCGGGGAAGTCGGCGAGCGCTTCCTCGAGGACGTTCAGCGTCGCGAGGTCGAGGTCGTTCGTCGGCTCGTCGAGGACGAGGAGCTGCGCGGGCCGGAGCATCAGCCGGGCCATCAGGAGCCGCGCCTGCTCGCCCCCCGAGAGGCGTGCGACCTTCATCTCCGCCTGCTCCTGGGAGAAGAGGAAGCGGTCGAGCCAGCTCCGGAAGTGGAGGAAGCGGCCGCGGTACTCGACCTGGTCCCCCTCCGGGCAGATCGTCTCCCTCACCGTCGCGTCGGGGTCGAGCGTCTCGCGCCCCTGCTCGAAGACGGCGACCGAGAGGCCGTCGGCGCGCGTCACGCTGCCCGCGTCGGGGCGCTCGGTGCCGAGGAGGACGCGGAGGAGGGTCGACTTGCCGCAGCCGTTCGGGCCGATGAGGCCGACGCGGCTCCCCGGCCCGAGGCGGAGGTCGAGGCCCGCAAAGAGCGTCCGGCTGCCGTATCCCTTCGAGATCCCCTCGGCCACGAGGAGCTTCTTCGGGGCGCGCCCCGCGCCCGCGAAGTCGAGCTTCGCCGTTCGGGAGACGTTCCGCTCCTCGAGCGCCTCGATCTCCCCGGCGAGCTCCCCGGCCCTCTCGATCCGCGCCTTCTGCTTCGTCGCCCGCGCCTTCGGTCCGCGCCGGAGCCACTCCGTCTCGCGGCGGAGGACGTTGCGGAGAGACGCCTCGCGGCTTTCCTGCGCGGCGAGGAGCGCCTCCTTCGCCTCGAGCCACTTCGGGAAGCCGCCCGGGACGGAGAGGAGCCCGCCGGGGTTCCTCCGGTCGAGCTCGAGGATGCGGGTCGCGACACGCGTGAGGAAGAGCCGGTCGTGCGTGATCGTCACCGTCGCGAACGGGGCGCGCGAGAGCAGCTCCTCGAGCCAGACGATGCTCTCCACGTCGAGGTGGTTCGTCGGCTCGTCGAGGAGGAGGAGGTCGGGCTGCCGCACGAGCTCGCGCGCGAGGGCCACGCGCTTCTTCTGCCCGCCCGAGAGCGTCGCCACGGGGCTGTCGGGGCCGAGGCCTCCCGACGTGAGCGAGAGCTTCGCGAGCGCCTCGTCGGTCTTCAGCTCGGCCTCCCAGGCGATCTCCTCGCCGTGCGAGACGTGGGCGAGAGCCCCCTCGAGGACGACGGACCTCACCGTCGCCCCGTCCGCGAAGCTCGGGACCTGGGGGACGAGGCCGACGGAGACACCCCCCTGGAAGACCACGGCTCCGTCGTCGGGCGTCGCCTCCCCCGCGAGGATCGAGAGGAGCGTCGACTTCCCCGCCCCGTTCGGGCCGATGAGCCCGATCCGCTCGCCCGGCTCGATGCCGAACGAGAGGCCGGTGAAGAGGTCCCGGGCGCCGAACGCCTTTGACAGGCGCTGGGCGGCGACGAGCGGCGGCACGGCGCGACGGTAGCAGAGGAGCGGGACGGGGCGCGCCGGCGGCTCCTCACCGGGGGTCAAGTGCCCCCGCTCGTCGTGCGGCGAGCGATCTCTAGACCCGAGGAGGGTTGCCGCCGGCCTCCCGCCGCGGGATCGTTCCCCGGTGCGTCGCGCCCTCCACGCCGCGGTTCTCCTCTTCGCCGGCCCCGCGGCGGCCGCCGGCGTCGTCGGGAGCGGCACGCCGGCGTCGTGCACCGAGGCCGCGCTGGACGCGGCGCTCGCGGGAGGGGGCGTCGTGACGTTCTCGTGCGGGGGCGGGCCCGTCACGATCCCGGTCACGGCGACGAAGACGATCTCGTCCGCCACGCCGACCGACGTCGACGGCGGCGGCCTCGTGACGCTCGACGGACAGGACGCGGTCCGCCTCTTCTACGTCGACTACCAGCGGCGGTTGGCGCTCCGCAACCTCACGCTCCGGCGCGGGCGCGTCGCTGACCTCGGAGCCGCCGTGAGGAGCCACTACCACGAGCGGGGGACCGCGGCCCTGACGGTCGTGAACGTCCGCTTCGAGGACAACGTCTGCACCCAGGCGGGCGACGACGTCGGCGGAGGCGCCCTCTACATCCAGGGAGGCGTCTCGACGGTCGACGGCAGCACGTTCCTCCGGAACCGTGGCGGCAACGGCGGCGCCGTCGGCTACCTCGGCGGCGACGGGACCGGCCCCGCGAACGGCCTGACGATTCGAGACTCGACCTTCGTCGGCAACGAGACGCAGGCCCGCGTCTCGAGCTTCGGGGCGACCGGGGGCGCCCTCTACGTCGACGGCGCGGGGGACGGGGAGGTGCGGATCGAGCGCTGCACCTTCCGCGACAACGTCGCCTGGGCCGGCGGCGCGATCCACTCCGTCATGTACCTGAGCCCGCAGGCTCTCGTCATCTCCGACTCGACCTTCCTCGAGAACCGGGCGACGGGCGGCAACGGCGGCGCGATCTACCACCAGGACGGCGCGTTCGCCTTCACCGGGTCGCTCGTCGCGGGGAACCGGGCCTTCACCCAGGGCGGCGGCCTCTGGCTCTACCACCCGACCAGCGCGACGGTCACGAACGTCACCTTCACGGCCAACCGCGCCGAAGGGGCCGTCGCGCCGTCGGGCTACGCGATCGGCGGCGGCTTCTCGATCTACCCCTCCGGCCCGAACGTCACGCTCTCGCACCTCACGGTCGCGCACAACCACGCCGGCTGGACGGGCGGGGGGATCACCATTGCCTCCCCGGCCTCGAACGTCACGCTCCGCGCCTCGATCGTGGCGCACAACACCGCCGCCAACGGCGGCAACCCCTGGAACATCGGGAAGAACTGCGACGTCGGTTCGCCCCGGATGACGAACGGCGGCGACGTGATCGAGTACCCGGAGCGGAACCTCGGCGACGGCAACGACGAGAACTGCGTCGCCGCGCCCGTCGTCGTCGAGCCGCTCCTCGGCCCGCTCGCCGACCACGGCGGGCTCGTGGAGACGGTCTCCCTCCTGCCCGCCAGCCCGGCGATCGACGCGGCGTGGGCCGGCTGCGCCTCCGCCGTCGACGCGCGCGGCGCCGCGCGCCCGGCCGGGGTCCGCTGCGACGTCGGGGCGTTCGAAGGGGCGGAGACGCCGACGGCGTTCCACACCGTCACGCCGTGCCGGGTCCTCGACACGCGCCTCGGCGCCGCGACGCCCGTCGCCGCGAACGGCTCGCTCTCGTTCGACGCGGCGGGGACGTGCGGCGTCCCGGCCGACGCGCGCGCCCTTGCGGTGAACCTCACCGTCGTCGCGCCGCAGGCAGGAGGCGTCCTCAGGCTCTGGGGCGCCGGCGGGCCGCCGCCGACGGCCCAGGTCCTCGGCTTCGCCGCCGGGAAGACGCGCGCCGGGGGCGCGATCGCCACGCCGGGCGCGCTCGGCCGGTTGACGGTGCGGAACGACTCCGCCCAGCCCGCGCACGCCATCCTCGACGTCTCCGGCTACTTCCGCTGAGAGCCCGGCGCTCCGGTCGGCGTCGGCGACGACGCGGAGCCGCACCTCGTGCCGTCGCCGGCAATCCCCGGCGGCAGGAGGGACCGGTCGCCCTCCCGTGCCCGGAGCGCAGGAGAGGTCGTGGGGCGCCCACCCGGGTCGGGTTCCGCACTTTACGAAACGCCCGGGGCCGTCGTATACGCTGCGGCCGCGCAGCCCGTCCTCGCGCGCAAGGAGACCAGAGAATGATCAAGGCCCTCGGCTACGGAAACACCGCCGCCACCTCCCCCCTCGAGCGGATGGAGATCGACCGCCGCGACCCCGGCCCGAAGGACGTCCGGATCGACGTCCTCTATTGCGGCATCTGCCACTCCGACCTCCACACCGCCCGCAACGAGTGGCACGGGACGACCTACCCGTGCATTCCCGGCCACGAGATCGTCGGCCGCGTCACGGCCGTCGGGTCGGAGGTGAAGGGCTTCGAGGTCGGCGACGTGGCGGGCGTCGGCTGCATGGTCGACTCCTGCCGGAGCTGCTCGGAGTGCAAGGACGACCTCGAGCAGTTCTGCGCGAAGGGCGCCGTCTTCACCTACAACAGCCCCGACGCCCACCTCGGAGGGATGACGTACGGCGGCTACACGAACGTGATCGTCGTCGACGAGGCGTTCGTCCTGAAGGTCCCGGCGGGCCTCGACCCGGCGGGCGCCGCGCCGCTCCTCTGCGCAGGCATCACGACCTACTCGCCGCTCCGGCACTGGGGCGCCGGCCCCGGGAAGAAGGTCGGCGTCGTCGGCCTCGGCGGCCTCGGCCACATGGGGGTCAAGCTCGCCCACGCCATGGGGGCGCACGTCGTCCTCTTCACGACCTCCGCGGGGAAGACGGCCGACGCGAAGAGGCTCGGCGCCGACGAGGTCGTCCTCTCGAAGGACCCGGAGGCGATGAAGGCCCACGCGGGGAGCTTCCACTTCATCCTCGACACCGTCGCGGCGCCCCACAGCCTCGACGCCTACACGACGCTCCTTCGCCGCGACGGCACGCTCTGCCTCGTCGGCGCGCCCGAGCTCCCGCACCCGTCGCCGACCGTCTTCAACCTCATCTTCGGGAGGAAGTCGATCGCCGGGTCGCTCATCGGCGGCATAAAGGAGACGCAGGAGATGCTCGACTTCTGCGCCGCCAAGGGCCTCACGGCCGACATCGAGACGATCCCGGTTCAGAAGGTGAACGAGGCGTACGAGCGGATGCTGAAGTCGGACGTGAAGTACCGCTTCGTCATCGACATGGCCTCGCTGAAGTAGCGGAATTGCGCGCGGGCGCCGCCTTCCGGTGGCGCCCGCCGCGGCCGGTCGGACACCGGCTGGCCCGCGTCCACCTCCCGGCGGCGCCGGCCGCGTCGGAGAATCGCGGCATGCCGCACCTCGTCCTCGAGCACTCCGCGAACGTCCCCGACCGGCCGGACCTCCGTCGCGTCCTCCTCGAGCTCCACGAGGCGCTCCTCGCCGCGGCTCCCTTCGAGAGGAAGGACTTGAAGAGCCGCGCGGTCCGGCACGACGTCTTCGCCGTCGGCGACGGCGCGGAGGACCGCCCCTTCGTCGCCCTCTCGATCGCGATCCTGGACGGTCGCCCCGACGACGTGAAGGCGGCGGTGGCCGACGCCGCGCTCGACGTCCTCGTCCGGGCCTTCCCGCGGCTCGTGGCGGACGGGCGGGGCGCGATCAGCGTCGAGGTTCGCGACCTCCACCGCGCGAGCTACCGGAGGGTCCGCGTCCGGGAGGCGTGACGGAGCGCCTTCAGAGGAGCGCGCGGATGCGCTCGAGCGGCGGCACGCCCTCGCACTCGACGGACGCGGTGCCCCATGCGACGGCCGTCCGGAGCGCCGCCTCCATCGGGGCGCCCGAGACGAGCGCGTGGAGGAGTCCCGCGGCGAAGACGTCTCCCGCGCCGGTGGAGTCGACGGAGGCAGCCTCGCGAGCCGGGACCCGGAGCTGGCCGTCGGTCGCGTGGGCCTCGGCTCCCGCGCCGCCGCGCGTGACGACGACGTGCCGGACCGTCTCGCCGCCCGCCCTCCGGAGGGCGTCCCACGGTCTCTCCCCCTCCTCCGGCGAAAGGTCCGACGCGGAGGCGACGAGGACGTGCGCCGGGCGCGCGCCGGCGACGACGGGCGGGACGTGTGCGACGACGAGCGACGTCTCGAGCCGCTCGGCGAGGATACGGGCGAGGTCCAGCTCGCGGCTCCTCACGTAGATCGCGTCGGCCGGGAGGGAGCGAAGCCGCCGAGGCGGCCCGGACTCGCGGCAGCGATGGAGGTTCACGACCGTCCGCTCTCCGGCCGGGTCGACGAGGACGAGCGACCGGGTCGACGGCCCGGGGAGCCGTGCGACCTGCGACGTGTCGACCCCCGCTTCGGCGAGTCGGCGGAGGATCGTCCCGCCGTCCGCGTCGGTCCCGGCGGCCGAGACGACGACGACGTCGTGCCCGGCGAGCGCGAGCGGCATCGCGGTGTTCGCGGCGCCGCCTCCGACGCGTCGTCCATGTTCCTTCCCGTCGAGGTGGAGGCCGGCGGCGAGCGGTCGACGCAACGCGACGACCTCGTCGATGGCGACAGATCCGACGACGACGATGCGGGGCATGTCGACGGAAGGCTAAACCCTTCTGTGAACGTGCGTTCCCGCGAACCGCGACGAGGGGTCGAACTTCCCCTTGCTCTCTGGCCAAACTTACGCTTTACTCACGCCACTGAATCAAGGAGGCCTCCCATGAGCACCGATCCGAAGAGCATCGCTTCGTCCCTCCTCCCCGAGTTCGACCTCGAGATGGCGGGCACCCGGAAAGTCCTCGAGCGCGTGAAGGACGAAGACTGGGCGTTCAAGCCCCACGCGAAGTCGTTCTCGATGGGCGAGCTCGCCGGCCATGTCGCGACGATCCCGCAGTGGCTGGCCGGGACGCTCAACGCCCCCTCGTTCGACATGGCCCCGGGAGGGGTCCCGGCCGAGTTTCCCCGGCCCGCGTCGGCGCGCGAGGCGCTGGCGCTCTTCCTGGAAGGGGTGAAGGCCGCGCGCGCGGCCCTCGAGGCGACGGCCGACCCCGCCTTCGCCGAGCCGTGGTCCCTCCTCGAGAACGGGAAGGCCTGGTTCACGATGCCCCGGAGCGCCGTCGTGAGGGGCTTCGTGATGAACCACCTGATCCACCATCGGGCGCAGCTGACGGTCTATCTCCGGCTGCGCGATGTCCCGGTACCCGCGCTCTACGGGCCGTCTGCCGACGAAAGCTGAAGCTGAAGTGGATCGGGAAGGCTCGCCGCGAGCCTCCCCGCGGCGGCTGCGCCGCCTCCCCTCGGACGGGGACCGCGAGAGTGGATAGGGGAGGCTCGCCACGAGCCCCCCGATCCACTCGGAGACGCGACGGGGCCGAGCCTTCAGGCCCGGCCCCGTCGGCGGTGTCTCAGACCTCGCCTTCCGGCATCGCGCGGAAGTACGACTGCGGGTGGGCGCAGACGGGGCACGCCTTCGGCGCTTCGAGCCCCTTCTCGATGTGCCCGCAGTTCGTGCAGTACCAGTAGACCTCGTTCCCCTTCCTGAAGACGGCGCCCGCCTTCAGGTCCTCGAGCGCCCGGCGGAACCGCTCCTCGTGGTGCTTCTCGACGACGGCGACCTGCCGGAAGAAGCGGGCGATCGGGACGAATCCCTCCTCCTCGGCCTCCTTCGCCATTCGGTCGTACATGTCGGTCCACTCGTAGTTCTCGCCGGCGATGCACTGCTCGAGGTTCGCTTCGGTCCCGGCGATGCCGTCGAGGAACTTGAAGAGGCGCTTGGCGTGCTCCTTCTCCTCGTTCGCCGTCGTCTCGAGGACGGTCGCGATGCTCAGGAGCCCGGCCTTCCGGGCCTCCGACGCGAAGTAGGTGTACTTGTTACGGGCCATCGACTCGCCCGCGAAGGCTTCCTTCAGGTTCGCCTCGGTCTTCGTCCCCGAGAGCTTTCCGGCCATCGTGATCTCCTTCGGGTCCGGCGGCTCGCGGGCGCCCTCGCCCCGCCGCCGGGCCAACGAACGAGGTTACCGCAGCGGGTCGCGGGTAACATCGCCCGGCGATGAAGACGACCCGTCCCCGCCGCCCCGACCTTCGGCGGGCCCGCTCCCTCCTCGCCGCCGCGAAGCCCCACACGAGCCTCCCGGCTCGCGTCGAGACGATCTCGGCGGCGCTCCTCGGCGCCCCCTACGCCGCCCACGCGCTCGTCGGCTCGGCGACGGAGGCGGAGGCGTTCGTGGCGCCGCTCGACGGCTACGACTGCGTGACGTACGTCGAGAGCGTCCTCGCGCTCGCACGCTCGGGCGAGCCGGCCGGGTTCGTCGAGGAGCTCCGGACGCTCCGCTACGACGCCGGCCGTGTGGAGTGGAAGAGGCGGAACCACTACATGACCGAATGGGTCCGGCGGAACGCGCGTGCCGGCGCGGTGCGCGCCGTCGCGCCGGGCGCGCTCGGGAAGCGGGTCGAGAAGACGCTCTCCGCCGTCCCCGGCCTCCCGACGAGGCGCGCCCGTTTCGTCTGCGTCCCGAAGGCTCGCCTGCGCGCCTTTCTCCCGCGCCTCGCGAACGGAGACGTCCTCCTCTTCGCCTCGACGAAGGCGGGCCTCGACGTCTTCCACTGCGGCTTCCTCGTCCTCGCGGGCGGCTCGCTCCGCCTTCGCCACGCCTCCCGGAGCGCTGGTCGCGTCGTCGAGGAGGACCTCGTGCGTTTCCTCGCCGCGAACCGAATGGCGGGGCTGATCGCGGCGCGGCCGCTCGATCCGGCGAAGACCGCTGCGCTCGCCCCCGCGCGGCGCGAGCCGGCCCGGAAGGGGCGCGCGTGAGCCTCCTCCGCCCGATGCCGTTCTCGTCGGAGGAGCTCGCGCTCCTTCTGGCCGACGCGACGGCGGAGGTCGTCTTCCTGGCCGACCCGCGCGTCGCCGTGACGCCCGGCCCGCGGATGTTCGAGCGAATGGCGCAGACGCTCCGCGACGCGGGGGCGAGCTGGGCCTACTCCGACTCCGCCGGCCACCCGCGGATCGACTACAGGCCCGGGAGCCTCCGCGACGGCTTCGACTTCGGACCGGTCGTCGCGTTTCCGCCCGCCCTCGCACGCGAGGTCGGTGTCGCGGAGGGCCTGCGCTGGGGAGCGCTCTACGACCTCCGTCTCCGTCTCTCCGAGCGAGCGCCCGTCGTCCGCATCCCCGAGCCGCTCTACGCCTCGGGTCCGCTCGAGACGCGCCCCTCGGGCGAGGCGCAGTTCGACTACGTCGACCCGAGGAACCGCGAGGTCCAGGTCGAGATGGAGCGCGTCGCCACGGAGCACCTCCGGCGGATCGGCGCGCTCCTCCCGCCCGAGTTCGCGCCGGTCCCGCCTCCCGTCGAGCGCTTCCCCGTGACGGCGAGCGTCGTCATCCCCGTGAGGAACCGCGAGCGGACGATCCTCGACGCCGTCGCGAGCGCCCTCTCGCAGAAGGCCGCGTTCCCGTTCAACGTGATCGTCGTCGACAACCACTCGACCGACGGGACGACCGAGATGCTCGGCGGCGTGAGGGACCCGCGGCTCGTCCACGTCGTCCCCCAGCGCCGCGACCTCGGCATCGGCGGCTGCTGGGACGAGGCGGTCTTCCACCCGCGCTGCGGCCGATACGCCGTCCAGCTCGACTCCGACGACCTCTACGCGAGCGAGACCGTCCTCGCGCGGATCGTCGCCGAGCTCGAGGTCGGCCCCTACGCGATGGTCGTCGCCTCGTACACGATGGTCGACTTCGCCCTGAACGAGATCCCGCCCGGCCTCGTCGACCACCGGGAGTGGACCCGGGAGAACGGGCGGAACAACGCGCTCCGCGTCAACGGATTCGGCGCGCCGCGGGCGTTCGACGTCTCGGTCCTCCGCCGATTCGGAATCCCGAACGTCAGCTACGGCGAGGACTACGCGGTCTGCCTCCGGATCAGCCGCGAGTTCGAGATCGGGCGGATCTACGAATCGGTATACCTCTGCCGCCGCTGGGAGGGGAACTCCGACAGCGCCCTCCCGCACGAGACGCAGAACCGCTACGACGCCTACAAGGACTGGCTCCGGACGGTGGAGGTCGCCGCCCGTCAGCGGCTCCTCGCGGGGCGCGCCTGACGTCGATGCGCGGG
Source organism: uncultured Holophagales bacterium (assembly GCA_964636395.1). Classification (GTDB taxonomy): domain Bacteria; phylum Acidobacteriota; class Thermoanaerobaculia; order UBA5066; family UBA5066; genus UBA5066. The sequence goes on from CAZWRQ010000070.1 coordinate 16,478, forward strand.
GCGGTCGAGGAGCTCTTCGCACGCCAGATCGAGGAGTGGCCGCTCCTCGCCGCAGGCGTGGCGGCGCTCGCCGGGGCCCGGACGCGCGATCTCTCGGGAGACGGCAGCGGCCCGCTCGTCCGCCACATCCCGCACCGCGCGACGAGCACGACGGCGAAGGTGGACCCCGCCTCGATCGCGAAGCGCCCCTGCTTCCTCTGCCGCGAGAACCTCTTCCCCGAGCAGCGGGGAATCGCCTTCGGGGACGACTGGACGCTCCTCTGCAACCCGTTCCCGATCGTGCAGAGGCACCTGACGATCGTCCACCGCGAGCACCGCGACCAGCGGATCGGAGGTCGCCTCGGCGCCCTCCTCGACCTCGCCGCCGCGCTCGACGGCCTCTTCGTCCTCTACAACGGGCCCCGGTGCGGGGCCTCCGCCCCCGACCACCTCCACTTCCAGGCGGGCGCGCTCGAGGAGCTGCCGGCCGTGCCCGTCGCGGACGGCGCGGAGGGCCCGGCCCTCGACGCCTGGGGCGCGAGGGCGCTTCTCCTCCGGGGCGCGCGCGCAGCACTCATCTCCGAAGCGGAGCGTGCCCTCGCCCTCCTCGCCGGCGCGCTCCCGCAGGAGCCGGAGCCGTGGGTCAACGTCGTCGCGTGGCGGGCGGTGGACGGCGGCTTCTTCCTCCTCCTCTACCCGCGGGCGAAGCACCGCGCCGAGGCGTTCCACCGCGGCGAGCTGATCGTGAGCCCGGCGGCGATCGACCTCTCCGGCCTCGTCGTCGCGCCGGTGGAGGCGGACTTCGAGCGGATGGCGGCCGCCGACCTCCGGTCGGTCTTCGAGGAAGTCACGATCGGAGGAGAGGTCTTCGTCCGCCTCCTCGCCGGGATCGGAGGTTCGCGATGATCGTCTCCGTCGGCCTGATGGAAGGGCTCGCGTCCCTCGAGGTCGAGCTCCTCGGGACTTTCGTCGACCCCTCCGGCGCGTGCCTCGGGCCGGGACGCGTCCGGCTCGACTCCGAGACGACGCTCTCGCCGGTGGACCCGGCCGCCGCGGCGTTCGCGATCGACGGCGTGACGATCGGCATCGGCTTCCACTGGGAGCGGAAGGAGCGCCAGGTCTTTCGCGGAGCGCTCCGCCTCCTCCGGCGGCCGTCGGGGCTGACGATCGTCAACGACGTCCCGCTCGAGGAGTACGTCACGAGCGTCGTCTCCTCGGAGATGAGCGCCACCTGCCCGCCGGACCTCCTGAAGGCGCACGCCGTCATCTCGCGCAGCTGGCTGAAGGGGCCGGCGGCGCGCGCCGTCGTCCCGCCGCCCCCCTCGGCGCCCGGCGAGGTCCTCCGCTGGTACGGGCGCGAGGCGCACGCCGACTTCGAGGTCTGCGCCGACGACCACTGCCAGCGCTACCAGGGGATCACGAAGGCGATCTCGCCGGCGGCGGCCGAGGCGGTGCGGGCGACGGCGGGCGAGATGCTCCTCCACGGCGGAGACGTCTGCGATGCCCGTTTCTCGAAATGCTGCGGCGGCCTCACCGAGCGGTACGCGACGGCGTGGGACGACGCGGAGGTCCCATACCTCGTCTCCTTCGCGGACGGCCTCGAGGGGCCGCCGCCCTCCGATCTCGAGGCGTTCCTTCGCGCCGCGCCGGCGGCGTTCTGCAACACTGCGGACGCCGCGCTCCTCGCGCGGATCCTTCCCGGCTTCGACCAGGAGACCCGCGACTTCTATCGCTGGAGCGTCGCGTACGGCGCCTCCGAGCTGGGCGAGATCGTCGCCGCGCGCCTCGGGGCGGATCTCGGCCCGATCGTCGCGCTGACGCCGCTCGCCCGCGGCCCGTCGGGCCGCATCTTCCGCCTCCGGATCACGGGGGAGCGCGGCGAGGTCGTCGTCGGCAAGGAGCTCGAGATCCGCCGCGCCCTCTCGCGCTCGCACCTCTACAGCTCGGCCTTCGTCGTCGAGCGCGAGACGCGCCCCGGCGGCGAGGCGCGCTTCCGCCTTCGTGGCGGGGGCTGGGGGCACGGCGTCGGCCTCTGCCAGATCGGGGCGGCCGTCATGGCCGAGCGTGGCTTCGGCTACCGGGCGATCCTCGCGCACTACTACCCGGGGACGTCGGTCGGCGCCGTGCCGCTCCCGGAGCGGGAGATCACGGGGCCGCTCGACCTCGACACGCGTTCCCTGCGGCTCCTCGAGACCCACTCCATCCTGAACGTCCTGAACGTCGTCGTCCTCCGGATCGGCGACGTCGGCGACCTCGTGGGCGACGCGGAGACGGCGGACGCGCTGATCGCGCGCGTCCGCGCCGGGCACCCGGAGCTCGACGAGCCCGAGAAGACGGTCGCGGCGCTCGAGAAGAGTCGCGAGGCGCGCGACGCCGTCCTCGCCTGGATCGCCGCGGCGAGCGAGGCGCGCACCGGCTCCCTCCGGGCGGAGCTCGATCTCCACGCGGCGAACCTCGCATCCGCCTTCGACGTCCTCGGGGCCCGCGCCGCGGAGCTGGGCCGTCGCGCGCCGAACGCGGACCCGTGGGTCCGTCGCTCGCTCGCCGGGCTTCGCGAGAACCTCGCGGAAGCGATCCGTGCGATCGAGCGGAACGCGCTCGGGCGGTGGCGGATCGCCTCAGGGGCGGGAGACCGCGGCCCCGACGCCTACCTGATCGAGATCGACCTCTCGAGCCGCGACGGAGAGACGCTCGCCCTGCCGGCCGTCCTCGAGGACGTCATGCGCGACCTCGCCGCGAACGCGCGGAAGTACACGGCGCCGGGAGGCGCGCTCCGCGTGACCCTCGCGGAAGACGGCGACGGACTGCTCCTCCGGGTCAGCGACACGGGGCGGGGCATTCCCGAGGAGGAGATCGAGGAGGTCGTGCGGTTCGGACGGCGTGGGCGTCCCGACGGCCGAAGGCAGTTCGGCGGCGGCTACGGCCTGACGAAGGCCTGCTACGTCGCCCACGCGTTCGGGGGACGGATCTGGATTCGCTCCGCTCCGGGCGCGGGGACGACGGTCACGATCCGGATCCCGCACCCCGATCGCTGACGCGGGACGCTCCGATGGCTCGGAACGGGCTCGCTCCGGCCCGGCGGGGGCGAGCCGTTGCCGTTCTCATCGCCCCGCAACGGCCGGCCGACAGCCCCGGAATGGGCCTTCAACTCATTCATTACCTGTCATTTGCGTCGTCGCAGCGGCGGGTGCGGCGTTGAGAAAGTCAACGGGGGCGTCCAGGGGCGCCCTCGCAATCCTCGAACGTAAGCGTCTGTACTGTAGATGTTTGCGCCGATCCGCCGGGGTCTGGCAACACCCTTGCGATATCTCCGAGCGAAGCGGGCCGAGAGATATCGGGGCAACCCGCAGGGAGGTTCGAGATGGTCGCTCTCTTCGTCATCCTCACA
>CAZWRQ010000071.1:0-19835 GCA_964636395.1 uncultured Holophagales bacterium
GCGCCGGACGGCCTTCGCGCCGGGGCCTGCCGCGGGCCGTCGGGCACCGCGCCGGCGCGAAGGCCGTCCGGCGCGTCGTCGAGGCGGCCCGGGGCAGGGGCATCGGCGCGCTCACGCTCTACGCCTTCTCCTCCGACAACTGGCGCCGCCCGGCCGCCGAGGTGGAGGCGCTCATGGGCCTCTTCGAGAGGTACCTCGGCGAGGAGGCGCGCCGCTGCGTGGAGAACGGGATCCGGCTCCGCGTCATCGGCCGGCGCGACCGGCTCGACGCGTCGCTCGTCGCGGCGATCGACGTCGCCGAGGCCCGGACGGCGGGCGGCACGGCGATGGAGCTCCGGCTCGCCGTCGACTACTCGGGGCGGGGCGCCATCCTCGCGGCGATCCCGTTCCTTTCGGCCGGCCCGGCGCCGACGCGCGACGCGCTCCTCGCGGCGATCGCGCGGGCGGGGCACGGCGGGGCGCCCGAGGTCGACCTCCTCGTGAGGACCGGCGGCGAGCGGCGGACGAGCGACTTCCTCCTCTGGGAGTCCGCCTACGCCGAGCTCTTCTTCAGCGACCGCCTCTGGCCCGACGTCGGCGCGTCCGACCTCGACGAGGCCCTCGCCTGGTACGCATGCCGGGAGCGCCGTTTCGGAGGCCTCCCGGCCACCCTCCCCGCCACTGAAGGAGGCCCCCGTGAAGCTCCGCACGCCGCCTGAGCTGCGCGTCGCGCCGCGCCTCGACCCGGACCTCGTCCCCGGGGCGCGGGCGCCGCGCCGCGCCCTCCTCGTCAACCCGTTCTACCCGAAGGACCCGCACGCGAGCTTCGGCAAGCACGTCCTGACGCCGACGCTCGCGCTCACCAGCATCTCCGCCGCGACGCCGCCCGGCTGGGAGGTCGCCCTCTGGGACGAGAACCTCCTCCAGGGGCCGCCGCCGCACGAGCCGTTCCCGTCCGTCGTCGGCATCACGGTCCACCTGACCTTCGCGAGTCGCGCCTACGAGCTCGCACGCTGGTACCGCGAGCGGGGCGCGCTCGTCGTCCTCGGCGGGCTCCACGTCGCCTCCTGCCCCGACGAGGCGGCCCCGCATGCCGACGCCCTCGCGATCGGCGACGGCGTCCCGCTCTGGCCGCGCATCCTCGCGGACGCGGAGCGGGGCGGCCTCGAGCCCGTCTACCGGACCGCCTTCACGTCGCCGTACGCCGAAGCTCCGCCGCCGCGGCGCGACCTCCTCCCGCGGGAGTCGTTCCTGACGACGGCGAGCCTCATGGCGACGCGCGGCTGCCACAACCGCTGCGACTTCTGCTGGCTGTCGACGAAGGGCGTGAAGATGCCCTGGAGCGTGAAGGAGCCGGCGCAGGTCGTCGACGAGTGGCTCGCGACGCGCGAGCCGTACGCCGTCTTCCTCGACAACAACCTCGGTTCGGACCCGGAGCACCTCCGCCGCCTCTGCCGGGAGCTCGCGCCGCTCGAACGGATCTGGAGCGCGGCGGTCTCGATCGACGTCACCGACGACCCGCGCCTCGTCCGCGAGATGGCCCTCGCGGGCTGCACGGGCGTCTTCGTCGGCCTCGAGACGCTGAACGACCCGAACCTCGCAGACGCCCGGAAGAGGACGCCCCCCGCGGCCGACTACGCGCGGCGCGTCGGGATCCTCCACGACAACGGGATCCAGGTGAACGGCAGCTTCGTCCTCGGCTTCGACCACGACGGCCCCGACGTCTTCGACCGCACCGTCGCCTGGATCGAGGCGAACCGGCTCGAGTGCGCGACGTTCCATATCCTGACGCCCTACCCCGGGACGCCCCTCTTCCGCAGGATGGAGGCCGAGGGGCGCCTCCTCCACCGCGACTGGTCGCTCTACGACACCGGGCACGTCGTCTTCCGCCCGGCGCGGATGACCCCGGAGCAGCTCGCCGAGGGCTATGCGTCCTGCTACCGACGCCTCTTCTCGGCAGGTTCGATCTGGAGGAGGCGGCCGCTCGATCCGCGAGCCGTCGCCCCGTACCTCGCCATGTCGCTCCTCTACAAGCGCGCGAACCCGCTCTGGACCTTCCTCATTCGCCGCCGCCTCGTGGCTGCGGCCTGGCGGCCGCTCGTCGAGGCGACGCGCCGGCGGCACCTCGCGTTCCGGCGCCGCCTCGCGTTGCGGGAGGTCTCCGCGGCCCCGGCGTTGCGGCGAAGGGAGACGCTCGCTCTCCTCCCGGGAGCCTGAAGAGCCGTTACGCTGCCGGCGGGCGGAGGCTCCCGGCGGGCGCGACGAAGCCGGACACCTTCTCGGCGACGTTCCCCCCAGAGACCCGGCAGGCGAGCGAGACGAGGCGGGCAGCGCGAAGGTCCGCGTCGGTGTCCTTCGCGCCGAGGCGGAGCGCCGCGAGGGCGCGTGCCTCATCCGGTGTCCGAGCGAGGGCGGAGCCGAGAGGCGCGGCGATGAGCTCGGGCCTGTAGCCCTTGCGCTCGAGGAGCGCGCCGGGATCGGACCGGCTGTCCGTCGAGAGGGTCCGGAACGCCGGGACCCAGGTCCAGGCGGGCGCTTCGGCGGCTCCGCTCTCGAAGACGTAGAAGGCGAGCCTGCTCGACTCCTCCGCTCCGGCTCCCGCGGGGCGGAAGGTCGGGAGCCGCTCCGCCGGCACGACGAAGGGGTCGAGCGCGGAGGGGCAGGCGGCGCAGGTCATCCAGCGCACGCCGGCCGTCGCGAGAAGGTGCGAGCCGCAGTCGGGGCAGCGCCGCGCGACGACGCGAGGGCGGCTCACGCCCGGTCTCCCTTCTCGTCCGGCGGTCCGTTGAGCCAGCTGGCCGCGGTGAAGAAGCCGTCCCGGATCTTCTCGGGGAGGGTCCGTTTGGGCCGGTTCACCGGCTCGCGGCGAACGCCGAGCCGGTCGCCGGTCCACTCGTAGCGGAAGCGGACGCGGTCCCACGCGAACGCCAGCACCCAGAAGAGGACGCCCGGCGTCCCGACGGTGAGGACGAGGCCGCCGAACCAGTGCAGCTGGAAGTAGAACGCGACGAGCTTCCCCCACCAGGAGAGCGGCATCCCGAAGACGAACGCGAAGACAAAGGTGAAGAGGACGGCCTCGGGCAGGAGGGTCGTCCGCTCCATCGGCGCGCGCGCATGGAGAACCGACCCGCTCGTGCCGTCGATCACCGCCTCGTAGAGGTTGCGGGCGTGCCGGCACCGGACGAGCAAGAGGGGGAGCCACACGAGCCCGGCCTTCTCCTCGACGACGGTGCCCCCCGAGATCGTGGGAGTCTTCGGCGCTTCCTCCGTCGGGTCGAAGACGACGGCCCGGCGCTGGAGCACTGCGGCGTTCAGGGGCTCCCTCGGAGTCGCCCCCGACGCGGAGGCGGCATCCAGCTTCTCGAGGGGCACGCCTGGAATCCGGACGGCCGGTGCGAACGTGGGGCGATCGACGAATACCGGTCCCTCCCTGGGGCGAAGGACGAACGTCCGTACGCGCTCGTGGAACGGGACGAAGACGAGGATCGGCTCCTCGACGGAGCCCTCGGCGAGGAAGGAGCGCGGCACCTTCCGTCCCTCCCAGAAGGCGCGCGTCCGGGCGACGGCCTCGTCGCGGTCGAGCGCGGGCCGGATCGACTCGCGGACCGGGGACCCCTCGGCGAGGACCGCGAGGGGCGAGTCGCACGACGGACAATCCAGGAGCGCGGACGAGGCCACGCCCGGAAGCCGGCCGCCGCACCGCGGGCAGGAGAGGGCGGTGGCCCGCGCGTTCGTCACCGCGACTCCGTGAGGCGGATCAGCGCGAACGCGACCGCCAGGAAGACCCCGGCGGCGCCGGCGAGGACGACCGCGCCCACCCAGCCGGGCGCGGCGGTCCCGCCGAACAGGGTCCTCACGCCGTAGACGTCCGCTGCGAAGAGGGCGAGGAGGAGGAGCGCGTAGGCGACGTCCAGCTTCCTCTCGGACGTCGGCGGCAGGTCGAAATCGAGAGCCTGGCCCGTCGCCGCGTCGAACCAGACCGTGTAGTCGTGACCCCAGAGCCGGAAGCGGACCTCCCGGAACGGCACGTGGAGGAGCCTCGCCGCGCGGCGGGTCGCCTCGTCGACGGCGATCGCCGCCGGCGGTACGGAGGCTAGGACGACTTCGGCCGGACCCGCCTCTCCTTCCCGAAAGGCGACCCGATCGCCGGCTGGCGCGCGAAACGCGCCGAGGTTGCTCGCGAGGAGCGGCGCCGCGGGAACGAGGGCGTCCCCCGGGAGGAGCCAGAACGGGAACCAGAGCAGGCGGGTCGCGACCTCCTTCGGGTCGGCCAGGACTTCCCGGTCCCTCAGCCAGCGCGCGAGCCGTCCGAGGGCCGCGGCCTCGTCGAGGACGGGGACGAGCCGCTGGTGGACGATCTCCGCCTCGTCCCCGAGGTGGAGGAGCGAGCCGCAGGCCGGGCAGGTGGCGAACACACCCTCCTCGTCCGCGTCGAAGCGAATGCCGCACCGCGGGCACACGTGTTCTTCGGCCGTCACGTGGGCGGGATGTTAAGGCCCGGAATGGGGAAACGGCGAAGCGTCGCCGGGCGCCGGAGCGGACGGCCTCGGAGACGCGCTACGCGAGCTCGGCGCCCCTCTCGGCGAGGAGCGCCCGGAGGAGCGAACGGTGGCACCGCGCCTCGTCGGCGCAGTAGCAGCCGACCGCGAGGCTCGTCCGACACGAGAGGGCTGCGAGAAGGTCCAGGAGCCGGGCGGCCTGCGGCGCGCTCATCTCCGCGCGGTACCTTCGCTCGAACGCCTTCCAGGCCTTCTCGTCGGCGGCCGCTTGCGCGGCCTTCACGAGCTCCTCGCTGGGGGCGAGGTCGGGCAGCCAGACGTCGTAGAAGTCGCGCGAGGCGAACTCCGCCTTCGGGACGCCGCGCGGCGGGCGACGCACCGTCCCGAGCCGAAGGCCCTCTCCCTTGCCGCGTGGCGACCCGAGGCGAACGACGCGAATCGCCATGGCCTCTTCCTTCAGCGCTCGAACGACTCGGCCCGCGCCGCGGACGAGAGCGGGACGAGGAAGCGGTCCGGGTCCGCCGCGATCTTCCGGTGCGCGCCGGCGAGCGTCGCCTCGCCCGCGTAGCTGACGGCCGAACGGAGGTGGCCGGCGATCCGCGCGAGGACGTCGACGACGCTCCCGACGTACGGGACGCGGACCGACTGCCCCTCGGCGGGAGTCGCGAGGGCGTCGGCCGCGTCCGCCTCGGTCGTCCCGTCGACGACGGCCTCGGGGGAGGTCATACCGCGGTAGAGCTTCACCTTCTGACGCGTCGCCGGGTCGTCGACGACGATCCCCGGCGACTCGTCGGTCCCGGAGAGGAGCGATCCGAGCATGACGGTCGAGGCGCCGGCGGCGAGGGCGAGGAAGACGTCCTTGTCGTTCCGGATGCCGCCGTCCGCGATGATCGGGACCTTCCCTTCCGTCCCGAGGTACGCCTCGCGGATCGCCTGGAGCTGCGGGACGCCGGCGCCCGTCTCGAGGCGCGTGCGGCAGCCCCGCCCCGGCCCGACGCCGACCTTCACGGCGGCGGCGCCGAGGTCGGCGAGGAAGCGCGCCCCTTCGGCCGTCGCGACGTTCCCGACGACGAGCGGGATGCCCGGGAACCGGTTCCGGAAGGCGGGGACGGCCTTCGCGAGGATCTCGGAATGGGCGTGGGCGACGTCCATCAGGACGACGTCGACTTCCGCCTCGGCGAGGGCGGCGGCGCGCTCGAGGTAGTCGCCCGCCGCGCCGATCGCGGCCCCGACACGGAGCCGCCCCCGCTCGTCCTTCACCGACCAGGGTTTCTTCTTGAAGAGGTGGAGGTCGCGCATCGTGACGAGGCCGCGGATCCGCCCGGCGTCGTCGACGAGCGGGAGCTTCTCGACGCGCCGCTCCCACATCGCCTTCTCGGCCTCCTCTAGGGAGACGGACGGTGGCCGGGTCACGAGCCGCGCGACGGGGGTCATCAGCTCCTCCACCCGCCTCTCGTTCGCGTCCGGCCCGTGCGGCAGGTCGCGGTGGGAGAGGATGCCGGCGAGAAGGCCCGAGCCGGCCGTCTCCTCGATCAGGATGCCGCTCGAGCGGTGCTTCTCGATGAGCCGGCGGACCTCGGCGATCGTCGCGGTCCGCGGGAGGACGAGCGGCTTCTCGATGACGTAGGAGTGGCGCGTCTTCACGTAGCGGACGCGCGCCGCCTGAGCCTCGATCGGGGAGCTCCGGTGGAGGAAGCCGAACGCTCCCTCGAGGGCGAGGGCGCGCGCCATCTCCTCGCCGACGACCGTGTCCATGTTCGCCCCGACGATCGGCAGCCCGAGGTCGAGGCCGGGGACGAGCGGCATCGAGAGGTCCACGGCGCGGCGGGAGGCGACGGGGCTCCGCTGCGGGCGAAAGAGGAAGTCGTCGAACGTGCGGCCTAAGAAGAGGGGCTCCATCTCACGCATCGCCCCGATTCTTCCACCTTCGTCCCGGATCGGGCACGCTGCGACTGCCGCAGGGCGGGTCGAAGGACCGTTAGAATGTGCCGTCGCGGCAGCCGGAGGATCTTCCTTGCCGCCGGGACGGACGAGGAGAGGGTACTGGCAGAAGCTGTGACCCTGACGGGACCGGTGCGGAGACGAGGCCGGGGAGCGATCTCTGCCTGTATTGCTCTCTGCGGAGCGGCCTTCATCGCCCGGACCGCCCCGGCGCTCGACGTCGCGCGGCCCCTTTCCCAGGCGCAGGTCGACGTCTGGAAGACGGAGAACGGGCTCCCGCAGGACACGGTCACCTCGATCCTCCGGACCCGCGAAGGGCACCTCTGGTTCGGAACGTACGACGGGCTCGTCCGTTTCGACGGCGCCCGGTTCACCGTCTTCGACGGGAAGACGACTCCGCTCCTCGCGACGGGCTCCGCCTTCGCCCTCATGGAGGATCGCCACGGGGCGATCTGGGTCGGGCGGAGCGAGAACGTCCTGAAATACGAGAACGGCGTTTTCAAGCAGGTCCTCGGAGCCGAGGAGCTGGGGCAGGGGACCGTCTGGGCCCTCGCCGAGGCCCCGGACGGCACCGTCTGGGCCGGAGCAGGCCGCGGCCTCGTCCGGTGGACGGCCGGCAAGGCGACGCTCCTGACGAAGGAGAACGGGCTCCCTCCGGCGCGGCTCCGGACGCTCTGCGTCGACACGGACGGAGCGCTCTGGATCGGCACCAGCGGCGCCGGCCTCGCGCGCCTTCGGGACGGCCGCGTGACGCGCTGGACGGCGAAGGACGGCTTTCCGAGCGACCAGATCGTCGGCGTTCTCCCCGACCCGTCGGGCGGGATCTGGGTCGCGACGGCCGGAGCGGGCCTCGTCCGGATCGTCGGCGACGGCCGGCGCGTCTGGACGACGGCCGACGGCCTTCCGACCGATCAGCTGACCGCGCTCGCGCTCGATGCAGCGGGATCGCTCTGGATCGGGACGTGGGGGAACGGCATCTGCCGCTTCCACCGCGGGACCTTCTCCGTCCTCGCGGCGCCGCCCCTCTCGAACGACAAGATCTGGTCGATCCTGCCGGACGAAGAGGGGTTCGTCTGGGTCGGGACCTGGGTCGGCGGGCTGAACCGGCTCCGCGATCGGAGCTTCCCGTCCTTCGGAGTGCCCGAGGGCCTCTCGAACGACAACGTCCGCTCGGTTCTCCACGCGCGCGACGGGAGCGCCTGGCTCGCCACCGCCGGCGGCGGGCTCAACCGGCTCAGGGACGGGCGGCTCGAGGTGATCCGCAAGGCCGACGGCCTGCCGAGCGACGAAGTCTCGGCTCTGTGGGAGGACCGTTCCGGGGCGATCTGGGTCGGCACCTATACGTCGGGTCTGGCGAAGCTCCGAGGAGGACGGATCGAAGCGTTCGGCAAGGACGACGGCCTGCCCGGAGACGACGTACGCGTCATCTTCGAGGACCGGGAAGGGACGCTCTGGGTGGCGACGACGACGGGCGTCGCCACGTCGCGCGACGGCCGCCGGTTCGAGCGGGTCGCGACGCCGGAGTGGGTCTCGCTGAACGCGGTCGTCTGCATGCTCGAGGATCGCGGGGGGGCGCTCTGGTTCGGCACGTCCGGTGACGGCCTCGTCCGGCGGGATGCCGCCGGCTTCCGCGTCCTGACGGCGCGCGACGGCCTCGTGAGCGACCGGATCGCGGCGCTGCTCGAGGACGAAGACGGGGTCCTCTGGATCGGGAGCGCCTGGAGCGGCATCAATCGCCTGAAGGACGGCCGGATCACGGCGATTCGTCCCGAGAACGGCCTCGCGGAAGGGCGAGCGCAGACTCTCATCCCGGACCGCTTCGGCGGGCTCTGGCTGACCGGCAACAAGGGCTTCCAGAGGCTCCTGAAGAAGGAGCTGAACGAAGTCGCGGACGGCCTTCGGAACGTCGTCCGACCGCTCTCGTTAGGCCTTGCGGACGGCCTCCGGAGCGCATCGTTCGCGAGCGGTCAGCAGCCTGCCGGGTCGGTCGACTCCGACGGCCGGATCTGGCTCCCGTCCTATCGCGGCATCGTCGTCGTCGATCCCGCCCGGATCCCGCCGCCACCGCCGGCCCCCGGGGCGCGCGTCGAGGAAGTCGTCGTCGACGGGAGTCTTCGTACCGCGAGGCGGGAGCTGAGGATCGAGCCGAGGAGAAGGCTCGTCGAGGTCCGCTATGCCGCGACGACGCTCCGGCCTCCCGAGCTCGTCGGGTTCCGCTTCCGGCTCGACGGGTTCGACGACGACTGGCACGAGGTGGGGACGCGGAGAGCCGCCTACTACACCGCGCTGCCGCCCGGGCGGTACCGGTTCCGGGTCCAGAGCCGGGTCGGAGACGGCGCCTGGGGACTGGAGGCGGAGCCCCTCACGCTCGTCCTCGAGCCGGCGTTCCACCAGACGTCCTGGTTCCGGCTCCTCGCCGCGCTCCTCGTCCTCGGGGGGGCCGTCCTCCTCCTTCGAAGCCGGACCGCGCGGCTGAAGCGGCGGCACGACGAGCTCGAGAGGCTCGTTGGCGAAAGGACGGATGCGCTTCGCGAAGCCAACGAGAGGCTCTCGGAGCTCTCCTTCGCCGACGCGCTGACGGGGATTCCGAACCGCCGTCGTCTCGACGAGGCGCTGGGCGCGGAGTGGAAGCGGGCGGTCCGCTTCAGTCACCCGCTCTCCCTCGTTCTCGCGGACATCGACTTCTTCAAGAAGTACAACGACGCGCTCGGTCATCCGGCCGGGGACCGTTGCCTCGTGGAGGTCGCGCGCGTCCTGCAGGCGAATGCCCGCCGGGCGGGCGACGTCGCGGCCCGTTTCGGCGGCGAGGAGTTCGCGCTGCTGCTCCCGGCCACGGGCGGATCGGACGCCGCGATCGTGGCGGAACGGACCCGGGCGGCCCTCGAGGCGCTCGCGCTGCCCCATCCGGAGGGGGCTGCCCCGGTCGTGACCGCGAGCTTCGGCGTGGCGACCTTCGTGCCGGAATCCGACGGGGACCCGGAACGCCTCCTCGCGACGGCCGACGCGGCCCTCTATCGGGCGAAGAGAGAGGGGCGGAACCGCGTCGTCAGCGCCACGCCGCGCGGCGGGCGCCCTCCGGAAGCGGGGCGGTCGGGCGAGCACCGGCTCCCGAAGGCGCCCTGAAGCGCGATTCCTCCCCGGCCGAGGGGATGGGAAACTCCGTCCTTCCGCCATGACGACCTCCGAGAAGCCCCCCGTCACACCCCTCGCCGACCGCGTCCCGCCCCGCGGGACGACCGACGGCGACGAGATCCTCGGCCTCTTCCTCGACTGGGTCGCCGACACGGGGCTGACGCTCTACCCGGCTCAGGAGGAGGCGCTCCTCGAGATCATGGCCGGAAAGCACGTCATCCTCGGGACGCCGACCGGGTCGGGGAAGTCGCTCGTCGCCCTCGGGCTCCACTTCAAGGCGCTCTGCGAGCGGCGCGTCTCGTACTACACGAGCCCGATCAAGGCGCTCGCGAGCGAGAAGTTCTTCGCGCTCTGCGGCGAGCTGGGAGCGGAGAACGTCGGGATGCGGACGGGAGACGCGAGCATCAACGCCGACGGCCTCGTCGTCTGCTGCACGGCGGAGGTTCTCTCGAACATGGCGCTCCGCCTCGGCGAGGAGCTCGACGCGCCGTACGTCGTCATGGACGAGTTCCACTACTACGCCGACAGGGAGCGGGGCGTCGCCTGGCAGGTGCCGCTCCTCGTCCTGCCGGGGACGCAGTTCCTCCTCATGTCGGCGACGCTCGGCGACACGTCGGCCATCGCCGAGCGGCTGACGCACGACACGGGGCGCGAGGTCGCGTTCGTGACGTCCGAGGAGCGCCCCGTCCCGCTCGACTTCGCGTACGCCGAGACGCCGCTCCACCAGACGATCGAGAAGCTCCTCGAAGACGGGAAGAGCCCGGTCTACGTCGTCAACTTCACGCAACGCGAGTGCGCCGAGCTGGCCCAGGCGCTGACGAGCGTGAGGATCGGGACGAAGGAGGAGCGCGAGGCGATCCGCGAGGTCGTCGCCGGCCGGCGGCTCGTCACCCCCTACGGGAAGGAGTTCCGGCGCTTCCTCTCGTTCGGCGTCGGCGTCCACCACGCCGGGCTCCTGCCGCGCTACCGCCTCCTCGTCGAGCAGCTCGCCCAGAGAGGGCTCCTCCACGTCATCTGCGGCACCGACACGCTCGGCGTCGGCGTGAACATCCCGATCCGGACGGTCCTCTTCACGAAGCTCGCGAAGTTCGACGGGGCGAAGGTCGGTCTCCTCACCGTCCGCGAGTTCAAGCAGATCGCCGGGCGCGCGGGACGGCGCGGCTTCGACACCGAGGGGAGCGTCGTCGCGCAGGCGCCGGAGCACATCGTCGAGAAGAAGCAGGCGACGAAGAAGTCCGACGCCTCCGGGAAGAAGGTCACGAAGACGTTCCGGGGGCCCGCGAAGGGGGAGATCTCCTGGACCGAGGAGACCTTCCAGCGCCTCATCACCCGGCCGCCCGAGACGTTGAAGTCGCGCTTCCACCTCACGCACGGCATGGTCCTCGACCTGATCCAGCGCGACGCCGACACGAACCGCGACGCACCGCCTCCGGAAAGGAACTTCTCGGCGCTCCGCGACCTCGTCGCCCGCTGCCACGAGGACGACGGGACCAAGGCGCGCCTCCTGAAGCACGCGGCGCTCCTCGTTCGCTCGCTCTACCGGGCCGGGATCGTCGGGATGTCGGTCGAGGAGACCGGCTTCCGGCGCGTCGTCGTCGCCGACGACCTGCAGTGGGACTTCTCCCTCCACCAGGCGCTCTCGATCTACGCCGTCACGGCGCTCGAGCGGCTCGACCCGGCCTCGCCGACCTACGCCCTCGACGTCGTGACCGTCGTCGAGTCGATCCTCGAGAACCCCGACATCGTCCTGCGAAAACAGACGGACCGGGCGAAGGGGAAGCTCGTCGAGGAGCTGAAGGCCGAGGGGGTGCCGTACGAGGAGAGGATGGAGAAGCTGGAGGGGGTCACGTACCCGCAGCCTCTCGCCGACTTCCTCTTCGGCGCCTTCGAGGCGTTCCGCGAGGCGCACCCGTGGGCCGGCGGGACCGAGCCGAAGCCGAAGTCGATCGGGCGCGAGATGTTCGAGACGTTCGCGGGCTTCTCGGACTACGTGAAGAGCTACGGCCTCGAGCGGAGCGAGGGGGTCCTCCTCCGATACCTCTCGCAGCTCTACCGGACGCTCGACCAGACCGTCCCCGAGCCGGCGAAGACGGACGAGCTCTGGGACGTCCTCGGCTTCTTCCGCGCGCTCGTCGGCGAGACGGACGCGAGCCTCCTCGAGGAGTGGGAGAGCCTCCGGCACCCGGAGGAGCTGATCGAGGCGAGCGCCGAGCCCGAGAAGCCGAAACAGGCCGCGTGGCTCCGCGAGCTGCTGTCCGACCCGCGCGTCTTCGCGGCGCGCGTCCGCTCCGAGCTGCACCTCCTCGTCCGCGCCCTCTCGCGGCGGGACTGGGAGGACGCCGCCGAGCGGGTCTGGCAGCCGGCGGAGAACGCCGAGAGCGCGGCCGAGGTGGCCTGGACGCCAGAGCGCTTCGGGGCGGCCCTCGCGCCGTTCTTCGAGGAGCACACCGAGCTCCTCGCGGGCCCCGAGTCGCGCCTCCACCAGTGGACGAGCCTGAAGCCGGCCGGGCCGCGGCAGTGGACCGTGACGCAGACGCTCCTCGACCCGGAGGAGGACAACGCCTGGGCCGTCTTCGCCGACATCGACCTTCGCGACGAGACCGCTCCCGACGGCCCCATTCTTCGGCTGACGCGCATCGGCGCGTAGCCCGCGGCTTTCCTCGGCGCAGACGATCGCCGCCGATATCATCCGCACCGCATGACGCTCGCCTGCGACGTCGCCCTGGCCGCAAGGATCGAACGGGCCGAGGCCCGCCTCCTCTCCGACGCCGTCGCCCGGGTCGCGCTCCGCGTCGGCGAGCGGGGCGACGTCCTCTCGCGCCCCCTGGCCGGAGGGATCGCGGCGTTTGCGGAGCCGGGGTCGCCGCTGAACAAGATTGCCGGCCTCGGGTTCGACGAAGCGCGCCTCGAGAAGGAGCTGGAAGAGGTGGAGAAGGCCTTCGTGCTCCGGGAGTGCCCGGTACGCGTCGAGCTCTCGAGCCTCGCGGACCCGGCTCTCGGCGCCCTCCTCACGCGGCGCGGCTACGTCCTCGAGGGGTTCGAGGACGTCCTCGGCCTCGCGCTCCCGGCGCGGGACCTTCCGCCGATTCCCGAGGACGTGAAGGTACAGCCGTCCGGACCCGAGGAGCTCGAGCTCTGGCTCGACGTCACCGTCGCAGGCTTCCTCTCGCCGGACGAGCAGGGGGTCCCCTCGAGCGAGTCGTTCGAGGAGGAGGTCCTCCGGCGGGTCATCCGCGACTTCTCGCAGGCCGACGGGATGACGCGATACCTCGCGGAGCGGGGCGGCGTTCCCTCCGGCGGGGGGAGCGTCCGCATCGCCGGCGGCCTCGCCCAGCTCTGCGGCGCGGCGACGCTCCCCGCCCATCGGCGCCGCGGAATCCAGACCGCGCTCCTTTCGGAGCGGCTCGCGGCCGCGAGCCGCGAGGGGTGCGACCTCGCGGTCGTCACGACGCAGCCCGGGTCGAAGTCGCAGGAGAACGCCCGGCGGCGCGGCTTCGCGCTCCTCTACACCCGAGCCGTCCTCGTCCGCACGGCCTGAACGCCGCCGGTCGCGTCTCCGGGCCGGCGGCCGCGGCCTCGCCCGCTCAGCCCGCTGTCTTCGCCTTCTCCGGCTGTCCCTTGACCTTGTCCTTCTCCTCGAGGCCCGAGAGGATCTCGACCTGGATGCCGTCGGAGAGGCCGGTCTTCACCTCGCGCTTCTCGAACTTCTGCGGGGCGGTCTCGACCTCGACGTACTTCCTGCCGTCCTCGAACGCGAGGAGGCTCTCGTTCAGGGCGAGGACGTCGTCCCTCCGGTCGAGGACGATGTCGGCGTTCGCGCTGTAGTTCGCGCGGATCACGACGTCCTGGATCGGCTTCAAGGCCGCCTTGATCTCGAACTGGATCGCCCCTTCCTTCTCGACCCCCTTCGGGGCGATGTGCTCGAGCGTCGCCTCGGGCTTCTTCCCCTCGACGGCGCCGATCGTCAGGAGGAGCGTCATCCCCGCCTTCAGCTTGCCGACCTCGGACTCGTCGACCTTCCCGAGGAAGATCATGTCGCCCATGTCGGCGATCGTGGCGATCGTCGTCCCCTCGTTGAACGTGTTCGTCTCGATGACGGAGTTGCCGACCTTCACGGGCACCTCGAGGACGGTGCCGGAGATCGTCGAGCGAACGAGCGTGTTCGAGGCGTCGCCCGTCGTCCGGGAGATCCCCTTCTGGATCAGGTCGAGGTTGTCGCTCGCGGCGCGGAGCTCGGTCCTGGTGTTCTCGAGCGCGGTCTGAAACGGCTGGAACGCCGAGGTCGAGATCGTCCCGTCGCGGACGAGCGCCACGTTCCGGGCGTGGTCCTTCTCGGCGGCGTCGAGAGCGATCTTCGCCTTCTCCACGCGGCTCTGCGCCTCGTTGAGGCGGACCATGTCGGGGACGAGGCGGATCTTCGCGATGAGGTCGCCCGCCTTCACCTTCGCCCCGGCCTCGACGTGGATCTCCTCGACGATCCCCGAGACGCGCGGCTTGATGGCGACCTCCTGCCGCGGGACGACGGAGCCGGTCGAGACCGCCTTCTTGATGATCGTCGCGACCTTCGGCGACTCCGTCTGCCAGATCGTCTCGGCCTTCCTCGACTTGGCCCAGAGGAACCAGACGGTGCCGGCGAAGAGGGCGAGGACGAGGACGGCGGCGGCGATTCCGAGGATCTTCTTCAGCATGGGACGGTCACTCCGATCTGAGGGCGACGGTGGGGCTGACGGCGAGGGCGCGCTGCGCCGGAGCGAGGCCCGCGACGACGCCGGCCGCAACGAGGATGGCGAGCGCCTGGAGCGCCTCGCCGACGCCGACGTCGGGGTCGAGGAACATCCCCGCTCCGCCGGGCGGAAGGAGCCTGCCGATGGCGACGACGAGCGCGATGCCGGCGACGAGGCCGAGGTAGCCGGCGAGCGACGTCAGGATGACGGACTCGGAGACGATCTGGCTGACGACGGCCGAGGGCTTCGCCCCGAGCGCCCGCCGGATGCCGATCTCCTTCGTCCGTTCCTTGACGATGATGAGCATGATGTTCGAGACGCCGATGACGCCGGCGGCGAGCGTCCCGACGCCGACGATCCAGACGAGGAGGCGGATCCCCGAGAAGAGGCCCTGGATCTTCGAGTACTCCTCCTCGAGGTTGAAGTGGCCGAAGGCGCGGAGGTCGTCGGGGGCGACCTTGTGCCGCGAGCGGAGGAGGGAGAGGACTCGCTCTTCGGCCTCCGACGCGGGGACGTCGGGACGCGAGATGATCGCCATCCAGCCGACGCGGTCGCCGTAGTTGAAGGCCCGCTGGAACGTCGTGAACGGGACGAATATCGTCTGCGCGTCGCGCTCGGCCGCGTCTCCCGTCCGAGGCGAGGCGAAGACGCCGACGACCTGGAAGTAGACCCCGCCGATCACGATGGAGTCGCCGATCGGCTCCTCCCCGCGGGAGAAGAGGAGCTCGCGGACGCGGGTCCCGATGACGGCGACCTTCCGGCTCTCCTCGACGTCGATCGGGTTGAGGAACCGCCCGGTCTCGATCCTCAGCGGCTGGACCCGTCGGATCTCGGGGTAGTCCCCCATGACGCTGAAGGCGCCGGTCTTTCGCCCGCGGGAGACGTTGTTGCCTCCGCCGAAGCCGCGGAGCTGGTTGCGTGGGGCGACGACCTCGGCCTCGGGGACCTTCTCGCGGATCGCCTCGACGTCGGCGTTCGTCAGACGGATGCCGCGCCCCGCCGGCATGCCGGCGTACGGCTTCTGCGTCCGCTGGGTCCAGAGGAAGAAGCTGTTCGTCGCGCCGTCGGCGAACCCCTGCAGCACGCCCTTCCGGAGGCCCGAGCCCGACCCGAGCATCACCATGAGGAGGAAGATTCCCCAGAAGACGCCGAAGGCCGTCAGCGCCGTCCGTGCCCGGTTGCGGAGAAGGGCGACCCGGATCTCCTGCCAGTGGTCGAGGTCGAAGAGCTGGCGCACGGCTACTCGTCCCTCAGCGCCTCGACCGGGCGGATGGCCGCGGCCCTCCGCGCCGGGAAGAACCCGGCCACACCGCCCGCCAGGACGAGGAGGAGCGTCGCCGAGACGGCGACGCCGAAGTCGACCTCGGGGTTGCGGAACATCTCGGATTCGCCGAGCGAGCGCGCCATCAGCTCGAGGAGCGCGACCCCCGCGACGAGCCCGACGTAGCCGGCGACCCCCGTGACGAGGATCGCCTCCTTCAGGATGAGGGACATCACGGAGAAGGGCGTCGCGCCGACAGCCTTGCGGATCCCGATCTCCTTCGTCCTCTCCTTGACGGCGATCATCATGATGTTCGAGACGCCGACGACGCCGGCGAGGAGCGTCCCGACGCCGATGACCCAGACGAACGCGCGGATCCCGCCCATCAGGTCGACGAACCGCTGGAACTCGACGACGGCGTTCGAGATGAAGACGGCCCGCTTGTCGTCGGGGTCGAAGTCGTGACGCTCGGCGATGCGCATCCTCAGATCGGTCGCGATCGCCTGGCTCTCGTCGACCGATGCGTCTCCGACGGTCATCATGATCATCGCGACGTTGTTCGCGCCGCCGTAGGCCCGCTGGGCCGTCGAGATCGGGATGTAGATCTTCTCCTGCTCCCCTTCGCCCCCGATGTCGGTGAAGACCCCGACGACCTGGAACGGGACCCCCTTGATGTCGAGGTACTCGCCGATGGCCGGCGCCTCCTTGAAGAGCTGGGCCTTCACGCGCTCGCCGATGACGGCGACCTTCCGGTGCTCGCCGACGTCGGTCGGGTTGAGGAAGCGTCCTTCGGTGACGATCGTCTTCTCGAGGTGCTGGTGGTCCGGGTGGACGGCGCGGACGTCGAAGCTCGACGTCTCGCCGTGCCAGGCGACCGTCAGCGTCCCGCGGATGAAGTAGCGGGAGGTGATGTGCTCGACCCCCTTGACCCCTTCGCGGATGACGTCGTAGTCCTCGTTCGTGAACTGCACGTTCCGGCCCGGCCGGAGCCCCTTCCACGGGACGCTCGTCTGCCCGCTCCGCATCCAGATGCTGTTCGTGGCGTCGTCCCGGAAGCCGTACTCGACTCCCTTCGAGAGGCCCTGGCCGGAGCCGAGGAGGACGATCAGCATCAGGATTCCCCACGCCACGCTGAACCCGGTCAGGAACGTCCGGAGCTTGTTCTTCCGGACCGTGTCGAAGATCTCCTGCCAGGTGTCGATCTCGATCACGGCGTCCTCAGGCGGGCGGCGTGGCGGAGGGGACCTGCGAGAAGGCGGCCGGGACGAAGGAGGATGGCGCGAACGCCGTCTCCGGCGGGCCGTCTCCCTCGATCCGCCCGTCGCGAAGACGGATGACGCGGCGGGTCCGGGCGGCGACCTCCCGTTCGTGCGTCACGATGAGGAGCGTCACGCCCGTGGCGTTGATCTGCCGGAGGACCTCCATCACCTCGAGGGACGTCTGCGAGTCGAGCGCTCCCGTCGGCTCGTCGGCGAGGATCACTTTCGGGCTCGAGATGAGCGCCCTTGCGATCGCGACCCTCTGCTGCTGTCCGCCCGAGAGCTCGCGGGGGAGGTGGCCGGCGCGGTCGGCGAGGCCGACCCGGTCGAGGTATTCCTCGGCGAGCTTGTTGCGCTTCCGCCTCGGGACCTCCTGGTAGTAGAGCGGCAGCGCGACGTTCTCGACGGCCGTCTTGAACGGGATCAGGTTGAACGACTGGAAGACGAAGCCGAGGAGGCTGGCCCGGAGGCTCGCGGCCCTCGTCTCGGACATCTGCCCGATTCGACGTCCGTCGAGGTGGTAGTCCCCGTCGTCGTATCCGTCGAGGAGCCCCAGGACGTTCAGGAGCGTTGACTTGCCGGACCCCGACGCTCCCATGATCGCGACGAGCTCTCCCGGGGCGATCGAAAGGTCGATCCCCTTGAGAACGTGGAGCTTGCTCGATCCCATGGGGTAGCTCTTGTTGAGCCGCGAAAGCCGGATCATGGCGTCCGACGCGAAACCGGCCCTTGGCCGCTCCTCGAGGAGCCCGAGATCGACACCCCCACTCATCTCTCCTTGTACGGCGGAGACGGCCGGGAGTTCTCACTCCCGGCCGCCCGGTCGCCGGGCCCCGCGTCCGCTCCCGCGGCCGGTGCTTCAGAGCTCGAGCCTGCGAAGCCGGAGCGAGTTCACGATGACGGAGACGGAGCTGAGGCTCATGGCGGCCCCGGCGACCATCGGCGAGAGGAGGACGCCGAAGACCGGGTAGAGGAGACCGGCCGCGAGCGGGACGCCGAGGAGGTTGTAGCCGAACGCCCAGGCGAGGTTCTGACGGATGTTCCGCATCGTGGCGCGGCCGAGGCGCCGTGCGCGGACGAGGCCCGCGAGGTCGCCGTGGAGGAGGGTGACGGCGGCGCTCTCGATGGCGACGTCGGTCCCGGTCCC
Organism: uncultured Holophagales bacterium; assembly: GCA_964636395.1. Taxonomy (GTDB): domain Bacteria; phylum Acidobacteriota; class Thermoanaerobaculia; order UBA5066; family UBA5066; genus UBA5066. The sequence continues at coordinate 17,943 of CAZWRQ010000071.1, forward strand.
CATCGCGATCCCGACGTCGGCCCGGGCGAGGGCCGGGGCGTCGTTCACGCCGTCTCCGGCCATCGCGACGACGCGCCCTTCCGCGCGGAGCCGCTCGACGACGGCCCCCTTCTCCTCGGGGAGGACCTCGGCCTCGAAGCGCGCGATCCCGAGCGACCGCGCCACGGCGGCGGCCGAGCGACGCGCATCGCCGGTCAGGAGGACGATCTCGATGCCGTCGGCGCGGAGGGCCGCGAGGGCGGCCGGGGCCGACGCCTTGACCGGGTCGGCGACGGCGACGAGGCCCGCGGGGCGGCCGTCGACGGCGACGATGACGGCGGTGCGTCCCTCTTCCTGGTGGGCCGTCGCGAGGGCGGCGAGCGCCGAAGTTTCGACTCCCGCTTCCTCGAGGAACCGAAGGCTCCCGACGAGAACGTCGTGGCCCGAGACGCGGCCCGCGACGCCGCGGCCCGTGACGGACCGGAACTCCGAGACGAGGGGGAGCGGGCCGGCGCCCGCGGCGGCCACGATGGCCGCGCCGAGCGGGTGCTCGCTCGCGCGCTCGAGGGCGGCGGCGAGGCGGACGACCTCGTCCTTCGTGAACGGCTCGACGGCTTCGAGAGCCGCGACGGCGGGCCTGCCCTCCGTCAGCGTGCCGGTCTTGTCGACGACGAGGACGTCCACGGCGGCGAGGCGCTCGAGGGCGTCGGCGTTCTTCACGAGGACGCCGGAGAGTGCGCCGCGGCCGGTCGCGACCATGATCGAGAGGGGCGTCGCGAGGCCGAGGGCGCACGGGCAGGCGATGATGACGACCGCGATCGCCGAGGCGAGGGCGTGGACGAAGCGCGGCTCGGGCCCGAGGACCATCCAGAGCGCGAAGGTCGCGAGGGCCGCGACGACGACCGCCGGGACGAACCAGGCCGAGATGCGGTCGGCGAGCTGCTGGATCGCGGCGCGGCTCCTCTGGGCCTCGGCGACGAGCTTCACGACCCGCGCGAGCGTCGTCCCCTCGCCGACCCGCTCGGCGACCATCACGAAGCCGCCGGCGCCGTTCACGGTCCCGCCGGTGACGGCGCTCCCCGGCGTCTTCTCCACCGGGATCGGCTCGCCGGTGATCATCGACTCGTCGATCCAGGAGGTGCCGTCCTCGATCGTCCCATCCACCGGGACGCGCTCGCCGGGCCGCACGCGGAGGTGGTCGCCCGCGACGACGTGCTCGACGGGAACGTCCACCTCGCCGCCGTCACCTTCGATCCGCCGCGCCGTCTTCGGCGAGAGGTCGAGGAGGGCGCGGATGGCCGAGCTCGTCCGGCTCCGGGCCGAAAGCTCCAGGATCTGGCCGAGGAGGGCGAGCGCCGTGATGACGGCGGCCGCCTCGAAGTAGACGAGGGGCGCGCCCCCGTGCCCCCGGTAGACCTCGGGGACGAGGTCGGGCCGGATCGCGGCGACCGCGAGCGCCGCGGCGCTGTAGAGCCAGGCGGCCGCGACGCCAAGGCCGATGAGCGTGAACATGTTCGGGCTGCGGTTCACGACGGAGGCCCACGCGCGCCGGAAGAACGGCGCCCCGGCCCAGGCGACGACCGGCGTCGCGAGGAGGGCCTGGGCGAGCGTGAGGAGCCAGGGCGAGACGGCGTGCTGGAGCGGCTGGCCCGGGACCATGTCCGACATCGCGAGGACGAGGACCGGCAGGCCGAGCGCGGTCGCCACCTTCAGCCGCCGCGTCATGTCGGCGAGCTCGGGCGACTCGACCTCCGCCGTCGGCATCTCGGGCTCGAGCGCCATGCCGCAGACCGGGCAGTCGCCCGGGCCGTCGGAGACGACCTCGGGGTCCATCGGGCAGATCCACCGGACCGCGCCGCCGGCCGCGGGGGCGGCAGGGGCGGGCGCGTCGGAAGGGCTCGGGTGGGCGTGGGC
>CAZWRQ010000072.1:0-19630 GCA_964636395.1 uncultured Holophagales bacterium
ACCGCGCGGGACATCCTCCGGGTCGTCTCGATCACCCGCTTCCGGCCCTCCTCGCTCGCGCCGAAGTCGGTCGCGAGGAGGACGAGGACGTACTCGCGCCCGTCGGGGAGCCTCACGACGGCCGCGTCGTGCTGGACCTTCGAGATGTTCCCGGTCTTGTGCGCGACGACCGCGCCCGCCTGCCGCGGGATCCCGGCCGGGACCTGCTCGTTGAACTCCTGCGCCGCGAGGATCTCGAACGCGAGCCGGCGCGACTCGGGGGAGAGTCGGGGCGAACGGACGGCGGCCTCCATCAGGGCGGCCATTCCCGCGGCGTCGGTCTCGTTCGAGAGGCCGGCCTGGTAGGCCTTCTCGTCCTCGACCAGCCGACGCACCTTCACGCCCCCCGCCCCGAGGAGGTCGACGAACGCCTGCACGTCCCTCGGCGGGCAGAGGCCGAGCATCAGGTTCGTGGCGGCGTTCGAGGAGCGGACGATCATCTCCCGCGCGACGAAGTCGAGGCGGGCAGCGTTTCCGAGGAAGGGGGCGAGGCGCGCCTCGTTCTCCCCGTCGAGCGGCACGCGGAACGGGCTGCCGTCGACGGCGCTCGGGAAGCAGTCGACGACCGGCACGCCCGTGGCCAGCGAGAGGGTCCCCGCGTCGACGCGCCGGAGCGCCTCGAGGAGGACGGCAGTCTTCATGGTCGAGGCGGCGTGCATCACGGTCGTCGCGTTGCGCGCGACCGTCCCGCCGGTCTGCAGGTCCTTCACGACGATCCCGAATGTCGCGCCTCCCTCAGCGGCGAGGGCGTCGAGGGTCCGGCCGAGGGCCTCGGCCTTCGTGGGTGTGAGACCGGAGGGGCGCGGGGCGCCGGGGAGCGCCGCCAGCCGGCGCGCGTAGCGGAAACGCGGCGCCAGCTTCGGGCTCGCCCAGGGTGTCTCCTGCGTCGAGGGGACGCCGGCCGACGTCGCCTGGAGGACCTCGTCGTTCCCGGCCCAGAAGCCGACATGGTCGATCTTCTCCTCCGTCCCGAAGAAGACGAGGTCTCCCGGGGCGAGCTCCTCGAAGGGGACCGGGACGAGCTGCGGCTCGCGGAAGCACATCTCCGAGCTGTTCCTCATGAGGAGGATGCCGTGCCGCTCGAGGACCCGGAAGACGAGGCCCGAGCAGTCGAATCCGAGCGGCGTCGTGCCCCCCCAGGTGTACGGAGCGCCGAGGAAGCGCCGCGCCATGGCGAGCCAGGAAGCGGGGTCGAGGACGGGCGACGCGCCGCCCGCCCTGGCGAGAGCGACGTCCTCCGCGCTCGCGAAAGCGCTCCGGCCGTCGGGGAGGAGGACCTCGCGCCAGCGATACCCCCCCTTCTCGAGGGTCGCAAGGCCGCCGAGGCGGGCGCCGAGCGTGACCGTCGCGAGCGGAGCGGAGGTCGTGAAGTCGGGCTCGCGGTAGAGGTGCGCGAGGCTCGAGGTCACCTCGAGCACCTCGGCCGACGGGTCGGGGAGGCCGGGGCGGATCGCGTCCCCCTCGATCCAGCCCCTCGTGCCGGAGCGAAGGCGAACGTAGCGGTAGCGCCCTTCGGCCCTCGCCGCCTCGAGCGTCTCCCCGAGGATGGCCTGGTCCTCCACCGGCGAGAGCGCCTCGGGGCGGAGGAGGACGTTCGCGACCGGGACGACGACGACGGCCGGCCCGGAGGCGGAAGTGGCGGCGGCCTCGATCGCGGTCGGCGCCGGGACCGGCGCCGCGGGGACCGCCCGGGCCGGGCACGCCGCGAGGAGGACCAGGAGGGGCAGGGCCGCGGGAAATCGGGGCGCGAAACGGGCGGTCATCGTGCTCATAATCGTCGCATGTCCGACCCCGTCTCGCGCCGCGACCTCCTCTCCGTCACCGGAACGCTCGCCGCGTCCGCGCTTCTCCCCGGCCTCGCCGCCGCCGCGCCCCCCGCGGCCGCGGCCCCGAAGGGCGTGATGCTCTCCCTGTCGCCGATGCTCCTGAAGCTCCGGCACACCTGGACGATCGCGCGCAACTCCTCGAGCGAGAAGAAGAACGGTCTCCTCTCGCTCACCGCGGCCGGAATCACCGGCTACGGCGAGACCGCCGCGAACGTCCGCTACGGCCAGAGCTGGGAGAGCGGCGAGGCGGCCTTCGCGAAGGTGAAGGAGGCGTGCGCCTCTCTCTCGCCATGGGAGCACCTCGCGTGGCTGGAGCGGGCCGAAGCCGTCTGCGGCGGCGACTCGCAGGTCGTCGCGGCGCTCGACATGGCGCTCTGGGACTGGAAGGGGAAGGCGGTCGGGCAGCCGGTCTGGAAGCTCCTCGGCGTCCCGGCCGGGCGGATGGCGCAGACGACGTTCTCGATAGGGATCGACACGGCCGAGGTGATGAAGGAGAAGGTGAAGGAGGCCGAGCCGTACCCGCTCCTGAAGGTGAAGGTCGGCCTCGCGAGCGACGAGGAGAACGTCCGGGCGATCCGCTCGGTCACGGCGAAGCCGATCCGGGTCGACGCGAACGAGGGATGGAAGAGCGCCGAGGAGGCGCTCGCGAAGATCGCCTGGCTGAAGACGATGGGGATCGAGTTCGTCGAGCAGCCGCTCCCGGTCGCGAAGAACGCCGAGATGAAGGTGGTGAAGGCGGGGTCAGCCCTGCCGCTCGTCGCGGACGAGTCGGTCCTCCACGTGAAGGACGTCCCGTCCCTCGTGGGCCTGTTCGACGGAGTGAACGCGAAGCTCGCCAAGTGCGGCGGCATCACCCGCGCGTACGAGCTCGCGGCCCTCGGGCGGGCGCTCGGCTTCAGGCTGATGCTCGGCTGCATGATCGAGTCGTCGCTCGGGATCGCCGCGGCGATCGCCGTGGCGCCGCTCTACGACTGGCTCGACCTCGACGGGAACCTCCTCGTCGCGAACGACCCGTGGAAGGGGCTGAAGCTCACGGACGGACGCTGGGAGCTGCCGGAGGCCCCGGGCCTCGGCGTCGTCCCGGCCTGAGGCCCTGCTCCTCGGCCGGCGGGACGAACGGCCGGAGCCGCTCCGCGAGGTCGAGGCCTCGCCGCATCACCTCGTTCCAGGGAAAGTGCGCGCCCGGGTCGACCTTGCGCCCGGGAGCGACGTGCTCGTGCCCGACGATCCACGGCGCCTCGAGGCCGAGCTGGGCCGTCAGGACGCCGACGAGCCGCACGACGGTCTCGATCTGGGCCCTCGTGAAGGGGGTGCGGTTCCCGTCTCCGGTGATCTCCACGCCGACGGAGCTGCGGTTCAGGACGGAGCGGCCGTGAAGGTACGAGGAGCCCGCGTGCCAGGCCCGGTGCTCGAGGGAGACGAACTGCCAGAGCCGGCCGTCCCTGCCGACGAGGAAGTGGGAGGAGACGAAGCGGGCCGGGTCTTCGAAGATCGAGAGGGCGTACTCGTCCTCGTCCCCCGCCGTATGGTGGAGGACGAGGGCGGAGAGCGGCTCGATCCGCTCCGGCTGGAAACCCTCCCACCAGGAATTCGGCATCGGCCGGAGACAGGCGTCGGCGAGGTCCCCGCCCGCCTTCTCCCAGAGCTCCCAGAAGGTCCGGTCGGTATCCCGGAAGACCCGCTCGAGGTCGGGGGCACCCGCCCGCGCCTCGAGCGGCGTCCGCTCGATTCGCGGGAGCGCCGGCTGGACGGGACGCTCGGCCGAGAGGTCGATCGGCGCGCGGTCCGGAAGGGTCCGGGACCACTCGTCGACGATCTCCCTCGCGATCGCACCCATCGCCGCGTTCGCGGCGGGGCCGGCTTCGGCGCGGTCGGGAAGGCGGTCGGCGAACATCGCGAAGACGAACGTCCCCTTCGGCGTGACGAGAACGCCGGAGTCGGCGCGGACGCCGCGCATCGTCCCCGACTTCCCGGTCCAGGAGTACCCGGGGCGCGAGGAGAGCTGGACCGGGATCCGGTTCGCCGTCCGGGGGCGGGCGGCGAGCCGCATCGCGATCCGGCTCGCGTCGCGGTCGAGCAGCTCGCCCGTCGCGGCGCGGCGCCAGAGCTCGGCAGTGTCGCGCGGCGTCATCCGGCCGAGCGGCTTCCAGGGCGCGTCGTCCTCGGGCGACCCGGCGTCGGGGATCCTGCCGACGAGCTCGATCCCGGCGAGGCCGATCGACGCCATCCGGCAGTTCACGGCCTCGGCTCCGAAGAGGTCGATGAACCGGTTGGCCGCGGTGTTGTCGGAGAGGACCATCATGATCCGCAGCAGGTCGCGCTGGGTCGGCGCGAGCCACGGCCCGAACTCGTCGAGGATGCCGGAGCCGGCCGCGACGGCGGCAGGGGGCATCGGCCAGCGCTCGTCGAGCTCGAGCGTCCCCTCGCGGCTCCGCGCCAGCGCCTCGACGAGGAGCGCGAGCTTCACGACGCTCGCCCCTTCGAAGGTCTCCGTGTCGCGCCACCGGAGCTCGCGCCCGCTCTCGACGTGGAGGGCGACGACCCCCATCCGCGCGCCGCTCTCCTCCGCGAGCCGCGCGACGCGTCGCGCGAGCGGCTCCGAGGCCGGGACGAGCCGGATGTCGCGGGGGGCGGACGCGGTACAGGAGGCGAGGAGCGTGAGCGACGCCGCGAGCGCCGCCCCGGGGAGACGTCTCATCCCGCGGAGTCTGCCTCCGGAAGAGCCGGGACGACACGGTTCTTTCCGGCCGCCTTCGCCGCGTAGAGCGCGGCGTCGGCCCGCCGGACGAGGCCGTGCGCCGTCGCGGCGGCGGGCCGGGCCTCGGTGGCGACGCCGAGGCTGACGGTCACCTTCAGGCGGACGGCCTCGGAGGCTCCGCCTTCTCCGGACGGGAATCGCGGAAGGTCGTAGAAGGCGTCGGCCTCCACGGCGTGCCGGAGCCTTTCGGCGACGGCGACGGCGCCGACGTCGTCGGTCTCGGGCAGGATCGCGAGGAACTCCTCTCCGCCCCATCGCCCGACGATGTCGCAGGATCGGAGCGCGGAACGGAGAACGAGCGCCGTCCGCCGGAGCATCTCGTCGCCGGTGTGGTGTCCGTGCCGGTCGTTGAAGACCGAGAAGTCGTCGATGTCGATCATGACGACGGAGAGGGGCGTGACGGGGCGGGCGTCGGTGAGCTCCCCGCGTGAGAGGGCGAAAGCTCCCGACCGGCGGCGCAGGCGCTCCCACTCCCGGGCGAGCACGTCCTCCGTGGAGCGGCGGTTCGGCAGGGAGGTGAGCCAATCGGTCCGCGCCGACCGGACGAGCGCGGTGACGTCGTGGAAGACGGCGAGGTGGAGGAGGCCGTCGGGCAGGTCGACGGCGCGGATCGCCATCTGTACCTCGCGCCGCTCGCCGCCGGGAAGGGCGAGGGCCGTCTCGAACGGCTCCTGCGGGGGAGACGCCAGCAGGCGCGCCAGGTGCGTCCGCTCGGCGGGAGGCGCGAGCTCCAGGAGGAGCCGTCGGCCGAAGAGCTCCTCCGGCGTCGTCCCGGCGAGGCGGAGCGCGGCGTCGTTCGCGGAGACGACGAAGCCGTCGCGGAGCGTCACGAGCGCCTGGCCGGCGTCCGAGAGCGCCTCCATGAGGGCGGTCTTCGCGCGGAGCTCGCCCCGTCGCCGCGCCTCTTCCCGGCCACGGCGGAGCGCCTCGCCGACGAGCGGCGCGAGCGTCCCGAGCAGCGCCCCGTCGGCCTCGTCGTGGCCGGCTCCGCCGGAGGCCCAGACGACGAGCGCGCCGAGGTCGTCCCCGAGCGGGGCGCCGAGCCAGGACGTTCCCGGGACGCCGGCGGGGCCGGCCCTTCGCGCGGGACCCTCCCCGTCGCGGCCGGAGGGGCCGAGGCAGAGCGGCGCGCGGGAGGCGATCACCTCGTCGGCGACGCTCCAGACGGCCTCGCGGACGTCCTCTCCGAGCTTCTCGGGCGCCGAGTAGAGGAGCTCGACCCGAGAGGTCTCCGGGTCGAGGCCTACGACGGCGAAGCCGGTCGCGGGGAGGAGCCGGCCGACGAGGGCGTGCGCCACCGGGTAGAGCTCTCCGGGGGAGGGGTTCTCGCGCGCGGCCCGGAGGAGCGCGAGGAGGCAGTCGTGGACGGCCGCCGCCCGCCGCTCGTCGGAGGCGTCCCTGACGACGATCGAGACGCCTCTCCCCGAGGGTCGGACGGTCAGCTCGCCGAAGAAGAGGGTGCCGTCAGGTCTCCGATGCCGAACGACCCCCTGGAAGCCGAGGGTGAGCGGCTCCGGAAGGGGCGACGGCATCCCGGGGCGGCCGACGACGAGGTCGCGGAGTGAAAGGCCCGGACCGCCGTCGGCGGGGACGCGGTGGAGGGCGCGGAAAGCCTCGTTCGTCCACTCGATCCGCCCGGACGCGTCGGCGATCGCGAGGGCGATCCCGGCGAGCTCGAAGACTCGGGCGGGGAGCTCTCCCGTCGGTACCGGACCGTTCGTGATCTCCATGCCCGTCGAGGATAGATCGTCCGCCGTCCGCGCGGTTCCCTAGAATCGGACCCTGTCCGAATCGCAGCCTCCCGCGGGCCGGCTCGTCGCCCTCGACCTCTTCCGGGGAGCGACCGTCGCCGCGATGCTCTTCGTCAACAACCCGGGAAGCTGGTCGCACGTCCTTCCCCCGTTCGCCCACGCCGAGTGGCACGGCTGCACACCGACCGACCTCGTCTTCCCGTTCTTCCTCTTCATCGTCGGGACGGCATCGGTCCTCTCCCTCGGCCGGCGTGCCGCGCGGGGGGCCGCGCGGGCGACGCTCGCGCGGCACGCCCTCCGCCGCGGCGGGACGATCGTCCTCGTCGGCTGGGCGCTCGCCTGGTTCCCGTTCACGCTCGCGCGGCTCCTCCGCCTTCGCCTCCCCGGCGTCCTGCCCCGGATCGGCGTCGTCTACGCCCTCGGTGCGCTCCTCCTCCTCGCCGTACCGGCGAAGCGGAAGGCCGCCTCCCTTGCCGCGGCCGCCGCGCTCCTCGTCGCCCTCCACACCGCGCTCCTCGTCCTCCCCGGTTACGACCTGACGCGCGAGGGGAACCTCCAGGCCGCGATCGACGTGGCGCTCCTCAAAGGGCACCTCTGGAAGCCCGCCTGGGACCCGGAGGGAATCCTCTCGACGCTCACCGCGCTCGCGACGATGCTGACCGGTGCGCTCGCAGGGCTTCTCCTGACATCGGAGGCTCCGGCCCCGCGGCGCCGGGCGCTCCTCGCCGCTGCCGGCTCCGCCGGGATCGCGGGCGGCCTCGCCGCGCACGCGCTCGGTCTTCCGCTCAACAAGGGGCTCTGGACCGGCTCCTACGTCCTCTTCACGTCGGGCGCGGCCTGTCTCGCGCTCCTCCTCGCCCTCATCGTCGCCGACGCGCGAGGCGGAATGCGGCCGCTCGCGCCCCTCGTCACGTTCGGGACGAACCCGCTCCTCGCGTTCGTCCTCTCCGGTCTCCTCGCGAAGACCCTGATCCTCGTCAAGCCGACGGTCGGCGGGGCGGCGGTGCCGCTCCACCGGCTCCTCTTCGAGAAGGTCTTTTCGCGCGTGGGCGACCCGTACCTCGGATCGCACCTGCAGGCGCTCGTTCTCCTCGCCGTCGTCTGGGCGATCCTCCGCTTCTGCGAGAAGCGCGGCTGGTACTGGAAGGTCTGAGGGGACGCCCGGGACGTCAGGAGGCGAGGAGGCGCCGGGGCGTCCGCGACGCCGCGATCCACGCCTCCTCCTCCGTCGCGACGCCGCAGGCGACGAGGCGGGCGGCGCAGTCGTCGAGGAGCGCCGCGCTTCCGGCGAGGCCCCCGGAGGCGTTCCGCACGGCGCCGGCCGAGACGGTCAGCGGCTCGCCCCAGACGTCGTACGTCCCGTCGGGCAGGCCGGCGCACGGCGCGGCGTCGCTGATCAGCGCGAAGCGCTCCGGTCCCTTGCAGCGCTTCACGATCGCGAGCATCTCGGGGGAGAGGTGGTGGAGGTCGGCGATCACGTCGACCGTCACCCCGTCCCGCAGGAGCCCCCATCCGACCGGACCCGCGTCGCGGTGGTGCAGCGGCTTCATCGCGTTGCCGAAGTGCGTCATGTGCCGCGCGCCGCGCCGGAGCGCCTCGTCGAGCGTCGGGACGTCGGCCTCGGTGTGGCCGAGGGAGACGAGCCAGCCCCGCGCGGCGAACCTGGAGACGAGGTCGAGGCCCCCGGGGATCTCGGGGGCCAGCGTGACGACGGGCCGGCCCGGGACCTCGCCGACGGCGTCGAGGAACGCGTCGACCGCTCGCACGTCGCTCCCGTCGAGGAGACACTCGCGGTGGAGCGCGCCCGAGCGGCTCGGCGAGACGAACGGCCCTTCGAGGTGGATGCCGAGCGGCATCGCCCCGCGCCCGTCGCCGGGCGTCCTCGAGCGGACCCAAGCGGAGAGACGTGCCATGAGCGGTCCGAGCTCGGCGAGAGGGACCGGGACGAGCGTCGGGACGAAACCCTCGACGCCGCGCCCGGCGAGGCCGAGCGCGAGACGGTCGAGCTCCGCCGCGTCCGCGGTCAGGAGGTCGACGCCGAAGGCGCCGTGGACGTGGAGGTCGACGAGGCCGGCGCGCGTCACGACGGCTCCTCCTCGAGGGCGCGGGCGACGTTCCCACGGCACGCGGCGATCCACTCCGAGGCGCGCGCCGGGGAGACGTGCCAGCGCGCGGCGACGAGGGCGGCGGGGAGGAGCCAGCCGGCCTCTGCAAGGAGAGGTCGGGCGGCATCCTCCGGAACGCCGAGCGTCCGGCCGAGGATGTCGACGGCCCGCTGCCGAAGCTTCGCGTTCGTCGGCCGCATGGCGACCATCTCTCCGCGCCAGACGAGGCCGTGGCGTGCGAAGACGGCGGTCGAGAGCATGTTCAGGACGAGCTTCTGCGCCGTCCCCGCCTTCATCCGCGTCGACCCGCGGAGGACTTCCGGCCCGGTCGCGACGACGATCGCGAGGTCGGCGAGCGCGGCGATCCGCGAGCCGGGGGCGCAGACCAGGGCGACGGCGAGCGCGCCCGCCTCCTTCGCGGCGCCGAGCGCGCCGGCGACGTACGGCGTCGCGCCGCTCGCCGCGATCCCGAGGACGACGTCGTTCCCTCCGAGCCCCTCCGCGCGGATCTCGGCGGCGCCGGCGGCTTCGTCGTCCTCGGCCCCCTCGACGGCGTCCACGAGGGCCGCCTGCCCGCCGGCGATCCGGCCTGTGACGAGGGACGGGAGCACTCCGAACGTCGGGGGGAGCTCGGAGGCGTCGAGGACGCCGAGCCGGCCGCTCGTCCCGGCCCCGACGTTGATCCATCGGCCTCCCGCCTCGAGCCGGGCGGCGATCTCCTCGGCCGCGCACGCGACGTCGGGGAGGACGGCTCCGACGGCGCGGACGGCCCCGAGATCCGCCGCGTGGATCGACTCGAGGAGAGCGAGCGTTTCCGTCACCGGGTCCTCTCGGAGAGCGCGAGGCGGATGGCGCCGATCTCCGGCACGTGCGCCGGCGGGCCGAGCCGCGTCCGCGGGGAACCCTCGAGAAGCCGCTCCCGGAGAGGGGCGAGGACGAGCTCGCCCGCCGAGAAGACGCCGCCGACGGTCGCGACGGTCGGCTCCTCGTCGGCGATCCCGAGCTTGCGCAGGACGGTGAGCGCGGTCCAGGCGAGCTCCCGGCCCGCCCACTCGAGGATCCCGAGCGCGATCGCGTCGCCCGCTCGCGCCGCGTCGAGGACGACCGGGAAGTAGGCCGCGGTGTCGGTGGGCCCCGCGCCGGGACGGAAGAGGCGCCGGATCCTCTCGACGGCAGAGCGGGTCCCTTCCGAGGCGTCGAGCGCCTCCCGCATCTTCGTCCGGGGGCCGCGTCCGTCGACGTCGCGTGCCACGGCGGCGAGTCCGCGCCGGGCGATCTCCGAGGCGGAGCCCTCGTCGCCGATCAGGGCGCCCCAGCCGCCGGCGCGCTCCTCGAGGCCGTGGGGGTTCCGGCCGAAGCAGATCGCGCCGGTGCCGGCGATCAGGACCGCCCCGGCCCCGCCGACCGGATCGGGAAGGGCACCGGCGAGGGCGACGCGCGCGTCGGTCGTCACGCGCACCCGGCCGGCGCCGTAGACCGCCTCGAGGGCGGCCACGAGCCGCCCGGCCGTCGCCGAGGCGTCGACGCCGGCGAGCCCGCAGGAGAGGAGCGCGAGGTCGGCGCGAGAGGCGCCGGCGGCCTCGAGGGCGTCGTCGACCGCCTCCGTCACGGACTGGACGAGGTGGGGAACGGGGACCGTCGAGGCGTTCGTCGGCCCGGAGGCGCCGCGCCCGAGGGGGAGGAGGTCCGTGGCCGTGACGACGGCGCGGGTGCGCGTCCCGCCGCCGTCCACGCCGGCGTAGAGGGTGGGCATGGAGGAATCGTACCGCCCGGAGCGCCGGGTTCGTTCCGCCGGAAAAACGAAGGGGCCCGCGGAGATCGCTCCGCGGGCCCCGGTCGTTCCGGCGCGGCGCCGGCTAGAACTCGAGCTTGAGGGCGAACTGCACCCGCCGCGGGTCGTAGAACGTCTGCGGCGTGCCGGGGTTGGCCGAGTGGACGTTGTCCTGGATGTTGTACCCGGTCTGGCGGTCGAAGACGTTGAAGACGTCGACGCGGGCCTCGAGCCGGAAGAGGTCGCCGATCGGGATCGTCTGGGTGTAGTTCAGGTCCATCTGGTAGTGAGCGTCGGTCCGTCGGGAGCCGGCCGGCTCCGCGTAGCGGTTCGAGTCGCTCGTGCTGGTCGTCTGCGAGATGTACGGCTCGTAGCTGTGGTACTCCCACGGCTGGCCCGACTGGTAGACCGCGTAGCCGCCGACGGAGGCGCGCCAGGGGAGCTGGTAGGAGCCGTAGAGCTTGAGCTGGTGCCGGCGGTCGCCGCGGAGGTTGCCGTACTTGAAGTTCCAGAGCTGGCGGCCGGCTCCGTCGCCGATGTTCGACGAGCCGATGAAGATGTTGCTGTCGTTGCCCGTGCCGGAGCCGGCGGAGTTGTCCTGGTCGAAGTTGCCGTAGTAGTGGCTCCAGACGTAGGAGCCGCGGACGTAGGCGTTCCGCCCCCGCCACTCGGCCTCGAGGCCCGCCTCGTAGTACTTCGTGAAGGCGCCGTCGAGCGCGGCGATGACGTACGAGGAGCCCCCGATCTCCTTCTGGATGTCCGGGAGGTTCGGGACGTAGAGCTCCTGCGGAATGCCGGGGGGCGGGTTGAAGACGAGGCGCGCGTTGTTGTTCGTGTCCTCCCAGAAGTTGTCGGACTTCCGGTAGCGCGTGTGAAGGCGGCCGGTCCACCCCTTCCCGAGGTCCTTCGTCGTCCCGATCATGTACTCGTCGGTCTTCCGGGGCTTGAGGTCCTCCTGGAAGATCTTCCCGGAGGACGACGCCTCGGGCGTCGAGCCGATGAAGTTGCCGTTCTGGTCGAAATAGACGTTGATGAGGGCCGCCGAGTTCCGGGCCCACGACGCCGCTCGCGGGAGCGAGCCGGCCGTCGGGATGTAGCGGGCGTAGTTCGCGTAGACGGTGTTCGCCCCCTGGTAGGCCCAGACGATGCCGAGCCGCGGCTGGAGCGCGTCTCCGAACTTGATCTCGTGCATCAGGTAGCGGCTGCCCTGCGCGACCTCGAAGCCCGAGACGGTCCCGTCCTTCTCACGGAGGCCCTGCCCGTAGAGCTTGTCGTTGCTCGCCAGGAGGCCGACGTTGACGGTGACGTTCGCCCAGCGGATCGAGTCGTTCAGCTCGATGTTCTGCTGGTGGTACTGCGAGTTGATCGTCGGGACGTTCAGGATCCCCTGCTGCTGCACCTGGGCCTGGTAGTAGATCGGCTGGCCGGCGCACGTGGAGTTCGCCGGGCAGTTGAGGCGTCCGCCGGGGATCGTGATCGAGCCCCAGCCGTTGGAGGTCCGGTAGAGGTCCTCCTGGTCCTTCGACCACTGGTAGCCGACGTGCAGGTTGTGGGTCACCTTCCGGCCGAAGGAGACGTCGTAGCCGAGCTGGTAGCTCTGGCGGTAGAAGTCGTTGTTGTCGAACTGCGTCCCGGCCCCGATCCGCCCGCCGCCCTTGCGGACGCCGTCCTGCAGGTAGCCGTACCTCTCGATGATCGGAGCGATGAAGTCGTTGAAGGCGGTCTGCCCCGCGATGGGGACGGGGATCGCCACGAAGCCCATCGTGTCGAGAGCGCCGACGTTCAGGCTCGTGCCCACCGCCATCGACGGGACGACGTCGAGGATCGTGTCGGGGCGTCCCGCGTTCGGGTTGCGGAAGTCGGTGAACTTCGCGGTCGCGTAGCTCCGGTCGTTGATGATCCAGGAGCCCTCGAAGATCGCGATCTTCTGCTTCGCCTTCGCGCCGTTGCTCGTCGAGGCGGCGTAGGCCTCGCCGCCGACGCCGTAGTGGCTCTCCTCGCGGTCGGAGTGCCGGTAGGAGCCGTTGAGGAGGATCGAGTCGGTCGGCGAGTAGGTGAGCTTGCCGAAGAGCTCGTCCCGCGTGCTCTTGTAGTTCGGGACCTCGCCGTAGAGGTTCGCGCGGTTGTCGCGCGTGCTCGTCGGGCTGTAGTAGGAGGCGTAGAAGAAGAGGCGGTCCTTGAGGACCGGGCCACCGATGTTGGCGACCGCCCAGTCCTTGTCCTCCTCGAAGACGGAGGAGCTGGTCGTGTCGCGGTCGGCGATCAGGCTCTCGGGCTGCATCTGGTACGAGAGGCTGCCCCGGAAGGCGTTCGTTCCCGAGCGGCTGACGGTGTTCACCGTGATGCCGGCCGCGCGGTTGAACTCGGTGGCGTCCGCGCCCCCCTTGACGACGGCGACCTGCGCGATGTCGTGCGAGGAGGGGTCGGCCGAGAGCGTGCCGAAGAGGGGCAGGTTCACGTTCACGCCGTCGAAGCTGTAGACGTTGTCCTGGCCGCTGCCGCCGGCGCTCGGGCCGCGGACGGAATCCTCGGAGTACTGGACGCCGGGGACGAGCTTGACGAGGTCGCGGTACTCCTGGCCGACCGGCAGGGCTTTGATGACCTGCTCGTCGACGGCGGCCTTCAGCGCGGACGACTCGGTGTCGAGGAGCGTCGCCGTCGCCACGACCGTCGCCGCTCCGGTGACCCCGGCGATCGACAGCGTCGCGTTGACCATCGTGTCCTGGCGGAGGACGACGCTCGCCGGACGCTTCACGGGGGCCATCCCCTGGAGGGTGAACGTCAGCTCGTACTTGCCGGGCGGGAGGAGCGGGAGGCGGAAGTCGCCGTTCGCGCCGGTGACGGTGTTCCGGGGCTGGGGCAGGACGTTCGAGGTCGCCTGGACGGAGACGCCGGGCAAGGCGGAGCCATCGTCCATCGTGACCTTGCCGACGATGTTGCCCGTCTGCTGGCCGAACGCGGGCGAGGCGATCAGCACTACCAACAGTGCCCTCAGGAGCCACTTCATTCGAATCTCCTCCCTATCAGGTAGCCGACACCGACGGGTGCGGCGAGTGTCTTACCCCGGGGAAAGGCGGATGGGAAACTGCCGCTTAGTGTAGCCGAGGCCGCGCCGGCGGGAAGCGCGGATTCGAGCCCGTCCGGGGGCCCGTCAGGGGAGAAGGCCCTCGAAGAGCCGCTCCCCTTCGATCAGCCGCCGCGTCGTCGGGTCGGCGCGCTCCCAGGCCGTGCGAATGCGCTCCCGGCTGTCGGGCTCCCGGAGAAGGACGCTGACCTGCGCCCGCTTGAAGAGCGCCATCGCCGTCTCCGGGCGGCCGTGCGGGACGCGGTCGAGCGAGGCTCGGGCTTCGTCCAGCCGCCGTGTGGCGAAGTAGAGGACGCCGAGCTCGAGGTGCCTCTTGAAAGCCTCGCCCTGGATCTCCCGCGCCCGCTCGAGCGCCGCGAGGGCGGGCCCGGTCTCGCCGAGCTGCATGCGGAGGAGGCCGGCCTCGACGAGTCGGGCGCCCGGATTGCGGGAGAGCGGCACGGCCCTCTCGAGGAGGGCCGCGGCTTCCGCGGTGCGTCCCTGGTGGACCCGGACCTGGGCCAGCCCCTCGATCGCCGCGAGGCGGTCGGGTTGCGACTCGAGGACGGATTCCAGGAGCGGCGCGGCGAGCTCGTGCCTGCCGAACGTCAGGTGGTGCAGGCCGAGGTAGTGGCGCACCTCGACGGAGCGGGGGTCGATCCGCTGCGCGCGCTCGAAGCCGGCGAGCGCCGCCTTCTCCTGCCCGAGGAGCGACCGGCAGGCCGCGAGCTGCACCGCGGCCATGAGGTTCCCGGAGTCGCGCGCGAGGACGCGCTCGAAGCGCTCCGCGGCGAGGGACCAGCGGCCGCCGCCGAAGGCCAGCGCGGCGGCGTCGAGGTCGGCGAAGAGGGGCGTCATGTCGGCCGCACGCGGCGCGCCCTCGGGGATCTCTCCGGGCGACCCCCCCGAGACGAGGTAGCCGAGGCTCGCGAGGCGGCGGCGCTCCTCCTCGCTGGACGGCGACGCCTCGGGGGCGGCGGCCGCGCCCGGCAGGGGGTAGTCCGCGACGGCCCGCGCGAGGGCCCGATCGGGAGCGACGGTCCCCGCCAGGTCGCGCGTCTCCTCCGGGTCGTCCCCGACGTCGTACAGCTCGAGACGCCCCGAGCGGATCAGCTTCTGGCGTCCCGCCACGCCCATCACCTGCGGCTGCCAGCGGTAGTTGAGGTACGGCTGCATCGCCTCACCGAGGACGGGCCCGGTGCCGGGCGACAGGAGGCTCCCGTCCGCGTCGTCGCCGGCCAGGCCGAGGAGCGTCGCGCGCACCTGCCGGAGACTCACCGGGTCGGAACGCGTCCCCGGGGCGAGGCCGTCCCCGGCGACGACGAGCGGGACCCGCATCACGCCCTGGTAGAGGAGGTTCCCGTGCAGCATCTCGCCGTGCTCGCCGCGCCCCTCCCCGTGGTCGGCGGCGACGAGGACCCTCGTCCCGCGCCCGCCGCCGGGGGCCTCGAACGCGGCCAGCAGCCGGCCCAGGTCGTGGTCCATGGCCGCGACCTCGCCCTGGTAGGGGTCGTCGGGGAAGCGGCTCCGGAACGGCTCCGGCGGCTCGTACGGCTCGTGCGGGTCGTAGTAGTGGACCCAGAGGAAGCGCGGCCTCGGGTCGGCCCTCGCCAGCCAGGCGAGCGCGCGGTCGGTCGTCTCGCGGGAGCTGCGCTCCGTCTTTCCGGCGTCGAACTCGTCGTCGTAGAGGTCGAACCCCCGGGCGAGGCCGAACGGGCCCTTGAGCGGGAACCCCGAGACGAAGGCGGCCGTGGCGTAGCCGAGCTCGCGCAGGCGCTCGGCGACGAGCGGGACGCGCTCCGAGACGTGGCGCCCGTTCTCGTGGACGCCGTGCCCCGCCGGGTAGAGCCCCGAAAGCATCGAGGCGTGCGACGGCAGCGTCGTCGGAGCCGTCGCGTAGGCCTGGGTGAAGCGGATGCCGCGTGCGGTGAGCGCGGCGATGGCGGGCGTCGTCGCGGCGTCGGCCTCTGGCGCGAGCGCGTCGGCCCGCGTCGTGTCGAGCGTGACGAGGAGCAGGGCGGGCCGCTCGGGGGGCGGCGCGACGCGCTCGGCTGGGCGCGCGCAGCCGGATGCGATCGCCAACGTCCCGGTCGCGACGACGCGAAGCAGGAAGGAACGGCCTCTGCACATGAGGTCGAAGAGTCTACCGGCAGGTGCCCGGGCGCTCTCCGTCCCCGACCTCGTCGCGGGGCCCCGTCCCGGAAGCGGGTTCGGCCGCTGCGAGCAGGCTGACAGAATCGTCGGCGGATGAAACCCTCTCCGCCAGGCCACGCTTCCCCCGCGCTCGGCCGCGCGCTCACCCTCCCGGGACGGCAGAAGCCCTACGTCATGGCGCACCGCGGGAACCGGACCGCCTGCCCGGAGAACACCCTCGCCTCGTTCCGCCGAGCCCTCGAGGACGGCGCCGACGTCCTCGAGACCGACCTCTGGCTTTCGGCCGACGACGTCTTCGTGTGCATCCACGACGCCACGCTCGAGAGGACGACCGACGGGACGGGGCGCGTCGAGGCGCGCAGTCTCGCGGAGCTGAAGGCCCTGTCCGCCTGCTGCCGGCGGCCGGAGTTCGCCTCCGAGCGGGTGCCGACGCTCGCCGAGCTCTGCGCCCTCCTCCCGCCCGACCGGGGGATCGCGCTCGAGCTGAAGAGCGACCGGTTCCTCGACCCCGAGGTCGGCCGGCGGCTCGCGGAGGAGCTCGAGGCGCTCGGGGTCCTCGACAGGTGCGTCGTCCTCTCGTTCTCGCGGGCGAGGCTGGAAGCCTGCCGGCGCGGCGCGCCCCGCCTCCCGACAGGCTGGATCACGCTGAAGGAGTCGAGGCCGCTCCCGGGGACCGAGCTCCTCGGGCCCTACTGGCCGCTCCTCCTCCTGAACCCGCTTTACGTCGCTCTCGCCCACCGCCGCGGGCAGGCGGTCGCCCCGCTCGACCCGTCCCCGGGCCGCCGGCTCTGGCTCTGGAAGCTCCTCCGCTGCGACGCCGTCCTGACGGACGACCCGGAGGAGACGGTCCGGCAACTCGGGAGGATGCCGCCCCGTATCTGAACGCGGCCCGGACCGTCCCGCAGAAGGGATAATGCGAGGTCCGGCCTTTTCCGGAGGGAGGATTCCACTTGAGCAAAGCGTTCCGTACCACCGTCGTCCTCGTGGCGGCCCTCTGCGCCGCGTCCCCCGTCGCCGCCGACGAGGGGATGTGGATGCCCCAGCAGATCCCCGACCTCGCCCCCCGCCTCGCCCAGCTCGGCTTCACGGGCGACGCGAAGATGTGGGCCGACCTGACCGGCTTCCCGATGAACGCCGTCATCTCGCTCGGAGGATGCAGCGCCTCGTTCATCTCGCCCGACGGCCTCATCGCGACGAACCACCACTGCGTCCAGGGGTCGCTCCAGTACAACTCGACCCCCGAGAAGAACCTGATCGTCGACGGCTACCTCGCGCGGACGCGCGAGGAGGAGCTCTCGAACGGCCCCGGCTCGCGCGTCTGGGTGACGGTCGCGGTGACCGAGGTGACCGACGCGATCACCGGGAAGCTCGCTCCGAAGCTGACCGACCGGCAGCGCTACGACGCGATCGAGCGCCGGATCAAGGAGCGGACGGCGGCCTGCGAGAAGGACGGCCTGCGCTGCCGCGTCGCCTCCTTCTTCGAGGGGCTGAAGTACTTCGAGATCGCCCAGATGGAGATCAGCGACGTCCGCCTCGTCTACGCCCCGCCGCAGGGGATCGGCAACTACGGCGGCGAGACCGACAACTGGCAGTGGCCCCGCCACACGGGCGACTTCTCGTTCTACCGGGCGTACGTCGGCAAGGACGGCAAGCCCGCCGCCTACTCGAAGGAAAACGTCCCGTACCAGCCGAAGCACTTCCTGAAGGTCTCCCCGAAGGGGGCGAGCCCGGGAGAGCTGATCTTCGTCGCCGGCTACCCCGGGCGGACGCAGCGCCACGAGACGTTCGCCGAGGTGAAGGAGCGGACGGAGTGGGGCTTCCCCCGGTACGTCCGCCGCAACCGCGAGATGATCGCGATCCTCGAGGAGGTCACGAAGGGGTCGAAGGAGCTCGCGATCAAGGCCGAGCCGCGGATGCGGGGCCTCCAGAACGGGATGAAGAAGAACGAGGGGGTCCTCGCCGGGCTCGTCAAGGGCGGGATCCTCGCCCGCAAGGAGGCGAAGCAGAAGGCCCTCGAGGCATGGATCGCCGCCGATCCGGAGCGCCAGAAAGAGTTCGGCGCCGCCCTCGCGGGACTCGCCGAGATGCAGGCCGAGTCCGAGAAGACGCGCGAGAAGGACGCCGTCTTCGGCGCCCTCTACATGAACTCGCCCCTCCTCGCGACCGCGAACCAGCTCTACCGCCTTTCGCTGGAGCGTCCGAAGAAGGACCTCGACCGCGACCCGTCCTTCCAGCAGCGCAACTGGGCCCGGATGAAGGAAAGCCTCGAGCGGATGGAGCGCTCCTACGACAACCGGCTCGACCGGCCGATGCTCCGCTACGTCCTGCACGAGGCGGCGGCCCTTCCGGCCGATCAGCGGATCGCGCCGCTCGACACCCTCGTCGGCTTCGCCGCGGGGATGCCGAAGGAGGAGGCCGCGAAGAAGGTCGAGGCGTTCCTCGACGCGCTCTACGCCGGAACGCGTCTCCCCGAGAAGGAGTTCCGCCTCTCCCTCTTCGACAAGCCGACGAAGGAGATCGTCGACACGAACGACGCCGCCGTGAAGCTGGCCGTCGCCCTCCACCCGATGGCCGAGGCGGCCCGTGAGAGGGAGAAGGCGAACGAAGGGAAGCGCTCGCGTCTCCGCCCGGTCTATATGCGGGCCCTTCTCGCGCAGGCGGGAGGCCTCGTCGCCCCCGACGCGAACTCCACGCTTCGCGTCACGTTCGGCCGTGTCATGGGCGTCGACCCGCGCGACGGGATGCGCTACCTCCCGCAGACGACGCTCCAGGGCGTCCTCGACAAGCACACGGGTGAAGGGGAGTTCGACGCCCCCGGCCGTCTCCTCGAGGCGGCGAAGGCGCTCCGGGCCGGGAAGAAGACGCCCTACTTCGACGAGAAGCTGGGCGACGTCCCGGTCGACTTCATGTCCGACGTCGACACGACCGGCGGCAACTCCGGCTCGGCGGTCCTGAACGCGAAGGGCGAGCTCGTCGGCCTCCTCTTCGACGGGACGCTCGAAACGGTCGCCTCCGACTTCCTCTTCGACACGGAGAAGACGCGGTCGATCCAGGTCGACAGCCGCTACCTCCTCTGGGTCTGGGACGCGGTCGAGGGCGCGAAGAACCTCCTCGACGAGGCCGGGGTCCGGTAGGTTCTCCGGAAGCGTCCGCGAGAACGGGCGGCCCGCATCCCGTCAGGGGTGCGGGCCGCAGCTCTTTTCCGGCGGCGTTCGATCGGCGCGGGGTCAGCCCAGCTGCGAGAAGAGGAGGATTGCCGCGAGGACGCCGAGGACGGCGAGAGCGATCTTCGCCGCGGAGAACGGCGCGTTCCCGTCCACCTTTCCGGTGACCCCGTTCACGAGGAAACGGAACGGCTTGCCGCCGTATTCGTAGGCCGAGATCCAGACCGGCAGGAGCGCGTTCTTGCACGTCAGGCCCGACCAGGCCGTCGAGACGGAGAGGTTCCGGAACGTGTCGCCCGGCACCTGCGCCCCGCAGGCCGCGTGGATCTCGCGCGTCATCCGTTCCCGCGCCTTCGCGACCGCCTCCGGGAGGTCCACCGCGTATTCCTCGGCGAGGAAGCCCGAGAGGTACTGCGGGTCGTACGGGACGAGGCCGTCCGTCGGGAACGGCTCGATCCCGCGTGCGAGGCCGGGGGGGAGCCCCTTCGAGGCGGGGACCGGGACGTCGTCGAAGACCTTCTCGAGGAAGCCGGCGGCGGGCTCCCAGCGGATGCGCGTCTCGGAACGCATCACGGACTTCCCGTTCACGAGCGCCCGGACCTGGACGGTGTAGCGGTGGCCCGCCTCGGCGGTCCACCGGTTGTGGGTGAGGGCGTCGAACGTCCAGAAGGGGACGTAGACCCCCTTCATCGCCGTGACCGAGGCCTTCTCCTTCAAGTCGTTCGGCCGGAACCAGAGACCCGAGACCCAGCTCCGGAAGCGCTGCGCGGCGGAGGCGCGGTCGACGGAGAACGGGAGGAGGCCGGCGGGACGGACGTGGTCGGTCTCGGGCGGCGCCTCGACGACGGCGGGAGTCGCGCAGAACGCGCAGCGGGAGGCGGAGACGCCCGGGTCGAAGGTCGTCGTGGCGCCGCACTTCGTGCAGCGGACGCTCTTCCTCTCGGCTCCCCAGCCGAGGCTGCGCGGCGCGGCGAGCGCCTCCTCGAGCGGCCGCTCGA
>CAZWRQ010000073.1:0-5203 GCA_964636395.1 uncultured Holophagales bacterium
GGTCGGGACCGACTCGGGGGGGCTGCAGCGCTGGGACCGCGCGCGCGACGTCTTCCGCGGCTTCCGGCACGACCCGCGCGACCCCTCCTCCCTCGCGCACGACACGGTCCGCTCGGTCCTCGGCGACGCGGCCGGGAACCTCTGGGTCGCGACGAACGGCGGCGGCCTCGACCGTCTCGACAGGGCGACCGGCCGCTTCGAGCACCATCGGCACGACCCGCGCGACCCCGGGTCGATCGCGCACGACGAGCTCCGGACGCTTTACGAGGACCGGTCGGGGACGCTCTGGGTCGGGACGTACGGCGGCGGGCTCGACCGGCTCGAGCGCGGGACGGGGCGCTTCGTCCACCACCGGAACGACCCGACCGACCCGGCGAGCCTCTCGAACGACCTCGTCCGGTGCGTCCTCGAGGATTCGGCCGGCGCGCTCTGGGTCGGGACGCAGGGAGGCGGGCTGAACCGCCTCGACCGCGCGACGGGGCGCTTCACGCGCTTCCGGGCGGACGCGGCCGACCCGGCGAGCCTCTCGAACGACTTCGTCTTCGCCCTCCACGAGGACCGCGCCGGCAGCTTCTGGGTCGGGACCTACGGAGGCGGGCTGAACCGCCTCGACCGCACGACGGGACGCTTCACGCGCTTCACGGCGCGGGACGGCCTCTCGAGCGACTCCGTCTACGGGATCCTCGAGGACGAGCGGGGGCGCCTGTGGATCTCGACGAATCGCGGGCTGACGGAGCTCGACCCTGCCGAGGGGACGTTCCGATCCTGGGACGAGACGGACGGCCTTCAGAGCGACGAGTTCAACGGGGGCGCCTTCTACCGCAGCCCGCGTGGCGAGATGTTCTTCGGCGGCATCCGTGGCTTCGACGTCTTCTTCCCGTCCGAGATCGCGGTCCGGACGGAGGCGGCCCCCGTCGTCCTCACGGAGCTCCTCCTCGCGAACCGGCCCGTCCCGGCCGGCCGTCCCGTGGACGGGAGGACGCTCCTGCCGACGTTCGTCACCTACGCGGACGAGGTCGTCCTCTCTCACGACGACGACGTCGTCTCGGTCGAGTTCGCGGCGCTCCACTTCGCGGCGCCGCAGAAGCTCCGGTACGCGTTCCGCCTCGACGGCTTCGACCGCGACTGGATCCCGACAGGGGCCGACCGGCGCGTCGCGACGTACACGGGGCTCGCGCCGGGCCGGTACCTCTTCCGGGTGAAGGCCGCGAACCCCGACGGCGTCTGGGGGGAGCGCGAGGCGCACCTGAAGATCCTCGTGACACCGCCGTTCTGGGGCACCTGGTGGTTCCGCCTCGCGGCGGCGCTCGCGTTCGCTGCCGTCGTCGTCGCGGCGCTCCGGCGGAGGGTGCGGACGGTGCAGCTCGCGGCGGCGATGCGGGCGGCCCACGACGCGCAGATGGCCGTCATGCCGCACGAGGACCCGGAGGTCGAGGGGTTCGAGGTCTCGGGGGTCTGCATCCCGGCCCTCGAGGTGGGCGGCGACTTCTTCGACTACGTGAGGAGCGGCGAGGCGGGCGGAACGCTCGGGATCGTCGTCGGCGACGTCTCGGGGAAAGGGACTCCGGCCGCGATGGCGGCGGCGATGTCGGGTGGGATGGTCGGCGCCCTCGTGCGGCGCGGCGAGCCGCTCGAGGCCGTCGCCGAGCAGGTCAACGGCGCGCTCCGCGCGAAGATCGGGAAGAGGATGTTCGCCGCGGTCTGCCTCGCGACGCTCCACCCCGCGCGCCGCGAGCTGGCCTTCGTGAACGCGGGGCTCTGCGAGCCGCTCCTCCGCTCGGGCGACACGGCGACCTACCTCGCCTCGGAAGGAAGCACGTTCCCGCTCGGCGCCGGCGCGCGGGGCCGCTACCGCGTGCGAACGGTGCCGCTCGCTCCGGGCGACGTCGTGATCCTCTACACCGACGGCGTCCCCGAGGCGGCGGGCCGCGCGGGGGCGCCGTGGGGCTACGACGCTCTCGCCGGGTTCCTGCGCGGCATGCCGGCGGGTTCGCGGACGGCGCGGGAGATCCGCGACGCGATCGTCCGGGAGGTCGCGCGCGTCACGGGAGGGCCGCGCCCCGCGGACGACGTCGCCGTGGTCGTCGTCCGGGCGCTCTGAGCCTCGGGCCGGTCCGCGGCCGTACCATTCGGCGCGATGCCGTTCTCCCCTTCCTCGCCCCTTTCCGCGGGTCGCCTCGTGACCGGGATCGCGACGTTCCTCCTCTTCGCGCTGAACACGCTCGTCTGGTGCGCCCTGCTCTACCTGGTGACGCTCCTGAAGCTCGTCGTCCCGATCCCCGCGTTCCGGAGGGCCGCCTCGCGCCTCCTGGTCGCGATCGCCGAGGCCTGGATCGCGGTGAACACCGCCTGCCTGCGCGCCACCCAGCCGACCACCTACGACGTGGAGGGGCTCGAGGGGCTCCGGCGGGACGTCTCCTACCTCGTCGTGTCGAACCACCAGTCGTGGGTCGACATCCCGGTCCTCCAGGGCGTCTTCCTCCGCCGCATCCCCTTCCTCCGATTCTTCCTGAAGCAGCAGCTGATCCGCGTGCCGTTCCTCGGCGCCGCGTGGTGGGCGCTCGACTTCCCGTTCATGAAGCGCCACTCGCGGGAGGCGCTCGAGCGGAACCCCGAGCTCCGGCACGAGGACCTCGCGGCGACGCGGCGCGCCTGCGAGAGGTTTCGGCACGCGCCGGCCGCGATCCTGAACTTCGTCGAGGGGACCCGGTTCACGCCCGCCAAGCACGCGCGCGGCGGGTCGCCGTTCCGCCACCTCCTCGCCCCGAAGGCGGGGGGGCTCGCCTTCGCAGCCTCCGCGATGGGCCCGCAGCTCGCCGGGATCGTCGACGTGACGATCGTCTACCCCTGCGGCTCGCCGACGTTCTGGGACCTGATCTCCCGGGGCCTCCCTGAGGTCGTCGTGCGGGCGCGGGAGCGGGCGATCCCGGGAGAGTGGTTCGAGGGGGAGTACACCGAGGACGCCGCGTTTCGCGAGTCGGTCCAGGGCTGGGTCCGCGAGCTCTTCCTCGAGAAGGACGCCGAGATCGACGCCCTCCTCGTCTCCCGGAGAGGTCCCGCCGGGACCGATCGGGCGCCGGCGGGCCGCCTGGGCTAGACTTCCGCCCCGTTGAAGTCGGACTCCGGCGAGTCTTCGGCCTCGCATCCCCCATCGCGGTCGCCCTCCGGGGCCTTCGAAGCCACTTCGGCCGGCACGGAGAAGACCCACCTCCCGCCGGCGCCGGAGGGGAAGTACCTCGCGGTCCTGACGCTCGGCGCCATGGGCGTGGTCTTCGGCGACATCGGGACGAGCCCCCTCTACGCCCTCCGCGAGTGCTTCACCGGGCACCACCCGATCCCCCCGACCCCGGCGAACGTCCTCGGGATACTGTCCCTCATCTTCTGGGCGCTCGTCCTGACGATCTCGATCAAGTACCTCGCGATCGTCCTGCGCGCCGACAACCGGGGGGAGGGAGGCATCCTCGCCCTCATGGCGCTCCTGCGGCCCCCGTCGACGGCCGGCGTCTCGAGGCACGTCGTTCTCGTGGCGCTCGGCCTGTTCGGCGCCGCGCTCCTCTACGGGGACAGCATCATCACGCCGGCCATCACCGTCCTCTCGGCGGTCGAGGGGCTCGAGATCGTCACGCCCGCCTTCAAGCCCTACATCCTGCCCATCGTCATCCTCATCCTCGTCGTCCTCTTCGCCATCCAGAAGAAGGGGACGGCGGGAGTCGGGGCGGTCTTCGGGCCGGTCATGCTCGTCTGGTTCGTCGTCCTCGCCGGGCTCGGGCTCGTTCACGTCTTCGACGCGCCGCGGGTCCTCTGGGCTGTCAACCCGTTCCACGGGCTGAGGTTCTTCGCGGAGAACGGCATCACCGGCTTCCTCCTCCTCGGGTCCGTGTTCCTCGTCGTCACGGGGGGCGAGGCGCTCTACGCCGACATGGGGCACTTCGGGGCGAAGCCGATCCGCGTCGGGTGGTTCGCGTTCGTGCTGCCGTCGCTCCTCCTGAACTACTTCGGCCAGGGGGCGCTCCTCCTGACGAACCCGTCGGCGGCCGCGAACCCGCTCTTCGGGCTCGCTCCGAAGTGGGGGCTCCTCCCGCTCGTCCTCCTGGCGACGGCGGCCTCGGTCATCGCGTCGCAGGCCGTCATCTCGGGCGCGTTCTCCCTCACGCGGCAGGCGATCCAGCTGGGCTACATGCCCCGCCTGAGGATCGACCACACGTCGGAGAAGGAGATCGGCCAGATCTACCTTCCGTCGATCAACTGGGCGCTCGCCGTCGCCTGCATCTGGCTCGTCCTCGCGTTCCGGTCGTCGGGGGCGCTCGCCGCGGCCTACGGCGTCGCCGTCACGACGACGATGGGGATCACGACGGTCCTCCTCTACGTCTACGCGCGCGAGGCCTGGAAGGTCTCTCGGGCGATCGCGCTCCCGATCGCCGCCGCGATCCTCACGATCGACCTGGCCTTCTTCGGGGCGAACATCGTCAAGATCGGCCACGGCGGATGGGTGCCGCTCGCCATCGCGCTCTTCGTCTACACGATCATGACGACCTGGAAGCGCGGGCGTCAGATCCTCTCCGCCCGCCTCCGCGAGGCGTCGCTGCCGGTCGACGTCTTCCTCCAGGACGTCGAGAAACGCCCTCCGACGCGCGTGAAGGGGACGGCGGTCTTCATGGACCGGATCCCGGAGGGGATCCCGCCGCCGCTCCTCCACAACCTCAAGCACAACAAGATCCTCCACGAGCGGGTCGTCTTCCTGACGGTCGTCACCGACGAGGTGCCGCGTCTGAAGGAGAAGGAGCGCTCGCGCCTCGAGTACCTCGGCCCCGGCTGCTGGCGGGTGACGCTCCACTACGGCTTCATGGAGAACCCCGACGTGCCGCGCGCGCTCCGGAAGCTGAAGCTCGACGGCAAGGGGTTCGAGCCGATGGAGACGACGTTCTTCCTCGGCCGGGAGACGCTGATCGCGAGCAAGCGCCCCGGGATGGCGCTCTGGCGGGAGCACTTCTTCGCCTGGATGTCCCGATCCGAAGGGCGGGCGACGGCGTTCTTCAACATCCCGCCGGGACGGGTCGTCGAGCTGGGACTTCAGGTCGAGCTCTGAAGCGGATCGGGGAGGCTCGCCGCGAGCCTCCCCGCGGCGGCTGCGCCGCCTCCCCTCGAACCGGGCGGGCGACGGCGTTCTTCAACATCCCGCCGGGACGGGTCGTCGAGCTGGGAC
>CAZWRQ010000073.1:5303-19530 GCA_964636395.1 uncultured Holophagales bacterium
GGGCGGGCGACGGCGTTCTTCAACATCCCGCCGGGACGGGTCGTCGAGCTGGGACTTCAGGTCGAGCTCTGAAGCGGATCGGGGAGGCTCGCCGCGAGCCTCCCCGCGGCGGCTGCGCCGCCTCCCGCTAGATCCGCAGCCCGACCTCGGACCCCAGCCGGCGGACGAGCCGGAACGGGAGGCCGATGACGTTCGAGGGGGTCCCGGTGATCCGCTCGACGAAGAGGCCGCCGAGCCCCTGGAGCGCGTAGGCGCCCGCCTTGTCGGCCGGCTCGCCGGAGGCGACGTAGGCGTCGACCTCGTCGTCGGTCATCGGGGCGAAGAGGACCTCCGTCGCTTCACGTCCGGAGACGAGCCGGCCGTCGCGCGTGAGGGCGACGCCGGTGACGACGTCGTGGGCGCGGCCGCGCAGCGCCCGGAGCATCCGCCGCGCGTCGGCGTCGTCGCGCGGCTTGCCGAGGGCCTCGCCGTCGAGGACGACGATCGTGTCGGCGGCCAGGACGACGGCGCCGGCCGGGGCTCCCTCCGCGACGGCGGCCGCCTTCGCGCGCGCGAGCCGCTCCGCCGCGTCGTGCGGGTCCTCGCCGGGCCGGAGCGTCTCGTCGACGTCGGCCGGCCGGACGAGCGGCTCGAGGCCGAGCGCCCGGAGGAGCTCGAGCCGCCGTGGAGAGGCGGAGGCGAGAAGGAGCGGCGGTCGCGTCACGGGGGCGGAGTCCACGGAGGCCCCGGGCCTACGGGTAGTAGCCGCTGATCGTCCGCGCCTCGAGGTCGTCCGGCGTCACCTTCACCTCCACCTTCCTCCACTTCGTCCCCTGCCGGGCCGGCGGCGTGTAGGTGACGAGGTACTGGCTCCGGAGCTCCTCGTCGATCTCGGCGTAGACGCCCGCGAGCCCCCGGGCCGAGTCGACGTAGTAGACCGAGCCGCCCGTCTCCCGCGCCATCTTGTTGATCTTCGTCCTCACGTCGAACTGCGTGCCGCCGATCTTCAGCCCGATGAAGTAGATCGCCACGCCCGACTTGCGGGCGTAGTCGAGCGCCGCCTCGTACGTGAACTTCGAGGCCCGGTCGGCGCCGTCGGTGAGGAGGACGTAGGCCTTTCGCCCCTTCGTCCCCTGGTACTGGTAGAGGCCGTAGACGACGGAGTCCCAGAGGGAGGTCGAGCCCTGGGCGCGCAGCCCCGCGAGGGCCTGGGCGAGCCGGTCGCGGTCGGTCGTGAAGCCCGAGACGAGCTGCGGCTCGTTGTCGAACGTGACGAGGAAGCAGCGGTCGCGGGGCGTCATGACGCTCTGGAGGAAGTCGTTCGCGGCCTTCTGCGCCTCGGGGAGCGTCTCCTCCATCGAGCCGGACGTGTCGACCGCGAGCCCGAGCGCGAGCGGGAGGTTCGTGACGACCTCGAAGCCGTCGATCGTCTGTTCCGCACCGTCCTCGAGGACGCGGAAGCTCTCCCGCGACAGGCCCGTGACCGGGCGGCCCTTGCGGAAGACCGAGGTATAGAGCTCGACGGCCTGGACGTCGACCTCCGAGAGGTACTTCGGGGCGTTGAAGTAGCGCACGTCCTCGCTGACGCTGCCGTCGACGAGCGTCGCCACGACGCGGAGGAACCCGATCTCCTTCTGCCTCGGCACGTCGACGACCTGCTGGAACGGGGGCTGATAGAGCGTCGCCGCGCGCGCCTCGTTGACGAAGAACTCCACCTGCTGGAGCTTCTTCGTCTGGGGGACGGCGAGGTCGGCGATGACGCGGACCGGCCCCTCGAGATGCACGCCCTTCTCCGGGGAGCTGATCAGGACCCGGAACGCCTCGCGTCCCTCGTTGAGGATCATCTCGTCCTCGGAGAGGAGCCGGCCGTCCTTCGCGTAGCCGTCGACCTTCACGGTCCTCTTGCGCGGCAGCTCCCCGAGGTCGAAGTCGGCCTCGAACGGCGGGCGCCGGTCGGTGACGACCTTCCGCCCGTCGAGGAAGAACTCGGCGTACGCGATGTCGTCCGAGGAGGCGCGCGTCTCGAACCGGACGACGCCGGTCGCGAACTCGCGCGCGAGCGGGAGGAAGGTGAGGACGCCTCGGTCGTTCGGCTCGGCGACGAGCCGGGCCAGGGCCGCCTTCGCTTCCTCGCGCGCCGCCTTCTCCTCGGGCGAGAGGCTCTGGTCGGCCGCCTCGGGGACGACGACCTTCTCGTCGACGAGCGCGGCCGCGTTCCGGTTCGCGTCGGCGACCTTGACCTTCAGCCGGTACTCGCCCGGGTAGAGGAATCGCTCGATGCTGAGCGGGAGGAACGCCCCCTTCACCGTCGAGGCGGGGAAGTCGAAGCGGTACCGGAAGTTGTCGACGAGCTTCCCGCCCTTGACGACCTCGCCCACGACGTCGAGGTCGTAGAAGGTCTCCTCGCCGAGGGCCTTCGTTCCGAGCGACTCGCGCTCGAGGAGGAGCGAAACCTCCATCCGGATCTTGCTCGCGACCATTTCGGGGAATCGGAAGACCCTCTGGACCGGGAGCTTCGCCGCGGACGGGTCGAGGTCGGTCGTCATCAGGAGGATCCGGTCGACCCCCTCCACGTCCGGCTTCGGGCCCGACTTCAGGGAGTCGATCATCTTCTGCGCGCCCATCGTGCCGAAGACGCCGGCTGCGGTTGCCATGGCGCCCTGGACCTCGCGCCACTCCTGGCAGTAGGTGACGTCGATGCGACGGCCGGGCGAGATGCCCGCCAGGCCGGCGACGCCCCCCACCAGGACCGCCTGCTGGCCGTCGAGCGGCGTCCAGAGGCGGAAGTCGCCCGTGCCGAACGGCTGGTAGAAGAGGAGCGTGACCTTGCTCATCCGGAGCGACTCGAGCCGCTCGTAGTACCAGAGCTCGATCGGGTTGTAGATGTCCTGGCAGTCGATCCGCCGCATCCCGTCGGGCGGACCGTTGACGATGAAGATCCGCCCCTGGTCGGTGTGGACGCCGCGGTACCTCTCCTTCACGACCCGGAGCCGGAGCTCGTAGATGTCCTTGAACGCGACGCGCTGCCCGTCCGAGTCGACCGAGCGCCGTTTCCAGAACTCCTCGATGAACTTGTCCCTCTGGTAGTCGGAGCCGAGGCGCAGGAACGTCGTCTCCTCGACGTCGGTCAGGATCGGCTCGACGTCCCGGAGGAAGAACTGGTAGCGCTCGGGGAGCGCCTCGAGCGCCTGCTTCCGCTCCTTTCCGGAGAGGCGCTTGCCGCCGAGGACGAGCGGCGCCGGACCGGCGGCCGGGACCGCCTGCTCCGGCCCGGAGATCGGGGCGGCGAGCGCCGCGCGCTCCCGCAGGCCTCCGGCGGTGTCTCCCTGGCGGGTCCGGATCGAGCGGACCGCATCGCGAACGAGGGCCGCGTCGGCACATCCGAAGGCCGCGTCGGTGAGCTCGCCGATCGGTCCGCCGGCCTCCGATTTCGCCGCGAGGAGCACCGCCTCCCCGTCGAGGAGCGTCCAGTACCTGCCGACCCCGGTCCCCGGCTCCGGGAAGAAGATCAGCCGGGCGTTCGGGCCGAGCAGCCGGTGCGTGAGGTAGGTCCAGACCTCGATCCGGCCGAAGAGGTTCGGACAGGCGACGATCCTGCGGGCGTCGGGCCCTCCCCCGGAGGCGACCCAGGCCGCGGTCCGGTCGTCGTCGGCCCGGCCGAAGAGGGTGAGCGCCTCCGCTCGGAGGGCGTTGGCCGGGTCGGGCGCCGCGTTCGTGACGTCGATCCCCCGGGAGGGGTCCGCCGGGGCCGGCGTCGCGGGCGGAGCCTGAGCCGGCGCGCCAGTTGCGGCGAGCGCAGCGGCCACGAGGGTTATCCATCGTGCGAGCGTCCGGACCATCAGTTCCGCCTCCTGGGCGTCTCCTCCTTCGCGGAAGCAAAGGAGAGACCGTATCGGAGTGTACGGCCCCGACCGGGGGCGGGGTTTGCGGCGGCGGAACCCGCCGCTCCTAGAATTCGCGCCGATGCCGGCCCGTCGAACGGTCTACGCCGACCACCACGCCACGTCCCCGCTTCGGCCGGAGGCTCTCGAGGCGATGCGCCCCTGGCTGGCCGGGCTCGCGGCGAACCCCTCCTCCCTCCACGCCCCGGGGCGCGCCGCCCGGGCGGCCGTGGAACGGGCGAGGGAGAGGATCGCGACGTTCCTCGGAGTGCGCCCCGAGGAGTTGGTCTTCACCTCGGGAGGGACGGAGTCGGACGCCCTGGCCGTCTGCGGCGGGGCGCGGGCGGCGCGGGACGAGGTGCCGCTCCGGACGCGGGTCGCGTTCTCGGCGGCCGAGCACGCGGCGGTAAGGGAGGCGGCGCGGTCCCTGCGGCGCGAGGGCTTCGAGCCGCTCGAGCTACCGGTCGACGGGGCGGGGCTGCCGCGCGCGGACGGGCTCGCCTCCGCGAACGACGGCCGGACGGCCCTCCTCTCGCTGATCCTCGCCGGCAACGAGACGGGAGCGCGGAACGGCGCGATCGGCGAGTCGGCCGCCGCCGCGCGGGCCGCGGGCGCGCTCGTCCACACCGACGCCGTCCAGGCGGTCGGCAAGGTCCCGGTCCGTCCCTCCGACCTCGGGGTCGATCTCCTTTCCTTCACGGGCCACAAGCTCGGCGGGCCTAAGGGGGCGGGCGTCCTCTGGGTGAGGCGCGGCGTTCGCCTGTCGCCTCTCTTCGCGGGCGGCGGCCAGGAACGGGGGCGACGGGGCGGGACGGAGAACGTCGCCGCCATCGCGGGGCTCGACGCCGCGCTCGAAGCGGCTCTCTCTCGACTCGAGGAGGAGGAGCGGAGGCTCGCCGCGCTACGGGACTCCTTCGAGGAGGGGCTCCGGGAAAGGATCCCCGGGGTGAGAGTCAACGGCCTCGGGCCGGCCGGGAGGCTCCCGACGGCGAGCTCCGTGACGTTCCCGGGAGCCGACGGCGAGACGCTCCTCGTCGCCCTCGACCTCGAGGGGGTCGCCGCCTCGTCCGGCTCGGCCTGCTCCTCGGGGACGCCGGCGCCGAGCAGGGTCCTCCTCGCGTGCGGCCTGCCGGAGGCCGAGGTCCGCTCGACGCTCCGGTTCTCGTTCGGCTGGACGACGACGGAGGAGGACGTCGAGCGGCTCCTGGAGGTCCTCCCGCACCTCGTCGGGCGCGTGCGGGCGGCTTGATCCGGGGGGCGCGGACGTGTCTAATCGGGCCGGACCTGAATCCGGACCGGCCGCGGGGGAGATGCGTTGATCATCCAGTGCTCTGCCTGCAACACGCGCTATCACTACGACGAGGCCCGCTTTGCCGGCGCTCCCGCGAAGAAGATCCGCTGCACGAAGTGCTCCACGGTCTTCGAGATCCGGAACCCGGCCCTGGACGCGCCGCCGCCGGCGGGGTTCCAGGCCGACGAGACGAGCTCGATCAGCGCGCCGATGCCCGGCTCCGACGACTTCAACTTCGACACGACCGTGATGGGTCCTCACCGGAAGCGGCCGGTCGTCGCCCGGCCACCCGAGCCGGTCGCCGCTCCGGCTCCGCCTCCCCGTCGCCCGGCGTCC
The DNA here is from genome assembly GCA_964636395.1 of uncultured Holophagales bacterium. GTDB lineage: Bacteria > Acidobacteriota > Thermoanaerobaculia > UBA5066 > UBA5066 > UBA5066. Next base: position 10,791 of record CAZWRQ010000073.1, read on the forward strand.
GAGGTGGAGAAGCCCCCGGTGGCGGCCGCGGCCGCGGCCGGACGTCGCCTCCGCCTGCCGGACTGGGAGAAGCTGTCGCTCGCGTGCATCGCGGGGCCGGAGGCGGGGCGTATCTTCGAGATCGGAAAGGCGCGGGTCGTCCTCGGTCGCGCCGGCGTCGACATCCTGCTGAACGACCCGGAGTGCTCGAGGAGCCATGCCGCGATCGAGATCTCCGACGACAAGGTCTTCCTCGTCGACCTCGGCTCGACGAACGGGACCTACGTCGCCGACAAGCGGATCTCGCAGGTCGAGCTCGAGAACCGGTCGGAGTTCGACGTCGGCTCGTCGACGCTGATGCTGATCCGGACGCGGAAGGACTAGCCTCCCGCCCTCTCCGCGGGAGCGGTGTACCCGCGTCTTTCAGCGCCGAAGCTGCTCGACGACCGCCTCGAGGGAGGCGGGGAGGCTCCGCGCCGGGTTCGCCTGCCGCGCCGCGCTTCCGTGGTACCTGACGGCGGCCCCCGAGAACTTGATCGCGTGGGCCGTCGCGACGACGACGACGGTCTCGTCCCTCCCGATCGTCCCCTCCCTGCGGAGCTTCGCCGCGCCGGCGAGGGCGACGGCCGAGTTGGGGCAGATCGCGAGTCCGTGCCGGTTCGCGATCGCCGCCGCCACCATCAGCTCGGACTCGGAAACGCGCGTGACCGTGCCGTTCGAGAGCTCGATCTCGCGGCGAGCCTTCGCGTGCGAGACGGGCGCCCCGATCCGGATCGCCGAGGCCTCCGTCTCGTCCGCGGTCCGCGTGACGCGCTCGGCGAAGCCGGTGAGGAAGGAGCGGTAGAACGGGTCGGCCGCCTCGGCCTGGGCGCCGGCGATTCGCGGGAGCTTCCCGATGACGCCGAGGCCGAGCCACTCGCGGAGCCCCTTGCCGATCGCCGAGACGTTCCCGGCGTTGCCGACCGGGACGACGAACCAGTCGGGGACCTCCCAGCCGAGGTCGTGGATCGCCTCCTGCCCGATCGTCTTCTGCCCCTCGATCCGCACCGGGTTCTTCGAGTTCAGGAGGTAGACCGGGTGCGTCCGCGCGAGGTCGGCGACGATCCGCATGCAGCCGTCGAAGTCGGTGGCGAGGCCGAGCGTGAGCGCTCCGTGGTGGAGCGCCTGGGAGAGCTGCTCGCCGGTGATCTTCGCCTCCGGGAGGAGGACGACGGCGCGCATCCCCGGCACCTCGGCGGCGTAGGAGGCGAGGGCGGCCGAGGTGTCGCCGGTGGAGGCGCAGACGACGTCGGTCCGGCCGAGGTGCCGCGCCCAGGAGACGCCGACCGTCATTCCCCGGTCCTTGAAAGAGAGCGTCGGGTTCTCCCCCTCGTGCTTGACGAAGAGGCGCGCGAGGTCGAGCTCCTTCCCGAGCTCGGCACAGCGGTAGAGGCGCGTCGCCCCCTCGGGCTTGCTCACGATCTCCTCCGGCGCCAGCGCGGGGAAGACGTGCTCGCGGTAGCGCCAGACGCCGCTCCTCTCGTGCGCGGGCGTCTCGGCGTTCGGCAAGGCGGAGCGCCGGCCGTCGAAGAGGTCGCGCCACCCGCGGCCCGACCTCCCGAACGAGGAGAGGTCGTGGAGGACCTCGAGGAGGCCGCCGCACGCGGGGCACTCGGTGAGCACCTCCTCGATTGCGAAGGAGGCGCCGCACTCCAGGCAGGAAAGGCGGGAGAGGGGGTGCACGACGGGATTTCAGCACAAGAGGACCGGAACGGGTCGCCGCGAGGACCGCGGGCCGCCCGAGATCTGTCCGGAAGCCTCCGTGCTAGCCTGCTCGTGCCATGAAGCCGTCGGGCAGCGCTTCCGCGCAGGTGGCCACGACGCTCGCCGGAGCCGTCGCGGAGGCGGCGCCGCGAGGGCTCGTCTCGGCCTACCTGTTCGGGAGCCGGGCGAACGATCGGAGCCACCGGGAGAGCGATCTCGACGTCGGAGTCCTCCTCTCTCGAGACATCGGATCCGCCGCCCGGTTCGCGGAGAGAGTCCGCTTGACCTCTCTCCTGCCCGGGCTCGTCGGAATCCGCGACGTCGATGTCGTCATCCTCAACGATGCTCCCCCTCTCCTTGCTCGGCGGGTGGTGCTGGATGGCGTCCGAGTGGCGTGCGCCGATCCGGAGGCCGATCACGCCTTTCGCCGCGACGTCCAGCTCCGGTCGGCCGACCTCGAGCCGTTCCTTCGCCGAACGCGCGCGCGAAAGCTGGAGGCGCTCGCGCGATGAAGTGGCTCGTGGAGCGGCTCGTGGAGCTGCGGCGCCACCTCGATCACCTGGACGAGATCCGACCGAGGGTTGCCGACGCGGAGACGCTCCGTCGGGACCTCTCCCTCCACAACGACGTCCTCTTCTCCCTGTTCACGGTCTGCCAGCTCGTCATCGACGTCGCCGGCGAGCTCGCCGCGAGAAGAGGCGAACGCTTCGAGGACTATCTCGGCGCGGTCCGGGCGCTCGGCGCGGACCCGCGATTTCCGGTCGGGCTCGTGCGAGACCTCGAGCCGCTTCCCGGCTTCCGGAACGTGATCGCGCACGAGTACATCTCGCTCGACCTGGAGCGCGTCGTCGAGGCGCTCGACCGGCTCGGGCCCGTGCGCCGGTTCCTCGAGATCGTCCGTCAGATCGAGGTGGACGAGCCGACCGGTCTCGGCTGACGAGGCGCCGGCCTTCCGAATGGCCCCGAGGCCTGCCGTGAGGCCGTCGTCGACCCGACGACCGAACGTGGCGGCCGCGCCGTCGCCGCGGAGGCTGGCCCTACTCCTCCCGCGCCCCCCGCGGCGAGACGGCGTGGACGGTCGCCTGAGCCTCGACGCCGAGCGCGCGGAAGGCCCTCTCGGCCGCCTTCGCGATCTTCGCTGGCGCGCTCCCTTCCTCCGAGAGGGCGAGGATCGTCGGCCCCGCGCCCGCGAGCGTGAAGCCGAGGGCGCCCGCCTTCTTCATCGCGGCCGTCACCTCGTCCCAGCCGGGGACGAGGGCGCGGCGCCGCGGGACGGCGATCCGGTCGGACCGCATCCAGGCGCCGGCAGCGGCGAGGTCGCCGCGGTGGAGGGCGTCGACGAGCGCGGCGAGGGCGGCGGCCTGGCGGGTCGACTCGGAGAGGGGCAGCTCGCGCGGGAGGACCATGCGCGCGTCCTTCGTCTCGAGCTCGGCGTCGGGGTGGACGAGGACGAAACGGAGGCCGGGCGGGACCGGAAGGGAGACCGGCGGAACGTAGTCGGCCGGGTCGGAGGAGGGGACGAGGACGAGGCCGCCGAGGATCGCGGCGAAGCCGTTGTCGCCGTGCCAGGAGCCGTCGGCGGCGTGCTCGCCGCGCAGGACGGCCTCGAGGAGGACGCGCGAGCGCCGCTCGCCGAGGAGGAGCGCGGCGGCCTTCGCCCCGGCGGCCGCGGAGGCGGCGGAGGAGCCGAGGCCGCTCGCGAGGGGGAGCCCCTTGGCGAGGGCGAGCTCGACGCCGGTGCGCGCCGTCGCGCGACCGGCGGCGACCGCGGCCTCGAGGACGAAGGTGGCGGCGACGGAGGCCGTGTTCCTTTCCGGGTCGAGGGGGAGGCGCCCCCGGTCGCCGGAGACTTCGACGAGGCGCACGCCCGGCTTCTTGGACCGCCAGGCCATCACGGTGTCGCCAGGGCCGTCGAGGGCCGCCGCGAGGACGTCGAACCCCGGGCCGAGGTTCGCGACGGTCGCGGGGGCGAACGCGCGGACGCGGGCGCTCACGGCGCCACCGCCTCGTGGAGGGCGCGGACGGCGGCCACGCGGTCCTTCTCGTCGACGGCGAAGGATATGTTGCACTCCGAGGAGCCCTGGGCGATCGATTCCACGTTCACTCCCGCGCGCGCGACGGCGGCGAAGACCTTCGCCGCGATGCCGACGGTGCCGCGCATCCCGTCCCCGACGGCGGCGACGACGGCGATCGGCGACTTCGCCGCCACGCCGTCGATCGCGCCGACGAGCTTCTCGTAACGGAACTCCTGCACGAGGGCGGCCGCGGTCCGTGAGCGGTCGGCCTCGGGCAGGACGATGGCGATGTTCTGCTCGGACGACGCCTGGGAGAACATGACGACGGAGACGCCGAGCCGCGCCGTCGTCTGGAAGACACGGGCCGCGATCCCCGGCACGCCCGTCATCCCCCGCCCGTCGAGCGAGAGGAGGCAGAGGCCGGAGACGGCGGTGACCGCGCGGATGCCGGGGCGGGGGTCCCCCTTTTCCGAGATCGTCGTCCCCAGACCGTCCGGCGCGAAAGAGCTCCGGATGACGAGCGGGATCCGCGCGGCGACCGCCGGGAGGACCGCCGGGAAGTGGAGGACCTTCGCGCCGAAGTAGGTCATCTCCGCGGCCTCGCGGTAGGAGAGGCGCGGCAGGAGGCGGGCGCCGGGGACGATCCGCGGGTCGGCCGTCATCACGCCGTCGACGTCGGTCCAGATGACGATCTCCTTCGCCCCGAGCGCCGCGCCGAGGAGGGCGGCCGTCGTGTCGGAGCCGGAGCGGCCGAGCGTCGTCGTCTCTCCCGATGGCGAACGCCCGACGAAGCCGGTGACGACCGGGACGATCCCCTCGGCGAGGAGCCGGCCGAGGAGGCGCCGCGCGCGCGGGTCGGTCTTCCGTCGGTCGCACGTCGCGGCGCCGTGGGCGGCGTCGGTCACGAGGAAGGTCCGGGCGTCGACGGCGCGGGCGGGGACGCCCGTCGCCTCGAGGGCGGCGGCGAGCAGAGGCACCGAGAGGCGCTCGCCGAACGAGGCGACGAGGTCGGTGACGCGCGGCGTCCGCTCGCGCAGGAGCGCGATCCCCGAGAGCGCCGTCTCGAGCTCGCCGAACGGGGCGAGGTCGAAGGGGACGGACGCGCCGGTCGCGGCGGCGATCCCGGCCGCGGCGGCCTCGTGCCGGGCCTTCAGCTCGGCGACGCTCCGGAGCGCCGGGCGGAGCCGGCCCCGCTCGGCCTCGTGCGCGGCGCGGAGGAGGAGGTCGGTGGCGCCGCCCATGGCGGAGGCGACGGCGACGACGCGGCGGCGTCGGGAGGCGGCGGCAAGGAGGCGCGCAGCCCGGACGATCCGCTCCGCGTCGCCGAGCGAGGTGCCGCCGAGCTTGTGGACGGAGATGGGGCGTTCACTCATTTTCCGCGAGGAGCCTCTTCTCCATCTCCTCGAGCGTCGGACGGAGCGCCCTCCAGCGCCCCGTCCGGACGTCGCCGAGGACGTTGCTGACCCTCGCGGGGCGGACGCCGAAGGCCTCTCCGACCTCGCGACCCGAGAGGCCCGTGAGACGGCGCGAAAGCCAGATCGCGGCCACCTTCGCCTCGTGCGCGCCGGCCCGGACGAGGGCCGGCTCGGGGACGCCGAACCGCGAGGCGACGGCCGCCCGGACGCGCGAGAGCTCGACGGCGCCGGGGCGCGGCCGATCGGACGGCGGGAGCGGCGCGGCGAGACGGAGCCGGACCTCGCGCGCGAACTCCGCGCTCCCGACGACGACCCGCGAGACGGCCCGCTCCCGGAGCGGCCTGATGTTCCGGGTGTCGGAGACGAGCCGGCGGTAGCGCTCGCGCGCGCGCGGCCGGGCCGGCGAGAGCCGGCGGAGCGTGGCGTCGACGGTGAGCCAGCTCGGGCGCTCGGCGAGGCCGGCGGTTGCCGGAGCGCTCGACCAGCGCCAGTCGAGCGCGGCCCGCGCGAGCCGGGCCCTCACGGGGGCGAGAGCGACGACGCGGACGGCGTCGAGGAACGCGGTCCCGGAGTCGATCAGGAGCGAGCGGAAGCGCCCGTCGAAGAGCGGCCCGCCCCGGCCGTGGCGCCGGTTGAAGGCCTGCGCGTAGCGGCCGCCGAGGGCGCGCATTCCGGAGGAGAGGTTCGGCGCAGGCGTCTCGACGAGGACCTCGACGGAGCTCCCGAGGAGCGCGTAGGCGTGGACGATCCAGCCCCGCTCCGACGCGGTCCGCCCGAGGTCGGCGAGGAATCGCTCCCGATCGGCGTCGTCCCGGAAGAGCGGGCTCCGCTCGAGCGCCCTCCACGAGACGTGGTGCAGGGCTCCCGGGAGCTCGATGCGGGGCGGACGCGACATGTGCCGAGATTGTAGAGGCGTGCACCCTCGCCTTCGCGGCGCCCCCGCGCCGGCGGCGGTACGATGCCCCTTCCGGGGGAGAGACCGATGGCGAACGAACGCGCGAACGAGGTGCGGTGCGAGGCGCCGCGCGGGTGGACGGAAACGCCCGCCCGCCGCGCGGCGCCCGAGCCGCTCGGACGCCGGTTGACGGAGGGAGGGAGGCTCGACCTCCTCCGGACTCTCCGGCTCGCGCCCCGGCCGGGAGCGCCGGACGGGGTGGCGCGGGTCGTCCTGCCGGCGCGCCGCGGAGAGGACCTCCTCGTCGTCCTCCGGCAGCCCTCGGGCGCGCTCTCGATCCACCGGCCGGCCGCCGGCGCGCCGCGCCGCGGCGCCGCCGAGGGCGTCTTCGAGCTGCCGCTCCGGCGGCCGCCCGGGCGGCGCGGCCCGGCCGGCGACGCGGTCGTCCTCGTGCTGCGCGCAGGGGCGCGCGTCGAGGCGCGCGCCGCCGCGACGCTGGCTCGGGCGTTCGAGGAGGCGGCCTTCCGGCACGCGGGCCTCGCCGAGGGGATCGTCCACGTGACGCCGGAAGGGCTGCGGGACGGCCAGCTCGCGCCCGCGTCTCCCGCGCTCTTCGCCCCGCCGCCGGCCCGGAACCTCCTCCTCCTCCACGGGACGTTCTCGAGCACGGCGTCGGCGTTCGCCGATCTCGCCCGGAGCGGCTTCTTCGCCGCGCTCGAGCCGATCTACGGAGAGCGGATCGTCGGCTACGACCATTTCACTCTGAGCAGGACGCTCGCCGAGAACGCGCGCTCGCTCGCCGCGGCGCTGCCCGGAGAGGAGCCGTTCCTCTTCGACGTCGTGGCCCACTCCCGCGGCGGCCTCGTCCTGCGAACACTCCTCGAGCGGCCCGAGGAGGTGGGCCCCGTCGCGAGCCGGATCGCCACAGGGCGGACCGTCCTCGCGGGTGTGCCGAACCTCGGGACGCCGCTCGCCTCGCCCGACCGCTGGGAGCTCGCCCTCTCGGGCTGGCTGAACCTCGTCGACCTGCTGCCGAAGGCGCCCGCGCCGCTCCTCGCGGCCTTCGTCGTCGAGGCGCTCCTCTGGCTCGCGCGGCGCGTGACGACGCTCCTGCCGGGGCTCTCGGCGATGGACCCGACCGGCGAGACGGTGGCCGCCCTCGGGACGCGCGCCCTCCCGGGCGCCTACTCGGCTCTCGCCGCGCGGCACGAGGCGACAGGGGCGATCGCGCGCCGCCTGCTCGACGCGGGAGCCGACCGCTTCTTCGGCGAGCCGAACGACCTCGTCGTCCCGACCGAGGGGTGCTTCGTCCTCGACCGGCCGAGCGGAGCACGGGTGCCTGCGGAGAGGGGCGCGCTCCTCGGCCCGGGCGGGACGGGGCGCGCCGCGTCCGCCCACCACTTCGACCTCTTCTCGCGCGACGAGGCGATCGCGTTCCTCGCCGCGACGCTCGGGGGCGAGCCGGCGGCCCACGCCGGGGCGGCCGAGCGCCGCCGCGGCCGGGCTCCCGCCATCGTGTCCACCCCCGCTGCCGACGCGGGAGCGAAGCACTCCCGGCCGTCACGCCGGGCCGCGGCTCCCCGGATCGGCGAAGCCCGTCGCGAGGCGCTCGAGCTGACTCTCCTGCCGGGCGACCGGCGCGACCTGAGGGCGCACCTTCTCGCCCGGTACGGCACGGCCCGGGTCGTGGCCGAGGTGCCGCGGAAAGGGGAGGCCTGGAGGGAGATCATCCGCGGGCACGAGCGCCTCCGCGCCCACTTCGACGGCGACGGACGGCCTCTCCCATCGGAGGCCGCGCTCGAGCGCTGGGGCGCCGTCCTCTTCGAGACGCTCTTCCCCGGGGAGGTCCGCAGGCTCTGGGACGCGGCGCGCGGGGCCGCTTCGGGCGGGGCGACCGACGTCGTCTTCACGTCGCTCCTCGACTGGGTGGCCGACAAGCCGTGGGAGCTGGCGTTCGACCCTCACCGGCGCGCCTTCCTCGCCGCGACCGAGGCCTGCTTCGTGAGGAACGTCGTCACGGCCGTCCCGTGCGAAATGCGGCGGCGAAGGCGCGGCCGGATCTCGGTCGTCGTCGCGGCGGCGCAGCCGACGGGCCTCTCGCCGCTCTCGTGGGAGCAGGAAGCCGAGGCGATCTGTGCCGGCCTCGCGCCTCTCGTGGCGTCGGGCCTCGTGCGGCTGCGCGTCGAGCGGGCCGTCACCGCGGAGGCGCTCCACCGGCTCGTGGCCGACGGCCCCTGCGACGTCCTCCACTTCGTCGGACACGGCACGTGGGACGCCGAGCGCCGGGTCGGCGCGCTCGTCCTGGAATCGGAGAGCGGAGGGGTCGCCCCCGTCGAGGCGCCCGTCCTGAAGACGCTCCTTCAGGGCCGCGGGCTCGCCCTCGTCGTCCTGAATGCCTGCCAGAGCGCGCGGGGGAGCCGGGGCGACCTCGCCCGCGGCGTCGCGCCGGCGCTCGTGGCGGCCGGGGTCCCCGCCGTCGTCGCGAACCAGTTCAGCGTCCTCGACACCGCGGCCGTCGTCTTCGCGCGCGAGCTCTATCGCTCGCTCGCGCTCGGGCGGGCCCTGGGCGACGCGGCGCGCGAGGCCCGCCTCGCGGTCCGGTGCGACGCCGCGTGCGGCCCTCTCGACTGGGCGGTCCCGGTCGTCTACGCGCGCGACCCGGGCTCGACGCTCTGACCGCCCCCGGGGGCGGT